>NZ_JAHKQX010000003.1:0-344701 GCF_019345515.1 Shewanella sp. NKUCC06_TVS | reverse complement strand
TAAATCAGCGTTATACTCCATGGGTCGTT
The DNA here is from genome assembly GCF_019345515.1 of Shewanella sp. NKUCC06_TVS. Lineage (NCBI taxonomy): Bacteria > Pseudomonadati > Pseudomonadota > Gammaproteobacteria > Alteromonadales > Shewanellaceae > Shewanella > Shewanella sp. NKUCC06_TVS. Next base: position 344,672 of record NZ_JAHKQX010000003.1, on the reverse strand, counting down.
AGCTCAGTCGGTAGAGCAGTTGGCTTTTAACCAATTGGTCGAAGGTTCGAATCCTTCACGACCCACCACTTTACTGAAAGTGTATAAATCAGTGCAACACCAGATGGGTCGTTAGCTCAGTCGGTAGAGCAGTTGGCTTTTAACCAATTGGTCGAAGGTTCGAATCCTTCACGACCCACCACTTATTTTTTCAGCTGTATCTCTCTCGAATTTCCCCCTGAATGTCCCTCGTTAAACTCCAATACTGAGTACAGAATTTAATACCTTCGTTTTACTTATTCCACTGCAAAATATTTTTCTAACATAATTATTGGCATTAGCAAGTTCGACTAATGCGGCATCTTTAAAAAGAAATGTATCTTGAGTTTGGCGATTATATTGAAGCTGACATTATGTGCAGTGATGATGACAATGGTGCGTATAATTCTGGGGGGGTCTAGGCAGTTTTGTACCGAGCACTATTTATGGAAAGCTCTAATCCCACTTGGTTGTGTTAAAGACTAAAAAGGAGACCTTAGGTCTCCTTTTGCATTAAGCGGATCACATATCTATAACGCTTAATCTAACAGATTGTTTTCACGAACATATTGCTCGAAATCTGTGCAGCCACCTATGTGTTTCTCATCGACAAAAATCTGCGGTACGGTTTCAACTGGCTTACCGACAGTTTTTTCTAAATCTGCTTTAGAGATGCCTTCTGCATGGATATCGACATATCTGAACTTAAAGTCATCACGTTTTTCAACGAGTTGCTCAGATAATTGCACAGCACGAACGCAATAAGGACAGCCTGGACGGCCAAAAATAACAACGAACATAATAGCTCCTTAGGATTACTTTAGTCGTTTTATACCATAGGCCTAAGTGAATTGATAATGTCAGCCGAGTTTATTTTCAGTTTGATAGCGACCTTGGTAATCAAAATAGCTTTCGAGCAGATCCCAGCCTTTTTTATGTTTCTTCAGCAGCAAGAGATCGGGCATGCGGAATTTATCCGCGTCGCTGATTAACTCTGTCACCTTAGTGTATTTTTTCGGTTTTAATCCCGGTGTACGGCTATGGGGAAAGATGAATAAGGCATATAGGGCTCGCCACTGGGCCGGCGTTTGTAATTTAAAGCGGCGATTGAATTCATTGCCGTCGATATCGAGGTACTGCACTTTCAGATTGCCGTCATCGTCGATGAGGCTCATATGCTGGCAGCGGAATAAATGATGGTGCTGCTGGCTGAGCACTTGGCGTAGGCGTTTATCGGGATCGATGAGGGTCGATTGGCAGTACTGGCAAATGCGCGCCGCGATATCATTCTCTTCGCCGCAATCAGGGCAAGATTTAGATCTAAATCGAAAGTCGCACTGCAGCTTTTTACCTTGCTGTTCGACTATGCCCTGACAGCGGCGACCAAAGTGTTCGATAATGTCGCCATCGTCGTCTGTGAGTCCCCAGAATATATTGGCAAAATCGCATACTGGGCAATGCACTTGCACGGGGACCGATTTACTGTTGGGTTTCGCTTGGCCGACCTCAGGGAAATACAAGTCATAACCATTGGCAGCATAGTCGATGATAAGACAATCTTTTTTGCCTTCAGCGATTCGCAATCCACGGCCGATCATTTGTTGAAACAGACTGACTGAGGCGGTAGGGCGCAAAATTGCAATCAAATCCACATGGGGCGCGTCGAAGCCTGTCGTCAACACAGCAACGTTGACTAAAAACTTAAGCTCTTGGGCTTTAAAGCGTTCAATCGTCGCGTCACGTTCATTGTCGTGAGTTTGTGCTGTGATAATGGCACTTTGTGCAGCGTGAGCTTGGTTGAGTAGGCCAAAAATCTCATTAGCGTGGCGCACCGTTGCCGCAAAAATGATAATGCCTTTTCTATGTTGGCTCAGTTCAATGAGTTGTTTCACAATCGCAGTGGTCGCGCGGCCGTAATGCCCCAGCAAATCGTTAACCTCGGCTTCGGCATATTCGCTATTCTCGTTTGCTTTAAGTTGGCTGAAATCGTACTGGGCACTGAGGCCATCAAACAGGGTTGGCGCTGTGAGGTAACCTTGCTTAATGAGCGGCCTGATGGGCAGCTCGAACACACAATGTTCGAACACGGCATGTTCGGGAGACCCCACTTTGCCGTGATAGTGTTGCTGATAAATCCAGCCAGTGCCAAGGCGATAGGGCGTGGCGGTGAGACCGAGCAATCTTAATTGGGGATTTTTCGTGCGTAAATGCTTGAGTACTTGCTGATATTGGCTGGTTTTTTCTAGGCTGACTCTGTGGCATTCATCAATAATGACTAACGAGAACGGCTGATCGAACTGCGTTAATCCCCGCGCTGCCGATTGAATACTGGCAACGACGGTTTTTCCGTCGGTGGCTTTTTGATTGAGTCCCGCCGCATAAATACTGGCTTCGGTTGTCAGTAAACCGACTTTCTCTGCATTTTGTGCAACTAATTCTTTCACATGGGTGAGCACTAAGACTCTGCCTTTGGCGATGCGCGCCAGTTCGGCGATCACTATGCTTTTGCCCGCGCCTGTGGGTAATACGAGTACGGCGGAAGCTTGGCTTTGCCTAAAATGGGCGATGGCGGCATTAACCGCTTGCTGTTGATAGTCTCTGAGTTTGACTGACACGCTGATAAAAAATCTATGCTGAATAAAAGTGAGGCTGCAAGCTTAACATAACAGGCAAAAAAAATGCCCCTGGTTGGAGGGGCAAGCTAGAGAAAGGAGCAATCACACACACTCTCTCAACAGGGTTCACTTTTAACCTGAGGTTTAAAAAGGGAGGTTCAGGTTACGCTTAGCCTATTGGGCATAGACTAAGCGTTGTGGACGTTATTCTTAACTCGGATATTACTCAGTACGATTTAAGCGTGATTCAATCAAGGTCTCGATCACAGCTGGATCTGCCAAGGTTGATGCATCCCCTAAGTTAGTCACTTCGTTAGCGGCAATCTTACGCAGGAAGCGGCGCATGATCTTGCCCGAACGAGTCTTAGGTAAGCCCGTCGCCCATTGGATGAGATCTGGCGTTGCCAGCGCACCAATTTCTTTACGAACCCATTGACGCAGCTCTTGACGTAGCTCTTCGGTTTCTTCAGTGCCGCGGGTTAGCGTGACATACGCATAAATACCTTGGCCTTTAATATCATGTGGGTAGCCAACTACTGCAGCCTCGGCAACCAGTTCGTGTGATACCAGCGCACTTTCAACCTCTGCTGTACCTAATCTGTGGCCGGATACGTTGATTACGTCATCGACGCGGCCAGTGATCCAGTAGTAGCCATCTTCATCACGGCGTGCGCCGTCACCGGTAAAATACATGCCACGGAAGGTTTTAAAGTAGGTCAGTACAAATCGTTCATGGTCGCCATACACAGTACGCATTTGGCCCGGCCAAGAATCGAGTAACACTAAGTTACCTTCGTTCTCACCTTCTAAAATATTCCCCATGTTATCCACTAAGGCGGGTTGAACGCCAAAGAACGGACGGGTAGCTGAGCCGGGTTTAGTATCGGTCGCGCCTGGCAGTGGCGTGATCAAAATGCCGCCCGTTTCAGTTTGCCACCAAGTATCGACGATAGGGCAATGCTCATGACCTATGACTTCATGGTACCAACGCCATGCTTCTGGGTTGATAGGTTCGCCTACCGAGCCCATGATCCTCAAGCTGCTACCATCGAACTTATCGAAGTGTTGTTTACCTTCGGCCATCAGCGCGCGAATTAAGGTTGGCGCTGTATATAGAATGTTCACTTTATGGCGGTCAATCATTTCGCCTAAACGGGCAGGGCTTGGATGATTCGGCACACCTTCATGGATAAGCACAGTCGCACCATTGGCGAGGGGGCCGTAAACCATGTAAGAGTGGCCAGTGATCCAACCCACATCTGCGGTACACCAGTACACTTCACCCGCTTTGTAGTCGAACACATATTCATGGGTCATAGACGCATAAACCATGTAGCCGCCAGTGGTGTGCAATACGCCCTTGGGATTACCAGTTGAACCTGAGGTATAAAGCAAGAATAACGGTGCTTCGGCGTCCATTTCTTCTGGTTGGCAGTGCTCTGATGCGGTTTCCATCAGTGAATGCCACCACACATCACGGCTTTCTACCCAATCTACTTTGCCGCCCGTGCGTTTAAGTACGATGACTTTTTCAACCGTAGTGACATCAGGGTGCTTTAAGGCATCATCTATGTTGCGCTTCAATGGAATAGCACGGCCACCGCGCATACCTTCATCGGAGGTAATGATGACTTTGGATTTTCCGTCAATTACGCGAGAGGCGATTGAATCCGGTGAGAAACCACCGAAGACCACAGAGTGCACAGCGCCGATACGGGCACAGGCAAGCATAGCGACTGCGGCTTCTGGCACCATAGGCATGTAAATTGTGACTATATCACCGCGGCGCACGCCTTGGCTGCGCAGTGCGTTGGCGAATTTACACACATCTGCATGTAATTCACCGTAGGTGATTTTGCGTTGTTCGCTTGCGTTGTCGCCTTCCCAAATAATCGCCACGCGATCACTGTGTTCGGCTAAATGACGGTCTAAACAGTTGGCAGAAGCATTCAGGGTGCCATCGTAAAACCAATTGATCGATAAGTTATGGTCATCAAAAGAGGTTTTTTTAATCTTGGTATAGGGTTTAATCCAATCAATACGCTTGCCGTGTTCTCTCCAGAAACCTTCAGGATTGACAATCGACTCTTGGTACATTGTTTTATATTTATCGTTGTTTACAAGTGCATTGGCAGCGATATTGCCGGAGACTTTGTAGAGAGACTGCGAGCTCATAGGGCTTCCCTTTTGAAAAATTGCGTGGACTGAGTATGGTATGCAAGGGGGCGGCAACTCCATTAGACCTTGGTCTAGTGTTAAATTTTCCTTTATATTTAGTCTGTTGCATTAAAAATCCGGCTAGATTTTAGACAGGTTTTATCGCACAATAATCAGAAAAAAGAGCAAAGTATGAATTTAACCTTAGTCGTTGCTGTTATTGCCGTCTGTTATGTCTCACTTTTATTCCTATTGGCTTGGGGGGCGGAGCGTTGGTTTACTCAGATCACTAAAAAGCTTCAGGTCGTGATCTATGGTCTGAGCTTAGCGGTTTATTGCTCCTCGTGGAGTTTTTTAGGCACAGTTGGGCAATCTGCTAAGGATTTTTGGTCTTTCTTACCGATTTTTATCGGCCCGATTCTGATTTTTACTTTAGGTTTTGGCATGTTACGCAAGATGGTATTAGTGTCTAAGGCGCAAAATATCACTTCCGTGGCCGACTTTATTGCCGCCCGATACGGCAAATCTCAAACCTTAGCCGCCTTAGTCACCTTAATTGCCTTGTTTGGCATCATGCCCTATATCGCCCTGCAGCTTAAGGCGATGGTGTTCAGTCTTAATTTGTTTCAACCCGCTGACGATCCCCTCGATGGCGTGACGATTCCGTTACTGATCACTTCGCTGTTAGCCATATTTGCCATTTTATTTGGTACTCGCAAACTCGATGCGACCGAGCATAATCCCGGCATGATGCTCGCGATTGCCTTTGAGTCTCTGGTGAAACTTGCCGCATTTTTGTTGGTCGGCATCGTCATCAGTTTCGGAGTGTTCGATGGTTTTGGGGATATTTGGCAGCAGGCCAATGCGCAGTCACTAATTAATTATCCTAATCCACGTATTGAAGCCTTAATGCCTGAGTTACTCGTCGGAATGGCGGCCTTTTTATGTATGCCAAGGCAGTTCCATGTAATGGTGGTGGAATGCGCCGATGAGTCCGTGTTGTCAAAAGGGCGTTGGCTGTTTCCCATTTATTTAGCACTTTTTGGTTTATTCGTTGGACCGCTCGCCTTGGCGGGGAAGATCATCCTCGGCGATTCAGTGTCGGCCGATACCTATGTGATTAATTTACCGCTGGCGTTAGATCAACCTTTGCTGGCGGTGATTGCATTACTTGGCACACTTTCGGCGGCAACTGGCATGGTGATAGTGGCGGTGGTGACTATCAGTGTGATGGTAAGTAACGAATGGCTGGTGCCAGTGATGCTGCGCACAGGCCATATCCGCGAGAAAAACTTCAGTCAGTTCTCGCACCTGTTACTTAATGCCCGCCGCTTGGCGATCGTGATTATTCTTGGCTTAGGCTATGGCAGCTATTTGGCATTATCAGACAGTGATTCCTTGTCCCATTTAGGCATGTTGTCTTTTGGGGCGTTTGCCCAACTCGCGCCAGCTTTAGTCGGTGGACTCTATTGGAAACACGGCAATCGTGCTGGGGTATTTTTAGGACTCGGCGTGGGCTTTTCGCTGTGGTTCTACATCATGTTGCAGGGCATGACAGATGTGCAAAGCTCATCGGCGTTCTTGTCTAGTGTCGCGAGCGAGAAAGGCCTGCTAGATGCGATAACGCCCAATGTGCGTGATGCGCTGACGGCTCTTTTTGCTAATATCGCCTGTTATATATTGGGTTCTATTTGGTTTAGAGCAGGTGTGGCTGAGCGTATTCAGGCCAGTGCTTTTGTGAGCCCTGGCAAATTGAAAAACAGCGCCAATAAGAAAAATGGTCCGATTTCACAGCAAGATTTACTGATACTGGCGAGTCGCTTCGTTAGCCCAACGCGCGCCTATGAGAGTTTTAGCCGTTTCTCGATTGATGCGGTAAAAAGTGATAGTTGGCATAAAGCGGCGCCGCCGGAGTTGATTTCCCACACTGAACGTTTATTGGCGGGGGTGCTTGGCGCCTCAAGCGCAGCGCTGGTGATGGATTCCGTGCTGCAAGGGCGCGATTTAGCGCTGGATGAAGTCTTTAGTCTGGTCGATGAAGCTTCATCGAAGATTATGCTCAGTCAAGACATGTTGCGCGGCGCGATTGAGCACGCCTATGAAGGCATGAGTGTTATCGATAACGATCTCAATCTTGTGGCATGGAATTACAAATATGTGGAGCTGTATCAATATCCCGATGGATTTTTGCAGCAGGGCATGCCCATCAGTGAAGTGATCCGCTTTAATGCGGCGCGGGGTTATTGTGGTGAAGGGGAAATAGAACAGCAGGTTGAGCAGCGGGTGCAGCATATGCGTAATGGCACGCCGCACACTTCTGAGCGCCATCGCAGAGACGGTAAAGTGATTAAAATTCAAGGTAATCCCATGCCAGACGGTGGTTTTGTGATGACCTTTACCGATATTACTCAGTATCGCGAGCAGGAGCGCGCACTGCTCGAGGCCAATGAAACCTTAGAAAGCCGCGTTAATGAGCGAACCTATGAATTAGCCATGTTGAACAGTGAGTTACTCGAGGCTAAAGCGCAGGAAGAAATCGCCAACGCCTCTAAGAGTCGCTTCTTGGCTGCTGTTGGCCATGATTTAATGCAACCGCTTAATGCCGCGCGGCTGTTTACTGCGTCGTTATCTCAGTATCCCAATCTAGATCGTGAGGCCAGAACCACCTTATCCCATGTGAATAGCTCGCTAAAAATTGCCGGCGAGTTGCTCACCGACCTATTGGATATTTCTAAACTCGACTCAGGTATGGTGGATGTCAATCGCCGTGACTTTGCGATTTCAGAACTGATCAATGGCTTATCCGTTGAATTTGAAGCGATGGCGGCGGATAACCAAATTCGTTTTAAGATGATCCCATGCAGCGCAACCGTTAATTCCGATCCTTCGCTGTTAAGGCGTGTCCTGCAAAACTTTTTAACGAATGCCTACCGTTATGCTCGCGGTGGCAGAGTGTTATTTGGTTGTCGTCATCGAGGTCATTACCTTGAAATCCAAGTGTTAGACACGGGTTGTGGTATTGATGAAAAAGAAACCCAAGAAATTTTCAAAGAATTTAAGCGGTTGAATAATCCTAAGAGCAACAATGTTAGCGGCTTGGGCTTAGGTCTGGCGATTGCTGATCGCATTAGTAAAGTGTTAGAACACGGTATTCAGGTTTCGTCCCATTTAGGGCGCGGCTCGGTCTTCTCCATTTGTGTGCCGCTTGGAGAAACTGTGCGTCAGCCACAAGTGAAGGCGTTACCGTCGCTGCTGCAGCCGTTATCGGGTATCAAAGTGTTGTGTATCGACAACGAAGAGGCCATTTTAGCTGGATTAGAAAGCTTATTAAGCCGCTGGCAGTGTGAGGTTATCTGTGCAAAAGATTTATCTGATGCACGCATTAAACTAGGACTGAAAGGCGTCGCGCCTGATATTGTGCTCGCGGATTACCATTTAGATGATGGCCAAAATGGTGTCGATGCGATGGACGGTATTCGTGCCCTGTATGGCAAAGATTTACCCGGCATTTTGATTACCGCCAATACCCGCAAAGAGCTGGTGGAAGATGTGCAACGCCGCGGCTATCACTATATGGCGAAAATGATAAAACCTGCCGCGCTACGTGCCTTGATTTCTAGCTTGGTAAAATAAGCTTGGTATACGTGTTCGGTAACATGAGTTTAGTGACGTCGGTACGTTTAACGAAATGCCAAGATAATCGCGTAATTTTTTATGCGGCTTATCTTGGCTAAACGGTTTGACACAGGTTTGTGGGTGTAACTAAATACATGACTAGAGTTTGAATACGGCCAGTTTATTGTTTAAATTCAGTGATAATTCGGCCAAACTTTCACTTTCTTGAGCCAAATAAGTTGCCGATTCAGAGACTTCGAGCGCTGAGTTATTAATTCCGCACACGTTTCTGTTCATGTCTTCTGCGACCACACTTTGTTCTTCTGCGGCGGTGGCGATATGGGTTGCCATGTCACTCACATGTTTTATATGAGCAACGATAAGCGATAAATCCTTCCCCGCTTTTGCCGATTGACTCACACTGTTTTCTGCCAAAGCTCGGCTTGCATCCATTGCCTTAGCGGCGCTCACGGCCCGTTGTTGCAATAATGAAATCGTGTTTTGAATTTCTTCGGTCGATTGCCTAGTGCGACTGGCAAGTTGCCTCACTTCATCGGCGACTACAGCGAACCCTCGCCCTTGTTCGCCAGCGCGGGCGGCTTCGATTGCCGCATTCAGTGCCAGCAAGTTGGTTTGGTCTGAAATCGCGCTGATAACAGAGGTGACCTCGCTGATCTGCATGACTTCCTCTTTAAGCATATTCACTTGATCCGTCGCTTGCTCCACTTCTTTGGCAAGAGCATGAATACCATCTACGCTGGCGTGAACATCTTGGTCGCCAAGGCCAGCTTCCCAAGTGGCTTCTTTGGTATCTTTGGCTGTGCTCTCCGCATTATTCGCGACATCGGCGATAGTGGCGCTCATTTCATTCATGGCGGTGGCAAGTTGGGCGAGTTGATCCCGCTGATTATTTACCGCTTGATTGGTTTCCTCTGCAGTTGAGGCGATCCGAGCCGAGGCCTGTGCAACATTGTCAGCGCTATGACTCGCTTGAAGTAAAGTGCTACGAATGGAGTCTATGCTTTGGTTTATATTGTGGGCTAAGATGCCAAGTTCATCTTTACCATAGATTTTTAGCTGAGTCGTTAAATCACCTTTTGTGATGGCGAGCATAGCCAGATTCACATCATCCAATGGCTGAGTAATAGAGCGGCTAATGGCATAACCTAGCCAAGCCATAAGCACAATAATGACAAATGTAATGCCTCCCATGGTGAGGTATTCATTCCAAATGGTGGCTTCGATATCTTGGAGTAACATACCTGAGCCTAAGATCCAGCCCCAAGGTTTAAATCCCATGACAAGTGAGATTTTTTGCGCTGATTTGCCATTCGCCGTCGTCCAGCGGTATTCGACTAATCCTTGTTTGCCATCACGGCCGAGTTCGACCATTTCGAACCAATAATTCTCTTCGCCTCGATTACCCATTTGTTGGCCAACCAGTTCTTTTTTGATGGGATGAACGATAACGTGCCTCGATTCATCAATCACAAACAAGTAGTTATCACCATCAAAACGCATGTCGTTCAACATGTCTTTAGCGGCTTGCTGTGCTTGCTCTAGGGGCAGCGATTGCGACAACGCTTGGATACGGGTGCTGGCGAGGGACAATACGGCATTAAGTCGTGCTTCACGCTCTGCCATCAGGTTGTGCTTTAGGGCTGTTACGGAAATAGTGAGTAAAATTAAGGCACCTGCGAGGGCGATAATGAGCTGTAGTGCGAGTTTTCGATTAACGGGGATGTCAGCGAGTTTGAACATATGATCTCCTTTTCTTTGTGTAGCGATTTAAGCCATTCCCTCTGCTCAAGTTGTTGTCAGCTTTTGGCGAAAGATATGTTGTGTAAAGTGAGTGATATAAGCATCGTTGGCTTTGATAAAATTTCCAGTTGGCGAATTAAATAAATGCACTAAATTACAGAGTATTAATGGAAATTGTGAGCAATATTGCAATTGCAACCTTAGCGCGTTTATCTATCAAGAGGATGCGAGATTCGAACAAGGGAAGGGGCTGCTGAGTACTGATATAAGCCTGGCAGTTCGAACCCCTAGCGCACAGTGCGCAGGGGTTCGTTTATTCGACATTAAAGGCTTATTGAGTTGAAAGAGCGTTAAGCTAAAAGATGGCCAAGCGTTAAAGTATCAACCGTGGCTGATAAGCTGCGGCTCGGCACTGCTTGATGATACTTTAATGCCTGCTGCGACTTGCTTCATCGCACTGGTGAGTTGGCTTAATTGTGCTGAGCTAATGATATAGGGCGGCATGATATAGATAAGGTTGGCGAAGGGACGCACCCAGACGCCTAAATCGACAAATTGCTGCTGTAGCTCTGCGGTATTGACGGGTTCGTGCATCTCTAACACGCTGACAGCGCCGAGCACTCGCACATCTTTTACGCTCGGCAAATCAATCGCATCGTTAAGTTCAACGCGCATTTGCTGTTCGATAGCAGCCACTTGCGCTTGCCATTCATTACGGTTAATTATGTCTAAGCTTGCACACGCCGCGGCGCAGGCTAGCGGGTTACCCATAAAAGTAGGGCCATGCATAAACACGCCCGCGGGAGATTGGCTGATTCCTTGGGCAACTTTATCGGTACACAGCGTTGCCGCTAGGCTGATGTAACCGCCCGTTAGCGCTTTACCTAAACATAAGATATCAGGGGTAATATGGGCGTGTTCATAGGCAAAAAGCTTACCTGTTCGACCAAAGCCAGTGGCAATCTCATCTAAGATCAGCAAGACATCAAATTCATCACATAGGGCACGAAGACCCGTTAAATAATCTGCGCTGTAGAAACGCATACCGCCAGCGCCTTGCATTATCGGCTCTATAATCACTGCGGCAATATCATGGTGATTAATGCTTAATATGTCGCGCATTGCGGTTAAATCATCGGCTTGTAAGGCTTCGCCAAAGGCGGTTTGTGGCGCGGGCACAAATGATTGCTTGGTTACTGTATCGCCAAACATAGTGTGCATGCCGCCTTCGGGATCGCATACGCTCATCGCGGCAAAGGTATCGCCGTGGTAACCTTTCTTAACGGTAAGAATGCGTTGTTTTAGCGGTCGCTCTTCTCCATGTACACTCTGACCTTGCCAATATTGCAGCGCCATTTTAATTGCCACTTCGACTGAGATAGATCCAGAGTCGCACAAAAAGACCTTTGTTAGCGGTTCGCAGGTCATAGCGATAAGTTTTTTACACAGTTCAATGGCGGGTTCATGGGTGATACCGCCAAACATCACATGGCTCAGTTGATGCAACTGTTTTTCCATCGCGGTTAATATCTCGGGATGTGCATAGCCGTGCACACAGGCCCACCACGAGCTAGTGCCATCTACCAACTTGCGGCCATCAACTAATTCCAATTCACAGCCTTTGGCGCTGTGTACACCAAAAACAGGAAGAGATCGGGTCATTGAGGTGTAAGGATGCCAAATATGGGCGCTATCAAAGTCAAAATCGAGTAAATTGCGCATAAACGCTCACTTTTTTGGTGATAAAGTAGCCATTAGTAAACTGGGTTCACTGGTTGGCGTTGACAGTTTAAGGGCTGAGGTTATCCTAGCCAAGATAAAAAACAGAATAAAAAGGGTGTTCAATGTCGCAGTTGCAAGTTCGTCATGATTGGAAGCGGGAAGAAATCGAAGCCTTATTTGCGCTGCCGATGAATGACTTATTATTTAAAGCACACAGTATTCACCGTGAGGTATACGATCCTAATGAAGTGCAAATTAGCCGTTTATTATCGATTAAAACCGGTGCTTGCCCTGAGGATTGTAAATATTGCCCGCAGAGTGCTCGCTATGACACAGGTCTAGAGAAAGAGCGTTTGCTGGCAATGGAAACTGTGCTGACCGAGGCACGCAGTGCTAAAGCCGCGGGTGCCTCTCGTTTCTGCATGGGCGCTGCTTGGCGTAATCCAAAAGAAAAAGACATGCCGTACCTTAAACAAATGGTGCAAGAAGTTAAAGCCTTAGGTATGGAAACCTGTATGACGCTCGGCATGCTTTCTGAAGATCAAGCGAACGATTTAGCCAGTGCTGGCTTAGATTATTACAACCATAATTTAGATACTTCGCCTGAATATTACGGCGATGTGATCACGACACGTACCTATCAAAATCGTTTAGATACACTGACACATGTGCGCGCTTCTGGTATGAAAGTGTGCTCGGGCGGGATTGTCGGCATGGGTGAAAAGGCGACGGATCGTGCAGGCTTACTACAACAGCTGGCTAATTTACCGCAGCATCCTGATTCAGTACCAATCAATATGTTAGTCAAAGTGGCGGGCACGCCGTTTGAGAAGCTTGACGACCTAGACCCACTCGAATTTGTGCGCACTATCGCTGTGGCGCGTATCTTAATGCCGCTTTCCCGCGTACGGTTATCGGCAGGCCGCGAAAATATGAGTGATGAGCTGCAGGCCATGTGTTTCTTTGCCGGCGCTAACTCGATTTTCTATGGTTGTAAATTGCTGACCACACCAAACCCAGAAGAAAGCGATGATATGGGGCTATTTCGACGTTTAGGCTTACGTCCCGAGCAGGGCGCAGCGGCAAAACTGGAAGAAGAAAGTGCTGTTTTAGCCAAAGCGGCGGCCTATCAAGATAAGTCATCGGCACAATTCTATGACGCGGCTGCTTTGTAATACTGCTGAGCGCATGTTGTCCGACAAACAGGTCGAATAGCCTGTAAACCTTGTTGGCTGCAGCCTATTTTGATTGCGGCCGATAGCTTTATTGGCCGCACTCCATTTTTCAAGCAGCATTTTTAAGACAATCATTCTTGAGGCTAAATCGATGAGTTCTCTGCTCGAGATGAAAATTGCCGCCCGTCAGCAAGCCTTACGTGAGCAAGGTTTATTACGGCAACGTAAAATGCTGAGTGTTGATCACAGCTTTGATGTTAACGCACCCACTTCGAGCCCGCGCTTTGTGTTCGAAGGGCGATCCTATGTTAATTTTAGCAGTAATGATTATTTAGGCTTATCCCGCGTTCCTGAGTTGGTTGAAGCGCTGCACCTTGGCGCGCAGACCTACGGTGTGGGTAGCGGCGCATCGCCCTTAGTGACAGGGTACAGTGATGCGCATGTCACACTTGAACGTGAACTCTGCGCCTTAACGGGGCATGAAGCGGGATTACTATTCTGCTCGGGCTTTAGTGCCAATACGGCGTTAATGAAAACCTTGTTTGATCAGCAAGATACTGTGATTGCCGATAAACTTGTGCACGCCTCAATTATCGATGGTTTGCAGGACAGCGGTGCGCAGCTTAAACGTTTTTTACACAATTCGCTTGAGAGCGCTGAGCGGCTTCTGACTCGAAATCACGTATCGGCGTTAATCACAGAAAGCGTGTTTAGCATGGACGGGGATTGTGCGCCGATCGTGCAGTTATCGGCGCTTTGTCGTCAACAGAATACTTGGTTGATTGTTGATGATGCCCATGGTTTTGCGGTGCTCGATGGCTATCAAAATAGTGATGCAAGAGATAAAGCCGCCAAGCTTATCGATGTGCAAGTAGTGACCTTTGGTAAGGCATTAGGTTGCCAAGGCGCAGCGGTTTTGGGGAGTCAGGCGCTGATCGACTTTTTGGTCAGTAATGCCCGCGAATATATTTATTCGACCGCCTTATCGCCCGCCAATGCCGCATTAGCGTTGGCCGCGACTCGGTACTGCACTGCACATCCTGAGTTACAGCAGAAACTGCTTGAGAATATTTCGCTATTCAAACAGTTATGCCTCGATGCTGCCGTGCCCCTTTTAGGTTCGGATACCGCAATTCAGCCGTTGATCATTGGCGATGCGCAGCAAACCCTGCAAGTCGCCGAAGCGTTAAGAGCCGCGGGCATTTGGGTTGGGGCGATTCGCCCGCCGACGGTGCCTGTAGGGTCGGCGCGGTTACGCATTACCTTAGCGGCGACCCATACCGCTGAAGATATCGCTGCTTGTGTTGAGCAATTAGCCCAAGTGCTCCGTCGTGTTGGTATTCCGCTTGTCAGTGAACGAGAATCTACCGATGAGTACAGATAAATGTACCCTATAGATCGCGTTATTTTATTGAATGTTAAGTTTTTATGGTTGAGTGTTAGTTAAAATGCCAAGCCTGATAAAGTCTAGTGATCCAAGCTGTAGTGCGTCTGCTCATGAGTCAAACAAGTTTATAGCTTGCGATCTTAAGCTGAGTGAGCTTAATGCGGGCGTTTCTTATGGGGGCGTTCTCGCGGGGACTGTGTCCAATGTGCACGGGACTCAAATTGCTGAACGTTTTTCCGCAGCGGCCCATAGTTACCAAGATCATAATCAATTACAACGCCTGAGCGCTGCCAGTTTACTCAGTGAGTTTTCGGCAGCTGGTTATCTGTTAGACATAGGGGCAGGCCCTGGCACGGATTTTTCTGGGTATCACAGTGTGTCTCAACCAGCGGATCTCTCTACGCAAAATTCATCCACAACTGTATTTGCCGTGGATATTGCCCTTGGCATGCTACAAAAGCTAAAACAGTCTTATCCCGATTATCTCGGCGTATGTGCCGATGCGCAGTGTTTACCTTTTACCAATGGCAGCATGGATGTTATTTACTCTAATCTAGCCCTGCAATGGTGTGCTGATTTTCCTGCTGCGGTAGCCGAAATGGCGCGGGTACTTAAGCCGAACGGCGAGTGTCATCTGAGCCTTGTGGCGCAGGGGAGTTTGAATCAATTAGCTGAATTAGGGTTAAGAGTGAATGACTTTTCGACGATGCAAGCACTCAAGGCTGCATTTAAACTCGATACATGGGAATTACTTGAAGTGCGACTCGTCCCTATGACAGTGTATTTTGACACTCTTAAGGCACTACTCTATTCAATTAAAGGTGTGGGGGCTTCTGTACATGTCGCCAGTTCAACAACTCGGGTTTCAGGTTCAACAGTGAGTGCTTCAGAATTCACTCCACGGCTGCGTGGTCGTCAAGATTGGCAGGCCATGCAGGCCAAAGCCGAATCGCTACGTTTACCCCAAGGTTTGCCGTTAACCTACCAGATAGTTCAAATACGTGCTCGGCGTAGGTTTTAAAGTTCACCGATTATGCCTTTAGTCATGGCATTATTAATTAGCACTAATATCTAGAAAACGTTGGATTTTTAACATTACGTATAGAGATCGTTAGCTATATGGACATTTAGCTTATGGAGAGTGGGCTTAACAAAGCAGAACTCATAGCAACAGATAAGGATCTAATATGTATTTTGTAACAGGTACAGATACCGATAGCGGTAAGACTTTGGTTTCGGCGGCATTATTAACCGCTGTGAATCGTTTAGGGCTCATAGCCAATGCTGACTCCGCTGTGAGTATTCTTGCGGCTAACACTATGTTGACTTTAGGTGTTAAGCCCATCGCCTCGGGCTGCGCGCAAACCTCTGAAGGATTGCGTAATGCCGATGCGTTACAGCTGATGACGTCATCTTCACTAAAACTGGCCTATTCCGTCATCAATCCTTTTACCTTCGAACCTGCGATTGCACCGCACATTGCTGCCGCCCAAGTGGGCGTGAGTTTAGCGCCTGAAGCTATTATTGAAAGTTTAGATTTAGTGGCATTTGCTCAAGCGGATTTTTGCTTGATTGAAGGCGCGGGAGGCTGGCGTTTACCCTTAGGTGATGGCAGGTATCTTTCGGAAGTCGTACAGAGATTAGAACTGCCAGTGATACTCGTGGTTGGCATGAAACTCGGCTGCTTAAATCATGCATTGCTGACTCAAGAGGCGATATTGGCCGATGGGCTTAAGATTGCAGGCTGGGTTGCTAATCGTGTCGACCCGAATATGAGTATGTTTGAGGAGAATCTGACGAGCCTTAAAGAGATGATGACAGCACCTTTCCTTGGTTGTGTGCCATTTCTCGAGGATCCAAGTGCTGAAAACGCTGCTGACTATGTCGATATTGCGCCACTTTATCAAGGTGAGGAGAGCAATACTTAGCGACTGCATAATTGTTTAAGACTTTCCCCTAAGCGGAACGGTTATTTTTCTTTTGATAAAAAATGAGCCTCAAATTATGTTGAGGCTCATTTCTATCAAGGCTGCTGATTAATGTTCGCAAAATCTCGCAAAATAGTGCCTGCACATTAAAGCTAAGCGCCGCTATTGATTTTCTGCTTCAATGCGGTTGAGGCTTTAAAGCTGGGCTGATTGTAACCGTCGATTTCTATGGCTTCGCCCGTTTGTGGATTACGCCCTGTTTTAGCGACATGGTATCTGAGTTCAAAGGTGCCAAATTGTGGCAGGAAAATTTTCTCGCCTTCGCTCAATGCGACGTGGATCTGTTGCAGTATCTGCTCAACCACAGGTTTAGTACTCGCTTGCGATGCATTGAGCTCGGCGGCAATACGTTGGATAAGTTGTGCTTTGTTCATAGAAACCTCTGAAGTCAGCTTAGGTTCAATCGAAGGGGAGTTATAACAAGCTCGTCCCGAGATTGAAAGCCATAGCAAGCTCAGCGCAGTTGATTGGTGTTTTATTGACAGGCTTGTGAAGCTTTTGGTGATTGTGTGTTGCTAAAGTAAGTACAAGTTTGTCGGATTGAGTGGTGGGCTGATTTTACTGGGCGAAGTGACTGACTTAATTTAAAGGCTTATTGAAAGCCTTAGTTTAAAACCTTAGTTAAAAGGCCTAAGCGCAAGGCGTATTGCGCTTAGGCTATGGATTGAACACTATTCAACCGTTGGGTGATGAGAAATCCCTTTTAACGCTTGCCTATGAAAAGAGTGTTTCTTCCAGAGTGCGACCTTTCAGCAGCATCTTGTATTGCCATTGATGCTGATTGAAGAGGGCGAATAGGCGCATCTCAATATCACTGTTGTGCGCTTTTTCTGTATTTGTGTCTAGCTGGATAATAAACACATTGCTTTGTTTTGAGCTGATGTTCACCACTCCCGCCAGTTTTGCCACTTCCGCTTGCAGTGCATCGCTCTCACAATTTTGCATGGTTAACGTCAGGTAATCGCTGTCGGTCGACGCATGCATTGACACAGCTTGGCTCAGTTGGCCTTTATCTAAATACAACACTTGATCGCACAGCTTTTCGAGCTCATCGAGATTATGCGAGCTGATCATAAAAGTTGTGGTGGGCGATAAGGCTTTGACCAGTTCACGGACTTTTTTTGCATTGGCAGGGTCGAGTCCCGCCGTCGGTTCATCTAATAATACTAATTCTGGCGAGCCAATCAGCGCCTGCGCAATCGATACACGTTTACTCATACCGTGGCTAAGGCTAGGCGGTTTTTGTTCGGCAACATCAATTAGATCGACCAAGGCCAACACGCGCAGTGCCTCTTGCTTTGCTTGCTCCACGTTCATGCCCTGCAGGCGAGCGAAAAATATTAACTGACTGACAATCGTCAAGTTGGGATCGAGTACTGCATCTTGGGGTAAAGCGGCAATCTTGCCTAAGAGTTTAGGGCTATTGGGGGCTTCACCGAGTAGGGTTATGGTTCCTGAGCTGGGTGATAAATAGCCGCATAACAGGCTAAAAAGCGTGGTTTTACCCGCGCCATTGGGACCGACAAGGGCGATGGGGGCACCCGCTTCAAGACTGAAACTCACATCATTCAGCGCCTTTTTGCTGCCGTAAAGCTTCGACAGCCCTTGGCATTGGATCAGACTCATAGCGAGCTCCTTTGCATATAAATTCTGCCGAGCAAGAGGGCCACAGCGGTTTGTAACAGTGGAATAGGGGCATAGACTAAGCTATTGAGTCCATTGGTATTGAGCATGTCCGACAGTTGAGCACCGGGTAATACCCACTGGAGTTGTGCTAGTAGGCTAGATTGATTCGCTAACACCACGATAGTGATGGAAATCACTGTCCATAAAATGGTGGCAAACACCATAGCTTGGCGTGCCGTGCGCGCATACAGGGACAATAAAGTCATCACAGCCGTGTAGGGCAAGATCACTATGATGAGGTTAAGGCCCACTAAGGCGCCAGACGTTAACGCAGATAAAAACAGTTGGCTGTCGCGGCTGAGCGCGAGGGCGACAGTGGCGATAATCGTTAATAGGATCAGTAAACCTTGGATCAGAATTTGGCCGAGAAAACGGCCGAACAATAAGCTGTCACGGCTAGTGCGTATGGTTAAAAAGCGCAGCGTGCCGCGGGTTTTATCCGATGAGAACTGATCGGCGGCGATAAGAATACTGAACAGTGGAAACAAATACAGCGCAAAACACCAAAATACCGCCATTTCAGCCACGGGCCACTCAAAGAGCACATTGAGGGTATTGGCACCAAATAAGCTGTCGATGATATCTTTTACATTGGGCTGCAATAACATGGCCGATGCACTTTGAATGGGGTAAAGCAGAAGTACACCCCAAACTAAACCAAAGGCGACCAAGGCGATGATCCCGCGGGTATTAAATAAAAATTTGCGCAGTTCAAACATGGCGATAATAAACATGTTGTTGAAACTGCTGGGTGGATTATTGGTCATGTGCTGTCTCTATTCTTTTTGCGCTAGGTTCAGGGGCTATGGTGCTTGGCGCGACTATGTTGGTGCGGTTCAGTTTCTCACCCTTGGGTAGACAGTGGATTGGTCCATAAGTGCCATGTTGCCCACATAGCACTTATTATCCATCGGTATTTATCAGTCATTATCTATCGCTAATTAGCTCAATGAGGCGATTAATTCATCGAGCTTTTGCGTCAGTTCGGCGACTTGTTGTTCAAGCTCTGTCACTCTGTTCACTAATTCAAGCGGCTCTGCGTCTACAGACAAAGCGACATGGGCTAAGGTATGGCTTGTGCTATGGGATTGACTAGCACTTTCGTGCGATGACGCTGCAGAGAATAATTCCACATAACGGGATTCACGGCGACCAGCTTCTCTGGGTAATTGTTTTAAGAAGGGCTTTTCACGGCTCATTAATTGGCGGATGCAATCTTCCACGTCGATCACGTCTTTAAATTCGTGTAGGCGATTGCTGCGGGTCCGTAGTTCTCCCGGTGTTTGTGGGCCACGTAATAGCAACAAACAGACGATGGCGAGTGCGGCGGGGGACAGTTGAAGTTCGCTGAATTCGGTATTGCAGAACCTGTGTTTGTATTTAACGACGCGGCTGCCGAATCCCGACTGTTCGCTGATCAAACGTTTCCGATTTAGGGAATCAACGGCGATTTGCACTTGGGTTTCGCTGAGTTCGAGTACCGGCTCGCGGCTGGTTTTTTGATTGCAGGCTAAGGTCAAAGAGTTTAGCGAGAGTGGATATTGCTCAGGGGTGGTGATTTCTTTCTCAAGCAGGCATCCGATGACTCTGGCTTCGTGTAACGTGAGTTCCATATAAGCTCCAAAGAAAAAAGCATGGCTTTGTTTATAACAGAGCCATGCTTAATATCCTAGGAGTTGTCAGTCAAACTTTGCCTTAGTGGCGGTAAACTGTACAATTTTAACGCTAAGTCCTGAATAGAGTTGATTATTCTGCTGTTTCAGTTAAACGCAGACCATCATTATCTATGCTCAGTTGGCCATTCTTAAATAAGCCACCTATGGCTTTTTTGAAGGCTTTTTTACTCATACCAAGCTGATCGTAAATGATTTCAGCATCGGTTTTATCGGTCAGGGCTAAGAAGCCGCCAGCCTGTTTGAGTTTGATCAGGATAATGTGGGCGTGCTTATCTAACTCTTGTTTACTGCCTTGTTGCAGCACAAGATCGATTTTGCCGTCGCGGCGCACTTGTTTGATGAAACCTTTGAGTCTTTGGCCGAAACGCAGTTTTTGGAACACTTCGTTTTCGTAAATCACGCCCCAATGGGCATGATTAATAATGGCTTTGTAGCCTAAATCTGTGGTGCCGCCGATGTATAAATCGACCTGCTCACCCACTGTGTAGTCTGGCTCAGTCTTATCGAGGAACTTATCGATTTTTGATGAGGCCATGATGCGTTCATCGGCGCGGTTGGCGTGTACATAGACCAGATATGAGCGGCCTTCTTCGATAGGCTTATGTTGCTCACCGAAGGGCAGTAATAAATCTTTATCTAAGCCCCAGTCTAAAAAGGCGCCATAAGGGCCGGTTGCAACGGCTTTTAAATAGGCAAATTCGCCTACCTGTGCCAATGGACGGCGAGTGGTAGCAATCACGATATCTTCAGAATCTAGATACAGAAACACGTCAAGCAGATCACCGACTTGGCAGTCTTTTGGGGTGACTTTGTTTGGCAGCAGTACTTGCCCTAATTCGTGGGCGTTTAAATACACGCCAAAGCTGACTTGTTTTACAACCTCAAGTTTGCAGGTTTTACCTATCTGTACCATGGATCTCTCTGTGCATAATGGAATGTGATTCGGTTGCGATTATACACTTCGGTGCTGAAACTGCAGCATTATTGTCTTTGAGCTTTATCTTAGCATGTGTGAGCCGTCACTCAGCGCAGGCTTAACCACGCATTGTGTCTCGGAGGAACCACTGATTTGTGGCGGGTTTGGCGCTGTGATATTGGTTGTTTGGCTTTGCTTAATGTTGGCAAATGTGTATCACTTGAGTGACACACAAAAATCAGGGATATTTGCAGGGGTAAATGTCAATAAAAGTGACAAAGGTGATATAAAAAATATTGAACAGACTTGTACGACGTTTATGGGTTAACTAACTAATATTACTCTATTTAAAACCAATGGGTGGCGGGTGGTTGTTAAGCAAGTGTTTATTATATTTTAATGCAAAAGATTAAATGAGATTCTTGCTTGCATTCTGTGACATTGCGCGGTTTAATTGCGCCGTTCAACGATTCCGCTCGTTGCAGACATTACAAATATTACGTGAGTAATAAAGGTTTTATGGTTCACCAGTCATTAACCGTGTAATTGACAACATATCGATTTACATGGGGTTAAGAGGGTTTTTATTAGCTAATGCACAAGCATCCATTTTTTGCACTTTGCCTAAAAGTGTCACAATGCCAACGCTCGATTGTCGTACCATACGATGATACTGGCCTTAAGCATCTCACGTTGATCCGCATCAATTCTGGCCGCGAAGAAGCCAATAGTCCCCTGTTAAAATAATCTTGCCTAGCGATAAGCTGGTTTGGCGTTTTCGCTAGTTCAGTGTTATCGGTTTTCGTTTTCTACTTGTGTTATCGGTTTCTGAAGGTCTTAACCTCTTTCAAACGTCTTTAAGCTACTTATTAGCTTGATGTTTTAAGGATGCGACTCAGGATCTTATTTGGCTTTTTGGCGGTATTTGTGCCCTTTAGCCTGAGGATAAATGCAAGCGAGGCAAGTAAAGATAGCTTTACTGAGGTAAGGGAATAAGCTTTCCCTTCAATATGATACGATGTATTGCGCTAAGATGCGTTGTCTCTTGCGCTATTAATGAAAATCGCAGCAATGTCACTTACACTAGCGTGACGTTGCGGCATTAAGGAGAAGGTAAAATCTACCTTCGTGTATGTCAGGTAAGGTGTCCCTTTGCCTGGGTTTGTCGAACGGGCGGTTGTGCTATTAAGCCATAACCGTTTAACCCATTTTTTAATAGACGGGCTAAATAATAATGAATGATTGGTCTATTGATGATGCTCGTGCTGGGTACAATGTTACTCACTGGAGCCAAGGTTTTTATGGGATTAGCGATCAAGGTGAGGTGACTGTGTCACCGGACCCCAAAAATCCTGATTACAAGATTGGCTTAAATGAGCTAGCCAAAGACATGGTTAAGGCGGGAGTCGCTTTACCTGTACTAGTTCGTTTTCCGCAGATCCTGCACCACAGAGTGAACAGTTTGTGCCAAGCATTCGACCAAGCGATACAGAAGTACGAGTATCAGGCGGACTATTTGCTGGTTTACCCGATTAAAGTAAACCAACAGCAAACTGTGGTGGAAGAGATCCTGGCGAGTCAGGCATCAAAAGAAGTACCACAACTGGGTTTAGAAGCAGGCAGTAAGCCTGAGCTGATGGCTGTGTTAGCCATGGCGCAAAAAGCCAGTTCAGTCATTGTATGTAATGGTTATAAAGATAATGAATATATACGTTTAGCACTGATTGGTGAAAAGTTAGGCCACAAGGTTTACATCGTTTTAGAAAAACTGTCTGAACTGAAAATGGTGTTAGCTGAATCTAAACGTCTGGGTGTGACACCGCGTTTAGGTCTACGTGCACGTTTAGCGTTCCAAGGCAAAGGCAAGTGGCAGGCGAGCGGCGGTGAGAAATCTAAGTTCGGTTTATCTGCTGCGCAAATTTTGCTGGTTGTAGAGCAACTTAAGCAACACGATATGCTGGATTCGCTGCAATTGCTGCATTTCCACTTAGGTTCGCAAATCGCTAATATCCGTGATATTCGCCAAGGTGTGAGTGAAGCGGGTCGTTTCTACTGTGAATTACGTGAATTAGGCGCAAGCGTTAACTGCTTCGACGTCGGTGGTGGTTTAGCGGTGGATTACGATGGCACTCGTAGCCAAAGTAATAACTCGATGAACTATGGCCTGACCGAATACGCCAACAACATAGTTAACGTATTGACTGACATCTGTAATGAATACGAGCAACCTATGCCACGTATTATTTCAGAGTCTGGTCGTTACTTAACGGCGCACCATGCTGTGCTTATTACCGATGTTATCGGTACTGAAGCCTATCAGCCTGAAGATATTCAACCGCCAGCGGAAGATTCACCACAGTTATTGCATAACATGTGGCATTCATGGTCTGAGATCAGCGGTCGCGCCGATCAACGTGCTTTGATTGAGATTTACCACGATAGCCAAAGTGACTTACAAGAAGCGCATTCGCTATTCGCTTTAGGTCAATTGACCTTAGCGGAGCGTGCGTGGGCTGAGCAAGCTAACCTGCGCGTGTGTCATGAAGTGCAAGGGCTATTGAGTGCGAAAAACCGTTATCACAGACCTATCATTGATGAACTCAATGAAAAGTTAGCCGATAAGTTCTTTGTTAACTTCTCATTATTCCAGTCATTACCGGATGCTTGGGGTATTGACCAAGTGTTCCCAGTATTGCCGTTATCGGGCCTAGATAAAGCCCCTGAACGCCGTGCTGTCATGCTCGATATCACCTGTGACTCTGACGGTATTGTCGATCAATACGTTGATGGTCAAGGGATTGAAACCACGCTGCCAGTGCCAGCATGGAGTGCGGATAGCCCGTACCTGATTGGTTTCTTCCTTGTGGGTGCATACCAAGAAATCTTGGGTGATATGCATAACCTGTTTGGTGATACAAACTCAGCAGTGGTTCGCATCGAAGATAATGGTGTGACTAACATCGAATCGGTATTGGCGGGTGACACGGTTGCTGACGTATTGCGTTACGTTAACTTAGATGCGGTGGCCTTTATGCGCACTTATGAAGAGTTAGTGAATCTGCATATCGCCGAAGGTGAACGCGCACAAATTTTAGAAGAATTGCAACTAGGGCTGAAAGGCTATACCTATTTAGAAGATTTTTCTTAATTTATAGCGTGTTAAAATAAATCAGCCTTGGGTAACCTCGGCTGATTTTTGTTTTTATAAGGACAGATTTTTCGCTTTTATTGCCGTTTTAGTCGTGTAAAATCGCGTTGTTCTAGGATCAAGTAAAGGATGAGTGACGATCATGAGGTCAAAGGGTTGATGTTTTTTGAAGGTTCAGAAAAAAAACTCGAGATTATCGTGACGGCGTCTGCGCCGAATTTACGCGAACTCGATGTGAGTTTTTGGTCTGCCTTAGTCAACTGTGCCCACGCCGAGATACTGTCGCAGTTAAGTAATGCGGACTGTGATGCCTATCTGTTGAGTGAATCCAGCTTGTTTGTATGGCACGACAGATTTGTCATGCTCACCTGTGGTAACAGTACCTTAGTGGACGCCGCTTGTTACTTTATCGGCGCGCTTGGCGTGCCTGCCATGGCATTGGTGAGTTATCAGCGTAAAAACGAATACCAAGCTCATCTGCAAACCACGAGCTTTGCCGAGGATATTGGCAAATTGCGCCAACGTATCACCGGTAAAGCCTTTCGAGTAGGCCATCTCGACAGCCATCATCACTATTTTTTCTGCTCTGACAGTGATTATCGAGCACCAAATGATGATCAAACCAGTGAGCTGTTGATGTACCACATTCGTGGCGAATTTGCCGACTATCTTAATGGCGGCTCGCAGAGTAAAGATGAGATTTGCGCCGCACTCGAGCTTAACGATTTACTCCCTGAATTTGAGATTGACGCCCATTTATTTGATCCGTCAGGCTTTTCGATGAACGGTCTTTGGGGCAAATATTATGTTACTTTGCATATTACGCCTCAAAGCGAGAATGCGTGCGCTAGCTCCTATGTGAGCTTTGAAACGAATCTGGATTTAGCGCAGTATCCGCAAGATCTATTAGCGCGTCTATTAACCTTGTTTGCTCCTGTCAGTTGGGACACAATCCGCTTTAATACCGACGACTCAACGCAGGGATTTCCTGCCCATTTATGCTTAGGGCGGTGTTCATTAACGACCGAGCAAGGTTATGACATTGGTTTTAGCCACTATCAGCAGCTTCAGGCTGAAGTGCTGATCCCTGAACTCATGTGAATTTTTGGCGTTTGCTTAAGGAAACCCTATGACAGATCTCAGTGATATCCGCCGCGAGTATGCCAAAGGCGGCTTAAGACGTGCCGACTTACCGCAAAACCCGATGGATTTGTTTGAACTGTGGATGACGCAGGCGAGGGATGCAGAGCTTAGCGATCCCACCGCTATGTGTGTGGCGACGGTGGATGAGCACGGCCAACCTTTTCAACGTATAGTATTACTTAAGCGTTTTGATGACACAGGTTTCGTATTTTTTACTAACCTTGGCAGCCGCAAAGCACAGCAAATTGCTGCTAATAATAAAGTCAGTTTGCATTTTCCTTGGCATCCTCTAGAGCGTCAAGTATCGGTGCTCGGTGAAGCGCAGGCACTGTCCACCGCTGAAGTGCTTAAATACTTTATGACCCGTCCTAAGGACAGCCAAATTGCGGCTTGGGTATCGCAGCAGTCGAGTAAACTCAGCGCTAGACAAGTACTTGAAGGCAAATTCTTCGAAATGAAAGCAAAGTTCGCCAAGGGCGATGTGCCTTTACCCAGTTTTTGGGGCGGTTACTTAGTGAGACCTTCGAGTATCGAATTTTGGCAGGGTGGAGAACACAGGCTGCATGATCGTTTTATTTATTCTCGCCATGATGCAGAGTGGGAAATCGATCGTTTAGCGCCTTAGTACGGTGCATAGTTCGATAGCTTGGCATAAAACTGAGCTTGTGAACCTAACAACAGAGTTAAAAGACATTGAGTGATTATAAAATTTGGGTTGATGCGGACGCGTGTCCCAATCCTATCAAAGAAATCCTGTTCCGGGCGGCGGAGCGCAAAGCCCTGCCGCTGGTGCTGGTGGCTAATCAAATGATCCGCGTACCGCCATCTCCCTATATCAGCCAAATTCGAGTCGGTGCGGGATTTGATGTGGCCGATCAATATATTGTCGATCATGTGGAACCGACGCATTTAGTGATCACCGCGGATATTCCCTTAGCGGCTTTAATCATTGAAAAGGGCGCCTTGGCGCTCAATCCCCGTGGCGAGCTTTATACCGTCGATAACATAAAACAAAAGCTGACGATGCGCGATTTTATGGAGGATTTGCGCGGTTCTGGCGTGCACACCGGCGGGCCTGATTCGTTTTCTCAAGCAGATAAACAGGCTTTTGCCAATAGCTTAGATAAATGGTTAGTGCGCGTATGAATCATAGTTTACTGGTCGCTAATGGATAAACAGAGTATCTTTAGCTTAAGTTAGGTGATGTTGATCACGTTTAACTGGGCAGGATTTTAGCCTGTTGCGGATGTCGATTTTCTTTACGACATGGCTTTTAAACTCACTATTTAAGGACGGATACGATGAAAAAATGGATGGGAATTGTCGCCTTATCTGCTATGGCCAGTTTTAGCTGTGCCGCGCAATGGCAAGTGATGGAACAAGATTCGCGAGTCAGTTTTATTTCGGTAAAGAAAGGTGATATAGGTGAAGTCCATCACTTTAAACAACTCAAAGGTACGCTAAAAGATAACGGTCAATTTGAATTAACAATTCCACTAATCGGTGTGGCAACGGGTATTGATGTCCGCGATGAGCGGATGCAAAATTTGTTGTTTGAAGTGTCTTTGTATCCAGAGCTTAAACTGTCATCACAAGTAGACCCTAAGATACTAAAAAATCTTGGCGTCGGTGAGAGTAAAGTTTTTGATATTGATGGAAAAATTGCGTTACACGGCAAATCGCAAACTAAGGCTTTTTCGGTGATTATCACTAAAGTTTCTGATAACAAACTTTTAGTGAACAGTTTTCAACCGGTAATTGTTAATGCCAATGAGTTTGATCTTGTGGCTGGGATTGATAAATTACGTGAAATTGCGGGTTTATCGAGCATTAGTCAAGCTGTTCCTGTGTCATTTGTACTAACCTTAACTCAGTAACTTCAATAAGATTGGTATAGATCAATACGTCTGTTATCGAAGATAGGCTAGAGTTAAATAAGTGGCGTATGCTAGATCTTGATAAGAAGCCGAGCTTTTGGCTTCTTTGATATTTTCTGATGTGCTATTAATAGCATCACAATAGATATTAAGTTAATGAGTTTAAAGGGTAAAAAATGGTCACAGATAAAGATGGTTACATGCATTTGGTCCAGTATTTAACTGAACATCTTGGCTTATTTGAAACACCAGGTTCAGAGGTAGTTTCAGACGATACTGTGATGGAATTATTTGAAGAGCAATTGTCGGCACAGATCATTATGGTGTGTGGCCAAAATCCATCGTTGTCTTTTACGCAACGTAATGTGATTATCCGTGAAGTGGATGCAATTGTGTATGATTTAGAAGAAATTTTAGCTTCAGTTGCCAACCATAAAGCGACTCCCGCACAGACTTTATTTATTACCGAGTTTTCTAGTTTGATTAAGAATTTGTTCGATCAAGAAATCGCTAAACTTCAAGTGAGTGCTTAGTCAGAATAGCAATTAGATTATTTATTAATGCATGATTTTAGGTAAGTCATGACTAATACTATTTTTTAGCAGCGTAAATCACCATCGTTTGAGTACCATGTGTTTCCTCACTCTTATTGTTAAGCTCGAGCAGTCGTAGCCTTGAGTGTGAGGTAAATATCTGCTCTTTGCTTCACTTCATGTTATTTCGTATGGTCACCATTTTTCATCGAGTTCTGCGACTAAGTTTTGTTGCTGGGTTATGCGAGTTATCGCTGTGGATTAGCTCCTTTTGACGTTATTTGCATCACTGATGTGTATGTATAAAATGGTGTTAGCTTAAAATAAAAGCCCATCTTTCCCGCATTTATGTCATTGTCTGTGTATCTTTAGTGTATGAGCTTTAACTATTTTTCCCTTCATGTATTGATAAGGAGTGTTCAATGCTAACGATTTCTTCGGGTCATGCTGATGATATATTGGCTGTGGTCGCATCTGGCCGTGTTAACCATGGGGATGTTGAAGGCTATTTGGTTCCCGCCATAGAAGCCAAGCTGCAAGACCACGCCAGTATTCGCCTTTGGTACGAGTTTTCCCCTGAATTTGAAGGTATATCCGTTGGGGCCCTGTGGGATGATGCGGTATTAGGTTTATTTCATTTAAGTGATTTTTCAAGGGTCGTGATGATTGCTAATGCCACTCAAACAAATGCTATGGTTAATGCGCTAGCCTGCATGCTGCCATGTCCGGTAAAGGTATTTACCGCCGATGAACATAGCCAAGCCAAGGCATGGTTAGATCAATAACGCACCTTTGTTTATTGCGGTTCTAAATCTGTACTCAGTGGCCAACGACATTGAATGTGTGTGCCTTGGTTCAAGTGGCTACTGATGCTAAGGCTGCCATTGAGATCATTTTTAAGCCACAGATTTATACAGGTCAGCGTTCCAAGGCAGAGTTCTTGCGCTAGTTCTTGCCGTAATTGTGCGAGTTGCGGCTCTGTCATACCTATCCCATTATCGATAATACTGATGTGTAACTCTTCGCTCGACTTGTCGATATTAATGGTTATTTCACGCTGTTCATTGTGAGCTTTAAATGCATGATTCAACGTGTTGGTGATTAGACGATAAAACAGCTGCAAATATTGCCAAGAAGGGCCATCAATAATGATATTTTCTTCACAATTTAACGCTATTTCCACATTTGTTTTAGCTAACTGTACCTTTAGCAACCCTAAAAGATGACGCATAAATTGTGCGAGATGCAGTGGCCGAATATCGTTTTGATGATTCGTTAATAACTGGGCAATATGTCGCAATTTATCTGCCTGAGTCACCATGATTTCGGTGATCTGATTTTGGTCGTTAGCATTATCTATTGGCTGAAGTTGGCACACTTTGGCGAGTAGCTGATCTTGCTCATGCATAATTTGCGTCATCATTTCAGCTAGAAAATTTTGCATTAGCTGTTGGCTTTGTTCACGACTGAGATTGAGTTGCTGATGCTTCTCAAGTAATTGGGTTGATTTGTCTTGGAGCAGATGGAGTTCATGGTTATGTTGATTACTGAGGCGAACTTGTTCTTGTAGGTGATTAAGCGCCTCGACTTGCCCTAAAAGTAACTTTTCTTGTTCTTGCTCTTTAATTTTTTGTAAGGTGATATCAAAGGCGATAGCACCGACTGCAATAACGGTATCGTCATCATCTTTGATCTTAAATTTAGTCACGATATAAATAAGATTGCCTAGGGGCGATGGAATAGCTTCTTCGAAGTTTATGGCTTCATGATTATGCAGAACGCGTCGATCATTTTGTTGATACTCGTGGGCAAATTGGCTGGGAAATATCTCAAAATCAGAGGTGCCAATAATGCGTCTGCGTTCTATACCTAAGATTTCACAATATTTGTCATTGACGAGAATATATTTACCGTGAAGATCTTTGATATAGATGAGATTTTGAGAAAATTTAAGTAAAGCCCTCAATTGTTCTTTATGGCGCTTTAACTCCAGTTGAAACAGGTTTTGGCTCTGCAATTGCTGTTCTAGTGCCAGGTTACTCGCATCTAAGCTCGCCATTGCCACTTCAAGCTGTCGAGTACGCGACAGGAATGTTTTTGCCAATAAGCCAATTTCGTCATGGCTGTTATTGGCTTTGAGTTCGATAGAGGCGGAATCATTACGTTTTAAGGCTTGGACGATTTCAATAATGGGGGTGATAAATAGTCGGTGCTGGAGTAAGAATAATAGAATTAAGCCTAATAGTTGAATACAGACTAAATAAACGCCGACCTTTTCGATTAAATGTTTAGCGGTATCCTGCAGCGGTGAAATTGGGGTGACGACAAGTACCTTCCAATAGGTATTTGGCATGAGAAATACCGAAACGAGGGATGCCGTTTTAAGGATTGGATCATGGGCCAAAGTTACCGACGTCAGTAATTTCGGGGCAGTAAAATGATTTAAAGCATTGTTATTTACGATGGCCGCTAACATGTCACGCTCATTTTGATGACTTAGTCTCGTTAGATGCTGCATCTGTTCTTGGGTAAAAACGCGCTCGGCAATCGCCGCTTCTATAAAGGCTTTATCTGCACTCTGTAATGCGACTTCGACGGGGCTGAAATCTGGCTGTTGGCTGGCGAGATGATTGAAGGTGACGAAAGAATGATTGGTATTGGTTTGATGCTTAAGATAGTTATTGGCATCTGGATAGGCGAGTACTTGGTTTTGATGATCTAAGGCTATGACATAGCCTCTGACATTAATCATAGTATTGCGTAATAGCACATTGAGCTTTTCTAAACTGATATCCACAGTGGCGGCACCAATAAACTGATGGTCCATCCACATAGCGCCTGAGGCTGTGATCATTGACTCATGGGTTGTCGGATCGAAATAAGATTTTGACCAGAAAATTTTACCTGCAGGAAAATAGCGCGTCGGGCGATACCATTCTTCGGTGTGGTAGCTTGGGAACGTGTCTTTGTTATAGGAATCAATGGTGACTAATTCATCGTTTACATTGTGTGCCCAAAACAGGCTATCTCGAAATTTTTGCTGATTAAACGCGCCGGGTTCCGGCCAGACGCCGCCACCAGAGATGATGCGTTGTTGACTATCGAGCTTCAGCAACGTGGGAATGGTTTTCACCAGTTGCTCATGATCATAGCGGTAAAGTTTGGCAATACTGGAAATAGAGTCGACTACGGTTTCAACCTGTGAAGTCATTTCTTGCAGTTTGGCGATAATCAACTGGCCATAGTTTTGGTTTAACACGGCTTGCTGATCAAGAACTTGTTGGCGTTGAATGCTCAGCATCACCCAAGCTGTACTACAAATCAAAATAGCGGCAATGACGAGCTGAATAAGGCTAAATTTGAATGGCAAACTGTTTTGCCATTGGGTTAATGGCGTGTGTGGCTCAGATGTCGAACTTTTTCCCATAATCCCCAGTTTCCAAATCACCACTTTTCATTGAGCCAGTGTAGCGCTTTCTCACTGTTTTGCTATTGGCATATGTTTAAGTTGCGAGGATTGAATAGGATAAGTGGAATATAATCGTCAATAAAAAGGCAGGTTTTATGCCTGCCTTATCTCAAACTCGTTATTTATAAAGAGACGGTTTATTTGAACCACTTAGGACAGGCACAATAAAGAGTAACCAAGCGACTAAGAAGCCACTGAAAGCCACTACCATCCATTCGGGCATCGTTACACCCATAAAGACCCAAGGTACATCAGTACACATGCCAGTAGGCATCATAACGGCAGGGAACCATTCGTGTAATGGCATCCAAGCTGGAAATTCAGGTAAGAATGAACAGGTTGAAAAAGGGGATGGGTTGGCTTGCATATCTACGAGCGATAAGGCTAGTTTTAATCCCCAAGTTGCACTGATGGCCCAGAGCACGGCAGCTAAGATCCTGACGATTCGATATTTGGGTGCTGTCATGCCAATGAGACCTGCTGCCAATAAACCAAAAATAGCGAGTCTTTGGTAAATACACATGACACAGGGTTCTAGTTTCATGACATATTGAAAATACAGGGCGGCTGCTTCTAACCCAAGGGCTGTGCCTGCGAGAATAAACCAAGATGAACGGGAATGGGCAAAGCGAGTCATTACAGTCAAAGTGAGCTCCATATCAACAAAAAACGCCCTCAGACATGGGGCGTTTTTTGGACTCTACTTATTAAATAAAGTTCAGTCAATAAAGAAGATTAATGTCCAGTCATCGGCTCTAAAACTTCACTCGCGCTGTGATGGATGATTATCTGGGAATCATAGAAATATTGGGTAGCTTGTTCTAAGAAACCCGTTTGAATCGCCATGACACCTACAATAGACAGCACGATAGTGTAAGGTAATGCCATCCATACCATTCTGCCATAGGATAAGCGGATAAGTGGTGCTAGGGCTGAGGTTAGTAGGAACAAGAACGCCGCTTGACCATTGGGCGTGGCAACCGAAGGTAAATTAGTTCCAGTATTAATCGCAACGGCCAGCAAGTCGAATTGATCACGGCTGATTTGACCGTTAATCAATGCCGCTTTCACTTCGTTAATGTACACAGTGCCGACGAACACGTTATCACTCACCATAGACAGTAATCCGTTGGCAATATAGAAAATCACCAACTGAGTATTGCCTTGATAACTCAGTGCCCATTGGATCACTGGTGCGAATAAGTGCTGGTCGATAATCACGCCAACAACCGCAAAGAAGACAGCTAATAACGCGGTAAAAGGCAGTGCTTCTTCGAAAGCTTTACCGAGGGCATGCTCATCGGTAACGCCGTTAAAGGCTGTGGTTAAAATAATCACAGAAAGACCAATTAGGCCCACTGAAGCCAAGTGCAATGCAAGTCCTGCGATCAACCAGACACCCACTAAGGCTTGGACGATTAACTTCATGTTGTCTTTATTGGTACGGCGCGCATCTTCATGGGCGGCATATTCACATAAGATCCGATGAACAGCTGTTGGCAACTTAGCGCCATAACCAAAAATGCCAAATTTTTCAACTAAGTAACAAGTTAAGATACCCGAGATTAATACAGGAACAGTAACGGGTGACATACGCACGGCGAATTCACCAAATTGCCAATTTGCTTGCGCGGCGATAATAAGGTTTTGTGGTTCACCCACCATAGTACACACGCCGCCCAGCGCAGTACCTACACCCGCATGCATTAACAGATTACGTAGGAAACCACGGAATGCACTGAGTTCTTCTTCGTTTAACTGATCTTCACCATCATCATTTTTACCTTCAGAGGTATGATCGTGATCAGCGCCGAAATCTTTTCCAGAAGCGACCTTGTGGTAAATAGAATAGAAACCCACAGCGACCGCGATAATGACGGCAATAACCGTTAACGCATCTAAGAAGGCTGATAAAAAGGCTGAAGCCAAACAAAACATTAATGACACTAAAATTTTAGAGCGCACTTTAGTAATGATTTTCGTGAAGCCAAATAGCAGCAATTGCTTCATGAAATATATACCAGCGACCATAAATACCAAGAGTAATAATACTTCGAGGTTGGCTTCTATTTCATGTAAGACTTGGCTTGCCGATGTCATTCCGATCGCGACGGCTTCAATTGCCAATAATCCGCCGGGCTGTAATGGATAGCATTTTAATGCCATTGCTAAGGTAAAAATAAATTCAAGCACCAATACCCAACCAGCCACAAAGGGGTCGACATAGAAAAAGAGTATTGGATTGATAATTAAAAATGACAGTATTGCGGTTTTGTACCACTTAGGAGAATTTCCTAAGAAGTTCCCAATAAACGCCTGACTCATTGTCGCCGGCATGGCAGCCTCTCTTCTAATTATGTTAAAAATTGCACGTGATTATTATCAATACCTGCGTTAGTTAAATGAGTCTAGCCTAAAGAGAAAGCTAATGTAATGAGTTACTGATACCGACATTTCAAAAAGCGGAGCTAAGCGGCAAAATTGGCCCATCCTGTATTGACCTTGGTCGTTTTTTTGAACGATTCTGTGACATTTACACGGCGATAACACAGTGATTTTAAGTGAATGGTTTCCATTTTTTACCGCTCTGGTATGATCAGTGACCATTACGACGCACAACAACTGGATAAGTGGGCTGATGATTATCAATGCCAAAGGACCTGCAAGTTTTGCAGAGAAGTATATTGTGAGATCAATTTGGGAAAACAAATTTCCTCCAGGGTCCATTTTACCGGCTGAACGTGAGCTTTCAGAATTGATTGGTGTGACTCGCACCACTTTGCGTGAGGTGCTACAGCGCTTGGCGCGTGACGGTTGGTTGAAAATTCAGCATGGCAAACCAACACGGGTTAACAACTTTTGGGAAACCTCAGGCTTAAACATTCTTGAGACTATTGCTGATTTGAATCCCGAGGGTTTTCCGGTATTGGTTGACCAACTCTTGTCAGCTAGAACGAACGTCAGTGCTATCTATTTTCGCGGTGCTTTGCGTTATAACCCGGATACCGCTGTGGAGGTACTTGCAAAGATACACCAGCTTGAAGATACGGCTGAATCCTATGCTGAATTTGACTACTTACTGCATCACACCTTAGCGTTTTCGTCAGGAAATCCACTTTACGTTTTGATATTAAACGGATTTAAAGGTTTGTATAGTCGAGTTGGTCGTTATTACTTTACCAGCTCAGATGCGCGTTTATTAGCATTGAACTTTTACAAAGAATTAGAACTGTTGGCTCAGGCGAAAAATTACCTCGATGTCTCTGCGCTAATGCGTACCTATGGCATGAATAGCGGTAAGATGTGGTTACAATTACGCGAAGATATGCCGGCTTCTATTGCTCAAGATCATTAAACTCTGTGAGTGATAT
Organism: Shewanella sp. NKUCC06_TVS; assembly: GCF_019345515.1. NCBI lineage: Bacteria > Pseudomonadati > Pseudomonadota > Gammaproteobacteria > Alteromonadales > Shewanellaceae > Shewanella > Shewanella sp. NKUCC06_TVS. Next base: position 310,415 of record NZ_JAHKQX010000003.1, on the reverse strand, counting down.
CGCGTTAAGATAGCGCTAAATAAACAAAAAGGCCGTTTCAATTGGAAACGGCCTTTTTATTGTGCTTATTATTCTGGTTTATTGGCTTCAGGGCAGGATGCTAAGACGCTAATACTCGCATCTGCATTTTTTTGCTCTAAGGTGACAGTGAAACCCCATAATCGATGTAAATGCTTTAATACTTCTTTATGGCTGTTGGCTAAGGGAATATCGTTATTTGGCACATAATGTAAGGTTAAGGATCGATCACCGTTGATTTCTACATTATGTACTTGGATATTCGGCTCAATATTAGACAGGTTATATTGTTGTGATAGTAACTGGCGAATATCTTGATAGCCCCGTTCATCGTGGATTGCGGATACCGAAAGATAATTGCGTTTCTCATCATCATGGATACCAAACAATTTAAATTGGCGGATAACTTTAGGTGAGAGATATTGGCTTATAAAACTTTCATCTTTAAAGTTTTGCATCGCAAAATGCAATGTTTCTATCCAATTACTGCCGGCAATGTCGGGAAACCAAGCTTTATCTTCATCGGTTGGATTTTCACAAATACGCCGAATATCGGTGAACATGGCAAAACCTAAAGCATATGGGTTGATGCCACTGTAATAACGACTGTTGTAATCGGGTTGAGCCACAACGCCTGTATGGCTTTGCAAAAACTCGATCATGAAGCGGTCAGTGACCACGCCATCGTCGTACAAGTGATTCAAGATAGTGTAATGCCAGAAGGTTGCCCAGCCTTCATTCATCACTTGAGTTTGTTTTTGCGGATAAAAATATTGCGCCATTTTACGCACAATACGGATTATTTCCCTTTGCCATGGTTCAAGCAAAGGAGCGTTTTTCTCGATGAAATATAAAATATTTTCCTGCGGTTCGGCGGGGAAACGACGTTTTTTAGATTGAGACTGCTCATGTTGATGGGTCGGAATCGTGCGCCATAAATCATTTACTTGGCTTTGAAGGTAAGCCTCGCGATCCTTTTGTCTTGCTTGTTCTTCCCTGAATGAGATTTCAGAGGGACGTTTATAACGATCGACACCATAGTTCATTAGCGCATGACAGGAGTCTATGACGCTTTCGACTTGTTCTACACCGTATTTTTGCTCGCAGTCACTGATGTAGTTTTTAGCAAAGACAAGGTAGTCAATAATCGAGCTCGCATCTGTCCATGTCTTAAATAAGTAATTGTTTTTAAAAAAGCTGTTATGTCCGAAACAGGCGTGAGCTATCACCAGCGCCTGCATTGTGATGGTATTTTCTTCCATTAAGTAAGCGATACAGGGGTTAGAGTTAATCACAATTTCATAGGCGAGCCCCATTTGGCCACGTTTGTAACCTTGCTCGGTTTCGATAAAACGTTTGCCGAAAGACCAATGGGTGTAACCTATGGGCATACCTATGCCAGCATACGCATCCATCATCTGTTCTGCTGTGATGACTTCAATTTGATTTGGGTAAGTGCTGAGTTTATAGAGCGCTGCCACCCGCTCAATTTCCTTGAGGTAGTCCTGAAGTAGCTCGAAGCTCCAGTCGGGACCATCGCTCAGTGGTGTCCAAGATGTTGATTTAGTTATCCCCATAGTGCCCCCTTAAACCGCTTGTTTCTTGAATAGCTCCCTAAAGACAGGGTAAATATCTTCGGCTTGACGTATATGCTGCACGGCGATGTTGTCGTAATGCTGTTGTAGGGATTCATATTCGCGCCACAGGGTTTGATGGGCCCGATTGGTGATTTCGATATAGCTGTAGTAGCGCACCAGTGGCAATATTTTTTGTTCTAACAATTGCCTACAGGTAGGTGAATCGTCGGCCCAGTTATCACCGTCGGATGCTTGGGCTGCGTAAATATTCCACTCATCGGCGGGGTAGCGGGCTTGTTGAATTTCATGCATTAATTTCAATGCACTGGACACTATGGTGCCGCCCGTTTCTTGGGAGTAAAAGAACTCGTGTTCATCGACTTCTTTGGCTTGGGTATGGTGGCGAATGTAAACCACTTCTAAATTTTTATAGGTACGGGTGAGGAACAGATACAGCAAGATATAGAAGCGTTTTGCCATATCTTTAGTTGCCTGATCCATAGAACCAGACACATCCATTAAACAGAACATCACAGCTTGACTAGAAGGGATTTCCCTTTTGGAATAGTTATTAAAGCGTAGATCGAAGGTATCGATAAACGGCACTCTGGCAATCTTTTGTTTTAACTCCTCAATTTGGGCTTTTAAATCCAAAATCAACTCAGCCCTAGTGCCTGGAATATTTTCCAGTTCAGCAAGTTCTTGTTCTAACTCTTTTAATAGTTTCTTTTTACTGGCCGACATCGCAATGCGACGAGCAAGGGATGAACGTAATGAACGGACAATATTGATGTTAGCGGGGACGCCATCATTGGTGAACCCAGCACGGTAAATTTGGTATTCCACCAGTTTATTGAGGCGATTTTTTTGTAGATTGGGGAGTTCTAAGTCCTCAAACAATAACTCTAGATACTCGTCTTTAGAGATTTCGAACACAAAGTCATCGTCGCCTTCACCCGAGTTTGAGGCCTCGCCTTTGCCCGAACCGCCGCCTGAACCACCAGGTGGTCGGTCAATTTTATCGCCACGGGTAAATTGGTCATTACCGGGATGCACTCTGTCCCTGACGCCGCCTTTGCCTTGGTGAAACATAGGTTCACTGATATCCCGTGTTGGGATACTGATTTTTTCGCCTTTATCTACATCCGTTACGCTGCGACGAGTCACTGCATCGCTGACGGCTTTTTTAATTTGTTGCTTATATCTATTGATAAAGCGTTGGCGGTTGACTGTGCTTTTTCCTTTCGCATTCAACCGTCTATCGATAAAGTTCGCCATACGCACCTCCCAAAACCCAGCGAAGGCTTTGGCAACACCAAAGCCCTGTACTTAGTTAGCGCAAGTTTAAGAAGATTTACGAACTCGTAAATACCACTCAGACAAGAGTCGGACTTGTTTTTTGGTATAGCCTTTCTCCATCATGCGATTGACGAAATCATCGTGTTTGCGTTGATCGTCGTTCGACGTTTTGGCGTTAAAGGAAATAACAGGCAGTAAATCTTCTGTGTTGGAGAACATTTTCTTCTCGATCACAGTGCGAAGTTTCTCGTAGCTGGTCCAGAGCGGATTGTTACCCTCATGGTTCGCGCGGGCGCGCAGCACAAAGTTAACGATTTCATTACGGAAATCTTTAGGATTGCTGATCCCCGCGGGCTTCTCAATCTTTTCAAGTTCAGCATTGAGGGCGGCGCGGTCGAATAGCTGACCTGTTTCTGGATCGCGGTATTCTTGATCTTGGATCCAAAAATCGGCGTAGGTAACATAGCGGTCGAAGATATTTTGGCCGTATTCAGAGTAAGACTCTAAGTAAGCGGTTTGAATCTCTTTACCGATAAACTCCACATATTTAGGGATCAAATAACCTTTTAGGAATTCAAGATAACGTTCGGCGGTATCGCCGGGGAACTGTTCTTGTTCAATTTGTCGTTCGAGGACATAGAATAAATGTACTGGGTTGGCGGCGATCTCTGAATGGTCGAAGTTAAATACCCGCGACAAAATCTTAAAGGCGAAACGGGTGGATAGTCCATTCATGCCTTCATCGACACCTGCGTAATCACGGTATTCTTGGTAAGACTTAGCCTTAGGATCGGTATCTTTCAGGCTTTCACCGTCATATACCCGCATCTTAGAGTAGATGGAGGAGTTTTCAGGCGGCTTGATGCGTGACAACACACTAAATTGCGCTAAGGTTTCTAAGGTGCCGGGAGCGCAGGGCGCTTTCGATAACTCAGAGTTGATTAGCAGTTTTTGATAGATTTGCAGCTCTTCTGAGACCCGTAAACAGTAGGGCACTTTGACTATGTAAACACGGTCGAGGAAGGCTTCGTTGTTTTTGTTGTTTTTGAAGGTTGACCACTCGGACTCGTTTGAGTGAGCCAGAATAATCCCGCTATAGGGCAAGGCCGATAAGCCTTCTGTGCCGTTATAGTTACCTTCTTGCGTCGCAGTCAGTAGTGGATGCAGCACTTTAATGGGTGCCTTAAACATCTCGACGAATTCCATCACCCCTTGGTTTGCACGGCACAATGCGCCTGAATAGGCGTAAGCATCGGGATCATCTTGGGAGAAATGTTCGAGTTGCCGAATATCGACTTTACCGACAAGGGACGAAATATCTTGGTTGTTTTCATCACCAGGTTCAGTTTTCGCTATTGCCACTTGGTCCAGAATGGATGGAAAGACTTTTACCACGCGAAATTTGGAGATATCGCCACCAAACTCATGCAGACGTTTTACCGCCCAAGGCGACATGATAGTTTTCAGATAACGGTTGGGAATGTTGAATTCATCTTTTAACAGCTGTCCATCTTCTTCCACATCAAACAGGCAGAAGGGGTGATCGTTGACTGGGCTGCGGACTCCATTCGCGCTCAGAATGTAAATGGGCACTTTTTGCATTAGGGCTTTGAGTTTTTCGGCGAGTGATGACTTACCGCCGCCCACTGGGCCCAGTAGGTATAGAATTTGTTTGGATTCTTCTAATCCTTGAGCCGAGTGCTTTAGGTAAGCCACAATTTGCTCTATGGCGTCTTCCATGCCGAAGAAATCTTTAAATGCGGGATAGCGTGAAATAAGTCGATTCGAAAAAATACGGCTAAGTGTTGGATTTTTTGCGGTATCAATGACTTCTGCTTCACCAATTGCAAGCAGTAGTCGCTCTGATGCTGACATGTAAGCGCTGCGATCTCCCTTGCAGATGTCCAGAAACTCCTGCAAAGAATATTCTTCATCGAGTTTTTGTTCGTAGCGCTTTTGGTAATGCTCGAAAATGCCCATATAAACCCCCTGAAACGCCAGTGATGTCATGGAACGGATAACTGGCTAGCCAGCCTCCTACTCTAATCTTAGACACAAACTCACTATCTGTGTCAAAAAAATATCAAATAAAAACAATAACAAATAGTTGCAAACGCAATTATTGCACTTGTAGTTAGCGGAGGATAAATCGGTAGGATAAGGGATGGGCGGCAAACGAGGGGCATAAAAAAAGAGCCACTAGGGCTCTTTTTACTGGGATTAACCCACTGCTCATTCGGCAGTAAACAACGTTAGGTTAAATGAATTAACCTGCGAAGTTTTGGTTAACGAAGTCCCAGTTAACTAATTGCCAGAAGTGGGCAAGATAGTCAGGACGCACGTTACGGTAATCGATGTAGTAAGCGTGTTCCCACACGTCAACTGTCATGATTGGTGTTACTGTGCTGTCAGTCAGTGGCGTCGCTGCATTGCTAGTGTTAACGATAGCAAGAGTGCCATCGGCTTTTTTCACTAACCATGTCCAAGCGCTACCGAAGTTGTTTACTGCTGAATCAGTAAATTGCGCTTTGAATGCGTCGAATGAACCGAAAGCGGCATTGATTGCATCAGCAACTGGGCCTGTTGGTTCGCCGCCAGCATTAGGGGCTAAGCAGTTCCAGTAGAAAGTGTGGTTCCACACTTGAGCTGCGTTGTTAAATACGCCACCCGTAGAAGTTTTGATGATATCTTCTAAAGATTTACCAGCGAAATCAGTTCCTTCGATTAAGCCGTTTAGCTTCACAACATAAGTGTTGTGGTGCTTGCCGTAGTGGTATTCTATGGTTTCTTGAGAAATGTGTGGTTCTAGTGCGTTCTTTGCATATGGTAATGCGGGTAATTCGAAAGCCATTAGTATCTCTCCATGGTCTTAGGTTATCGTTTCTTAAACGTGCTCACTTAGGACTATTGTACCGATAAAATTTGTGATGTGAATCATTGTTTAGCTAATTGACTAGATAGACGCCATCGAAAAATCAAATGTCGACATAACCTTACAAACTGTGGGATTTTGTTCTGCGTCTAGCTGACGTACAATAGTCGCATTGAGTCAACGTCATCCTACTTAGGAATCAAAATGGAAACAGTAGAGAAAATTAAGCAGCAGATCACGGAAAACCCTATCATTGTTTATATGAAAGGCTCTCCTAAGTTACCAAGCTGTGGCTTCTCGTCACAGGTAGCTCAGATCATGATTAACTGCGGCGAGCAGTTTGCATTCGTGGATATTCTTCAGCATCCAGACATTCGCGCAGAATTACCTAAGTTTGCTAACTGGCCGACTTTTCCACAATTGTGGATTGAAGGCGAGTTGATCGGTGGGTGTGATATCGTAGTGGACATGTTCCAAAAAGGCGAATTACAACCTTTGATCAAAGCGGCTGCCGCTAAGATCAAGACTGAAGAGTAAGAGTTAATTCTTACTTCATAAAAATATTGCTTCATAAAAAAGCCGCCGTGATTGATATCACGGCGGCTTTTTTATGGTGGTTTCTTAAGAAACGATCAATTTTATAAAGTGGTCATTTTTCAACGACCTACTTCGAAATTGATCGTGTCTTCAAGCCGTAATTAATGAGGCGTCACATCAGACTCGTGGTGTTTATTGTGTGGCTTAGTCGCGGGTAATAGTAAGTTCATGGTAATAGCGACAATACCGCACAAGCTAATACCAGTCAGACTGAATGAACCTATGCCAAATGCCATGCCGCCGATACCAAAGACTAAGGTAACACCGACAATACTTAAATTACGTGGCTCAGATAAATCCACATGATTACGAATAAGGGTGTTGAGGCCAACTGCGGCAATGGAACCAAATAGCAAACACATAATACCGCCCATCACTGGGACGGGGATAGTTTGCATCAGCGCACCTAGTTTGCCAACGAAGGCTAAAGTGATGGCGGTAATGGCAGTCCAAGTCATGATCTTAGGATCAAAATTTCGGGTTAAGGTTACTGCACCTGTCACTTCTGAGTAAGTCGTGTTCGGTGGACCACCAAAGGCTGCGGCTGCAATTGTGGCAATCCCGTCACCCGTTAGCGTGCGATGCAGGCCGGGTTTTTTCATAAAATCTTTACCCGTGACGTTGGATATCGCCAGAATATCACCTATGTGTTCTACCGCAGGGGCGATTGCCACTGGGATCATAAATGCGATGGCATACCAGTTTAATTCTGGCGCGACAAATTTAGGAATAGCAATCCAACTTGCGGCAGTCACGACTGCAAAATCAACAATACCAAAGGCTAGGCTTAAGCTGTAACCTACTATAATACCTGCTAAAATCGGCATCACTTTGAGTAGACCCTTTGCGAAAATCGCCACTGCGATAGTGGTACCAAGCGATGCGAGCGAAATAAATAACGCCGTATTTGTAGCGACTAAAGTCAAGCTACCATCACCACTCTTGCCTAATGCCATATTCACCGCAACGGGGGCTAAGCCAAGGCCGATAATAATGATCACGGGTCCCACTACGACTGGGGGCAATAGTCTGTGAATAAAGTCAGTACCGCGCACTTTAACCAAGGCGCCGAGCATGACGTAGACCACGCCCGCGGCCATAATGCCGCCCATTGTGGATGGAATTCCCCAAGTCTGCACGCCATAAAGTATGGGGGCAATAAAGGCGAAGGAAGATGCGAGGAAGATAGGCACTTGGCGTTTAGTAATCAATTGGAAGAGTAGGGTACCGATACCTGCGGTAAACAATGCCACACTGGTGTCGAGCCCTGTAAGTAGCGGCATTAGTACTAGGGCACCGAAGGCCACAAATAGCATTTGCGCGCCCTGTAGGGGGATAGCGAGTCGTCTCATTTATTATTCTCGTTAATTTAGGGTAAACCGCCAAATGATAACAGTTTGTTGGATTTTGAGCAGGAGAAAATCGCCTGTTTTGCCGACGTTGATCACTGTTTGGGTTTTCTGTGCTGTGGCAGGCTCGGAAATGGGGCTAAATTTTGGCAAGACTCGCTTAAGGCGCTAACTATGGTACAATTTGCCTCATCTGACGCTACTTCAACTACTCAAAGATGCTGAAATTCCTATTGAAGCCGAGCTTAATTGCATTTCTATATTGTCTGTTCACGATTAATAGCGTCAATGCTGTTGAGGTGAGTAAATTAGATGAGGCCAATGTGCCTGTGTCTTCGCGCGCAGTTGCTGAACGCGACAAAGCCTTAAAAAGTGCACTTGAGCAAGTCATTATCAAGAACACTGGGACGGCGCGATCCCTCGATAACAGCCTAATCCAATCTCAGCTCAGTAATCCTGATACCTTGCTGAGCCAGTATGGTTATATCGAGCAAAATGGCCAATTGCTGTTGACCGCGAGTTTTGAGCACCGCCGCATAGTGGCGTTACTGCGCCAGGCACAATTGCCTGTTTGGGGAACTCAACGCCCGCTGACCTTATTTTGGGTCGCTATGCCTGGTGATGGCGACACTATGATATTGGGTGACTCATCTGCGTTAGCCGAACGTAAGATTTTTAGCGATTTTTCCTATGCCCGCGGTATACCTGTACTCTTGCCTATCTTAGATCTTGATGAGTTGATGGGTATAAATCCTAACGATATTAAAGGGATGTTTGCCGACATCGTGGCGAGTGTATCTGGCCGCTATCAAGCTGACTTTTTGGCGCTAGTGGCAATTGATGCCGCCGGGAATCAGGTTCGTTATCGTTTAAATCTTTATACTAAGGCTACCATTGACTCTTTGACGCCACCGTTATTCAGTTACAACGGTACTGCTGAAAATTCGGCCCAAGCGATTACCGCTATGATGGCGGCGTTAGGTGAATACTATTTTACTAAGTATGCGATTGCCGATACTGGTACTCAGCTTGGTGCGAGTGTTACCTTCGTTAATATCCAAAAAATGGCGCAATTAGTTGAAGTTGAAAAATATTTGAAGCAACTCAGCGCGATTAAAAATGCCACGTTAACGCATATTCAAGGTAACACCGTGACTTTCTCGTTAGATTTATTTGGCTCAGAGACGGATTTACAACGCTTATTAAGCTTAGAGCCGCGTATTTCTGTGGTCGCACCTGTGAGTGCAGGTGAATTTAGCCCTGTCTCTAATCAAGCTGGCAAACCTGTGTATGAATGGCGTTTACATTAAGATGTTATCGGCCGTGCTTAGTTAAGCACGGCATTGTTTTTATTTAATATTGAGAAGACCGAGTGCCCTTAAACTCACCTCTGCAACTCTCGTTACCTGTGCATTTGCCAGACGACGAAACCTTTAATAGTTATTACCCCGCCGCGGGTAATGATGAACTTATTCAAAAATTGAGAGCGAATGCCGAAGGGCATGGTGAAGCCGCCATCTATTTGTGGGGCCCAGTTAAATCGGGTCGAACCCATTTAATGCACGCTGCTTGCGCGCACGCTAATGAAGTGGAGCGTCGCAGCTTTTATATTCCCTTAGGCATACATGCGAGTATTTCGACCGCATTGCTTGAAGGCCTAGAACAGTTGGATTTGGTTTGTATCGATGATGTCGATGCCATCGCCGGCCACCCCGTTTGGGAAGAGGCGATTTTTGATCTCTACAATCGCGTCGCAGAAAATAAGAATTGCGCCTTAGTGGTCAGCGGCAGCTCGTCTCCTGCGGATGCTGGGTTCCTCTTGCCAGATCTTGTTTCACGTATGCAATGGGGGTTGAATTACCAACTGCAACCCATGGCAGATGATGAAAAACTTGCCGCACTGCAACGCCGCGCCGCTATGCGTGGCCTGCAATTACCGGAAGATGTCGGGCGTTTTTTACTGAACCGTATGGCGCGGGATTTGCGGACCTTGTTTGATGTATTGGATAAGTTAGATAAAGCCTCATTAGTGCATCAGCGTAAGCTCACGATTCCGTTTGCCAAAGAGATGCTACACCTTTAGATACAGCATGGTTTGTGTTCGTTCTGAAGATACAAAACCTACTGGCATTAAAGCCAAAAAGAGTAAAGCCCGTCATGTTGAATACATACGGGCTTTTGTTTATCTAAAATTTAAAACGCTATTGTTGTGGATGTTGGTGACGGTCACCACTTAAGCGAAGTTCGGCTTCAAAACGAGACTCGGCATTAATTGCAGCTGCATTGCTTTGGCTTTTGAGCTGCGTATTCGCAGGCGATATTGCCAATGTTTGATGCCAGCTTTGACCTTGCACCATATTAATTGGCTCGGGTAGGCTTTCGACCAGACTGATCCCATTAAGCTCTGGCAGCATTTCATCAATCACCAACGCAGCGCGATTTTCTAGACTGTCTTGCGCAATTCGTCCCCTTTGTCCCCAGTCAATAATTAGCGAATCCGCAGTTAATATCGCAGGTTTATTGGTGATGGCGACATCACGCAATATTTGATAGCGATGACTCATCATGGCTTCCTCAAATAACATGGCCGTGTCTTCACGGGTACTGGAATAGGCATAGAAGTCGCTGGCGATATCGGTAGAAAAGAAAGTACTGACATCCGATGCTTGATAGGTCTTTTGCACATTACTCGCCGCTGCGCCGAGGAAACTAACATTGGCAAGTCCCATCATTTCAGTGCTCGTTAATGGGTAGGTTTTACTGACTTGATCTGAAATTAGACTCTTGCTGGCATTGCGGCGGCTGTAGTCATCTAACAGTCTTGGCCCTGTGAGTGTGGCATGCACGCTGCGTGGAAAAAAGTCATTGGCATGGGCGAGCTCGTGGTACAACAAGGAGGCCAGATCGGGATTGATTTGCGCTAATGTGCGGTTTGCTCTGACGGTGATAGGCACGCCAAGGGAGGCATATTGGTTATCTTTCACATAACGCCAAGGCATCACAAAGTTAAGATCATTTCCGAAATTACTGCGGTAATCCGGCGCTTCATTAATAGTGTCGCGTTGGCTTGGCGTAAGCCATAAATCATTGGGATCGAGATAAATCGCCCCTGTGACTACCCAATAGAAAGAAGGGCGTACATCATAGCTAATCACCACGGCTGTAACGGATTGTAACAGGCGGGCAAAATCGCTATTAGGGTCCATCTGGGCTAAGAAAGCGGCAAAGTTATCACCCATCCAATCGTGGGAAACCAGTACTCGATTTAGAATCGTCTCGTGATTGAGATCGCTTGAGGTTTGACCTATCAAAGGTAAGGTATTGATAGTGCAGCTATCATTAAGCTGATTGGAGTAAACACAGTTTGCTAGCACATTGGCGTAAGGTGAAGCCGGACGATAGGCATGGGTGCGCGCAACTGGGGTATCGAAGTATGGTGAGCTGATCGCTGGCGCCGAGGTTGTTAGCACAAAGACATCATCGCTAAGCTGATTGCCATTGACGTTGGCATTCACTTTGAGGCGAGTGATTGTATCCTGGGTGACCGTTGGCGCGGTAAACAAGGGTCTAAACGGATCGTTCACATCGACCATTAAATCTGGGCCAGATGCTACACACCAAGAGATATTTGCTGCGATTAATTCCGATTGTTGTCCGAGTCTTAAGCTCACATTATTGCTTTCAACCACTTGGTGATCTTGACGGACGTTTAGCATACCCGTCGATGCGGGATCGACATTAATACCAATTTCTCCGGAGACATCTAGATTACTGCCCGTCACATGCAAGCTAAAACGGTAGCCGCCTGTGGTGGGAGTATCAAGGGCTAATACCGGGCTGTTTTGACTGACGAGTGCTATGTTAGGGCCATCGATTTGCTGCCAACGGAAGGTTAAGTCTTGGCTGTCGCGATTTAGGATATTGGCAATGATAGTACTAGATTGACCCGCCACATAATTTTGCTCGGTTTGAAAGCGAATTGAGGATGACGTGGTGGTAATGAGTGGCGAAATGCTATCTGTGCAGCGTGCTAGTGAGGTGGAGGGGGGCGTGACTACACTATCATCTGGTTTACTATCACCACCGCCCCCGCATGCCGCAAGTAGGCCAGAGCAAGCCATAAATCCGAAAAATTTCAGTGGTATCGACATTCCCATTACACCATTCTCCCTTGCTAACTCTGCTGTGCTATTTAGACTTTTGTGGCGTCATGGGACGCTTATACTGTGAGAAACTGACTATAGCACGGGTACTTAGTTGCAAAAAGTCAGTGTAAGTATAATAAGTGTTAATTTTGTCGTGATGGGAATTGACGTCGGAACAGAGGTTGAAACTAAGGTTGAAATGGATATTCAGACTGAGATCATAAGGGATATTTGAGCCAAGGTTTGGCCTTGCAATATAAAAAGTGCCGCTATACCCAGCAAGGTTAAACGGCACTGAAAATACATTGAACTGACTATTCTTTAGATTTTTTCTTCAGGCCTAATCCCAGTTCACGACCACGTATGCGGGCATAAAATGGGAAAGCGATTAGCAGTACGCCAATCAATAATACTTCGATTAAGGCAAAAGCGAAGGCGTCATTGGTGACATAAAGCAGGGTGAGCCCATGTAACATATATAAGCACAGAATAAAACTTGCCCAAGCGTAAGTGTATGGATTACCTTGGAAAACACCCTTTGCGGGTAGTAATAACGGCACTATCCATAAGAGACTAAATAGCAGGGTGTATTCACCGCTAATCCCTTGGCCAACAAACCAACCGCCTAATAGCAGCACTAGCGCAAAGTAGCCTAAACGGCTAAGGATAAATAAGGTGTTGGACGTCATAAGTCTACCTAAGGGTTGAAAATAAAAGCCATTTTGGTTTAAAAATCATGGATTAAAGAATAGTGAGCACATTCTCAGGAGGACGGCCGATGGCTGCGCTTTGATTGGTGAGCACAATTGGCCGTTCGATGAGTTTAGGAGTGTTGACCATAGCCTCAATCAACTGCAATTCTGTTAGTGATGAGTCTGCAAGTCCCAAGGCTTGATATTCTGCTTCCTTGGTGCGCATTAATTCGCGAGCACTGATGCCTAGTTTAGCCAGAATGTCGCCGATGTCTTTAGCCGTAGGGGGATTTTTTAAGTATTCCACTAGGGTAATGTCGCAGCCTTGTTGCTCGAGTAAAGCTAAGGTTTCACGGCTTTTTGAACAACGTGGGTTATGGTAAATCGTCACTTGGGTCATAGTACTAGAGGCTCAATACGGGCTGAAATAACAATGGCGCGGATAATAACAGAAAAAACCGCGCCCCGTCAGTGTGTTCGGGGCGCATAAATGGGTTATTGTCTTTAATCTATTTGTAAAACAACTTATTACTTAAGCGCATCCATTTCTTTATCAGCCATTTTAAACTGGCGAATACGTGCTTCAATACGTGCAAGCTGTAATGGATTATTTTCGGATGCACGGTAGGCAAAGTTAAGTTGATCGATTGCGCCCTTATAATTAGCACCTAAGGCCATCAGCTCTGCGGTGGAAAAATATTCCAATGCTTGATTGCCGGTTTTTTTATACACCATAGTCAACAATTGATAGGGCAGTTCATTTTGTTTATCGAGGAAAATCATATCTTCCAGCAAAGGGATTGCTTTGGGGGCTTGATCGGCTTCGATATATATATTGGCTAAGTTGGCATTGATCACTTGAGACGTTGGTTTCATTTTACGTTGGGCTTCGAGCATAGTAATCGCTTTTGCATAGTCCTTACGTTCGATCAGTAAATCAGATTTAGTGTCTATATAAAACAGGTTGTTATCATCGATTTTTAACAGCTCATCGACGATTTTTTCTGATTCATTAAACTTCTTCAATCTATATAAAGCCAGCGCTTTGCCATAAAGTGCCGCCTCTTTGAAGCTATAGGTTTGTTTGTTGAGTTGCCGATCAAACATGCTTAATACTGCTTCGTCGCTATAGCTGGAAAAACGGACTTGAATACGAGCTTTTGCTAGCTGAAAATTAAGATTATCAGGGATATAACGTTTAGGGTATTGCTCGGCACGGTTACGGGCTTCAGTGATCCGCGATTCAGGCAATGGGTGAGTTAATAACATTTGTGGTGGTGTTGTGGTAAAGCGATAACGACTAGCTAATTTACCAAAGAAATCCGCCGCAGCATTGGGATTAAAGCCTGCATCCACTAGAATTTGCATTCCGATGCGATCGGCTTCCTTTTCATGCAAACGGGTGTAGTTGATTTTCGATTGTGTCGCCATGGCTTGGGTTGTCGCAAGCGCCGCCATACCTGCTTGTGGTACTGCAATAGTTAACAAAATGGCGCCAAGTAAACCGGCAATTGTTGCAGGATTACTTTTTTGCTGTGCTTCAAGGGATCGGGCAAGGTGACGTTGAGTAACGTGAGTCACTTCGTGGCCTAATACTGAAGCCAGTTCGCTTTCATTGTCGGCATTGAGAAATAAGCCTGTGTGCACGGCAACATGGCCGCCAAAGAAGGCGAAGGCGTTGATTTCATCATTTTGTAATAGGAAAAAATAAAACGGCGTTTTTACGCCTGTGGCATGGGCGACCAGTTTATTGCCAAGCTCGGTAAGATATTGACTCAACACGGGGTCATTTAGCATAGGTGCCGATGAGCGAATGATGCGCATATAAGCATCACCGTAAACCATTTCTTTTTCAAGGCTGAAGGTGTTAACTGCGGCCGTACCTAAATCCGGTAAGTCATTGTTGGCAAAGCTTTTGGCGGCGAAGGTTAGCAGCATCAAGGAGAGTGCGCCTGCAACAAAAGGTTTGAATCGAGTCAAAAAAGTCAAGTTACGCAAGCGGATCCTTTTATTTCTAATTATCTCAACTAAAGGCAGATACTGCACTTAGCTTGTAGTTTGAGGTGCAACTTAGGATAATGGCCCAAGTTCGTCTATAGCAAGTTCATTATGATTTTTATTGATTTAATGCTCTTTCGTTGTCCAGTACCCTTAGTGAAAGTGAAGCTTGCATTGAAGCCAATGCGAGAGGGTGAGCAGTTGCATATCTTACTCTCAGACTCTGGTTCGCGGCGAGATGTTCCCCAATATTTAAAAAAACAAGGGCATGTCGTGCAAGAGTTGCGTAATGATGCAGGTCTGTTAGCCTTGATGGTCACCAAAGTTGATCTATCTCAGGGATAAATTGAGGATTTTTATGTTTAAATCCTCTTAGACTAACATTAATCGCTTAATTCTGAGCCAGAGTGCCGCTCAGGCTCGGTTGTTTACTCCTATCAGTTTATTTTTTGATTTAGCTGACGTGTAGGAGCGAAAGTCTAACTGAGTAAAGTCTCGAATAGCATCATGATAAATAAACTTTCCTGAGCGTTTGGGAAGCCTCGCCAACCATCACTATTGGAATGATCCATGTTTACTGTTTTTTCTCGTTGGTACCAAGAGCGCTTTAGTGATCCGCAAGCTGTGACCTTAATGGCTATTCTTGTCGGGCTCGCGCTAGTGATTTATTTTGCGGCAGGTTTACTTGCTCCGCTGTTGGTCGCTCTTGTGTTGGCATTTCTATTGGAATGGCCTGTGGCGCAAATGCTTAAATTGGGGATTAATCGCACCGCTGGTGCATCTTTGGTTATTGTGTTGTTTTTGGGAATCGTGGTTTTACTGACATTTGGCTTAATTCCGAGTGTGTGGCGTCAAGGTGTTAGCTTAATTGCCGACTTGCCTAGCATGATTGATAAAGGCTTGCTGACAATACAAACGCTGATCAATCAATATCCACGATTTATCAATCCAGAGCAGTTAGATCTGATGGTTGGTGAGCTTAAAAAACTGCTCGATACTCAACATGTGTTGGATATTGCTAAGCAATTAATCGGTTATTCAGCTTCTTTACTCGTCTTGATGGTGTACGCGATTTTAGTGCCCTTACTGGTGTTTTTCTTTTTAAAAGATAAAGATCAACTGATTAGCGGCAGTAAGCGATTTTTCCCTGCAAATCGCCAGCTAGCGCGTAAAGTGTGGTTTGAAATGCACCAACAGATTTTTAATTACATTCGTGGCAAAGTGATCGAAATCGTGGTTGTTGGTGTCGCAACTTATATTTTGTTTGCCTTGATGGGACTGCGATATTCGGCTTTGCTCGGTGTGTTAACGGGGTTATCGGTATTGATCCCTTATGTCGGTGCAACCTTAGTTACATTACCTATCACCCTAGTGGCATTTTTTCAGTGGGGTTTTAGTTCTGAATTTGGCTATTTAATGTTGGGTTACGGTATTATTCAGGCGCTCGACGGTAATTTACTCGTGCCTATTTTGTTCTCCGATGCGGTGGATTTACATCCGGTGATCATCATAGCGGCCGTTTTAGTCTTTGGCGGTTTATGGGGTGTATGGGGAGTATTCTTTGCCATTCCATTGGCATCGTTGGTCAAAGCCGTGATTAACGCTTGGCCTAAAACAGAGCTTGAGGCTGACAATAAACTTGATGCGAGTTGATGCTTACCTGTTTAACCGCTATTTGTATTATTGGTTATAGTGGGCGAGTTAACCGTTATCGCTAATTCCTCTTGGCATTTGAATTAAGTGCCAGAGGCGTTTGGGTTGAATGTTGTGCCTTCACAATTTAAAGCATCCTCGTCTAGTACTCTGTACCCATTCACTTATTGTCATTCCTTTTTATTATCACTTTGTCTTAAGTATCACCATGAATCGAGCTTTTAGTTTTAGATTAAGGGGGATTTATTCTGTCGCTTGCCAGTTTAGGGATTTACATTATGTAGCCTCTAGGTTAGGTAGATGTAAAACTCTTATATAAGCATGTGGTTACATGATGCAGCGCACATTTTACCCTTGAGTATGTTGATAAAGTTGTGTCGCTTAGTTTGGGTTTGCTTATTCGTTCATCCTTAGCTAAGTTATATCGAGTCGTGCTATTTATTTTGGTTGAGAGATGGAAGTCACCCTGACAAGAATTTCCACTGACAATCGCCATTGGAGGATACTATTGTGAGCAAAAAACTATTAAGTGCACTTTTCGGGGCAAGTCTTGCAGCGTTAGCGCTGTCGCCAACCGCATTTGCTGCAGATCAAAAATTGTCTGATTTCCATGCTGAGTCAGGTGGATGCGAAAGCTGTCATAAAGATGGTACACCTTCTGCGGATGGTGCCTTTGAATTTGCACAGTGCCAAAGTTGTCATGGTACCTATGCTGAAATGGACGCTGTGCATAAGCCACATGACGGTAATTTAGTCTGTGCAGATTGTCATGCGGTACATGATATGAATGTCGGTCAAAAACCTACCTGTGAAAGCTGCCATGATGATGGCCGTACCCCTGCAACTGTTCTGAAAAAATAATCTCAAAAATACGTTTAGAAAAGTTGGTATATACCTTCATGTCTAAATAAATAACGCCAGCGAATAGCTGGCGTTATTTTTATCCGTTTACTAACCGATTACTCGTCTTTTGGCTGACCTTGGATGATCTTCTTGCCGGAGAACATGGCTGAAATAATCCCTGGTTGACGTTTTACTTCAGTATAAATCACCGCGAATACATGTAATAACATCAGCAGTAACAACACATAAACCGCATAGACGTGCACTTGACCTGCCAATCCTTTCATTGGTTTAAGTGCATCCGCTTTTTCTGCATTCACACCCGTTGCATCATAGGGTTTTAAGCTTGTTGGTTCGACATTGGTATCAGCAAGATAACTTTGTACAGCACTACCTAGCGGCGGATAATAAATATCTGTACCTGCACGCAAAAGTCCAGTGATCATTATGGTCACTAATAGCAACATGATGGCCAGCACGGCAAATTTACCTTTAGGGTTATGACCTAAATACTGCGGATTTTTCCCCGCGGCTAATTCAGTCTTATAAGCTATTAATTCGCTTTTGCTATTAGCATTGGGAAACATGTGGCTGAAACGCGCATATTTGTTACCGATAAAACCCCACACAAGGCGGACGATGAGGTTTATTGCAAACGCATATCCTATGCACACGTGTAAAGTTTTCAAGCCAATTTTACCTGTTAACTCAGATATGCCTAGCTCAGTGCGATACATCATGATGCCACCGACTAAGATGAGTGCGAGCACAAGAATGACATTAATCCAATGAAATAATCGCGTCGGTTTGTCCCACACAGGATAGGATTTTATTTCAAAAGCGGTGGAGTTACTGCTGGACATGGAATTTCCTTATTTTTTGTGTTGGTATGATCTTACGCTTTTATCCTAAAATTTCAGTAACTTTTTTCAGTTTCAATTAAGACTTCTGATTGATAGTGTATTCAACGAAAGTGTTAGAAGTTTTTGATTTGCGTACGGTAAATATTTTTTACGTAAGTCTTTTTAATCTGTTTTATCTAATGCTAATATCGTGACCACGGTAGACTTGGAAGTCTATTGAACGGATGTTGAAGTCGTATTTGGAGGATCTTAGATCCTTAAAGTGAATAATCGTTAATCAGACAGGGAGTGAGCAGGATGTTCAAAATATTACATTGGATTGTAGTGTCACGATCGCAAGTATTGATGGAATTGCTCGCAGGACGTTGGCCGCAGGAGTTTCTCGTTAAGTTGACCCAAGTCAGCCCTGATGAGATGTGTGAGAAAATCAAAGATAATAATGCCTCCATGGTCGTGATCGATTTAGCGACTGTTGATCTTCAAAAAGCCCATCAATTTCAACGTTTACTTGCCCGTGAGCAACCGAGTGTGCGAGTTGTCTATTTACAGTTCCCTAAACAAGTGGATGCTCGTTTCTTAATGCAAGCTGCCACAACTGCAGGGGTGTTTTATCTCGATGCAGGTTTAACTGAGATAAGCCTAGGACTCTCGAATATTTTACGAGGTCATAGGGTCATCCCAATACAGCTCATTAACGGGGTAAATGATGATTTTGGGTTGTTCGAAGACACTGAACCGTTAACTATCCGTGAGCGTGAAGTATTACAAGCATTGTTGACGGGAAGTACTAATTTAGATATCGCCAATCAGTTGTTTGTCAGTGAAAGCACGATAAAAACCCATTTGTACCGAGTATTCCGTAAAATTGGAGTGTCTAGCCGTGGTCAAGCGATTGCGTGGGCACAAACCTATTTGCACGATGTGGTGGTTTAAGTCGATATCAGTATTGATATACAAACGGATATACGTTTAAGTTAAGTCTTATGTCAGATAAAAGGGGCTAATGCCCCTTTTATTATTTCTCAAAAGTGTTCTTAAGCCGAAAGTCTATTAACGTCCAAGCCAAGCCGCTATTTTGCTTTTGTCACGAATGGATAGGGCGGCAGTATCCTTAGGCGCGGCAGTTATCATCAATTCACCCGTCATCAATTCATCCCGTCTAAACCAATGTAAATTCAACGATTCACCCAGCGGATACTGCTGTAGCTGCGCCTCAAATTGTCCTGTGACTTGTAGGTTATCCGCGGCAATTAACACATCACCTGCACTTAACCCTGCAAGGTGTGCAGGGCTGCCTTGGGTGACAGTCACGATTTTTAATCCTATAGGTGCTGCTTGGGTTTTCGCGCCGAATGCAATCTCATAACCTTTCGCTTGCCCACCGCCCACATCTTGCGCACCTTGACTGGATCGAAGACTCAAGTTGACCCCAAATTCGGCGAGTAAAGCCGCTAACGGAATATCGTCAGTGCTATCTAAGTAGGCAAACAGATCTTGGCAATCACGACCAAGGAGTCGTTCCACGATGGCTTGATGGCAAGTATCTGTGGTGCCTTTATCTTGCAGAGCATATTCCTGCCATAAAATCTGCATAACATGGTCGAGATTGTATTTGCCCTGGGTTTCGCTGCGCAGGGTTAAATCTAAATACAGCGCAAACAGAGCCCCTTTAGTGTAATAACTGATGATGGCATTTTGTGCGTTTTCATCTTGCTTGTAGAACTTAGTCCAAGCATTAAAGCTTGAGTCCTTAACACTTTGTTTAAAGCGCCCCTGGCTGCGATAGACACGGGTGAAGGTATCACTCAGCATATCTAAATAGCTTTGTTCATCTACCAGACCTGCACGATAGGTAAGAAAGTCATCGTAATAGGAGGTGATGCCTTCATAGGCCCATAATTGTGGCGTATAGGTTTCGGCCTCAAGTTTATAGGGTAAAAAGCATTCAGGCTTAATGCGCTTAACGTTCCAGCTGTGGAAATACTCGTGGCTGCACAGGGATAAATAAGTGCGATAGTCATTATTGATTGGCATATCTAGCGACAGTGGTAAGTCTTTGCGTGAACACATTAATGCAGTAGAAGCTCTGTGCTCTAAACCGCCAAAGCCATTGTCTAATACTGTGGTCATAAACAAATAACGCTTAAACGGTGCAGGTGTACCAAAGAAGTTAATCTGATACTCACAAATGGTCTTTAAATCTTGGCAGAGCCTTGGCATGCAAGCACGGTGGCGACCATTGAGTACGATATCATGCCGCACGCCACAGGCATCAAAACTCCCTAAGGTGAATAAGCCCATTTCCACCGGATGATCGATGAGCTCGTCATAGCTTTTAGCTGAAAATTGGCCGAAGGCAAAATCGTCACCACTGGTGCGGGTCATGCTGGTCGCAAGGCGCCAGTCACTTAATGTTGACTCAGTGGGTGGATCTATAGAGACGGTGTGTAAAGTGTCTTCAAAACCATGGGCAGATAAAAATACGCTACTGCCGTTAAAGAAGCCGTGGGTCATGTCCAAATGCGCGGTGCGCACCGACAGATCCCAAGCATACACTTGATAAGTCAGAATAATTTCGCTGCTATTATTATCAACCGACCAAGTTTGCTTATCTAGTTGGGTGAGCTTAAGCGTTTGGTCTTGTGCATCTTGTGCCTTGAGTTCAATGATATTTTTGGCAAAGTCGCGCACCATATAACTGCCGGGCAGCCAAGCGGGTAGGCTAAAGACCTGCACTGGCTTGGGTTGTGATAATGTCATAGTGACAGCGAATAAATGGGCTTTCGGATCGACGGGGATTATCTGGTAATGGATCATATTTATCCTGCAAAACCTGAGTGTTTTAATGGTGGCCATGCTGCCAAAAATGCCTGCAACTGGCAAATGAAAAGCAAAATATCTGCAGACACAAAGTATTGAATTGCTAGTATACTATGCCAACTAACCCAAGGAGGACGCCCCATGGCCGAAGAAACGATTTTCAGCAAAATTATTCGTCGCGAAATTCCCGCGGATATTCTGTATCAAGATGAACTTGTGACAGCCTTTAGAGACATTTCCCCTAAGGCGCCAACCCATATTTTGATTGTGCCGAATCATTTGATCCCAACGACGAACGACATGAAAGCCTCTGATGAGCCGGTACTTGGCCGTATGATGACGGTTGCGGCTAAATTGGCGGCGGAAGCGGGTATCGCTAAAGATGGCTACCGACTGATCATGAACTGCAATCAACACGGTGGACAAGAAGTCTATCACATTCATTTCCACCTTGTGGGCGGGGAGCCTCTGGGGCCCATGTTGAGCCAAGACAAATGAAGGTCAATTCGGATTTTTTCCCGCTGACCCAAATGGCGCAGCGGTTTGTGGATCAACTAGCTCAGTGTCGCCGTCTCGGTTTAACCGTATTGGAGGCGAGTGAGCACCATGTGTTGATTGAGTTGCCCTACAGCACTGAATTAATTGGTTATCCCGATACGGGCGTTATCCATGGTGGAGTGATCACTACCTTAATGGATACTGCCTGTGGCAGTGCAGTCGTGAGCGCTATTTTCCATAAATTCAAATTGTTAGAAATCTCACCTACGCTCGATTTACGGGTGGACTACATGAAGCCCGCTCAGCCCCATAAGCCTGTATTTGGTTTTGCAGAATGCTATAAGTTGTCTTCTAATATTGCCTTTACCCGTGCAATTGCTTACCAAGACAGTATTGACGATCCCATCGCCCATGCCGTCGGCTCTTTTATGCGGATCAGCCCTGAAATGGTTGGTGATGCCTTTAGGCAAGCGTTAATGGGTGAAGCCGTGCCTGCGATAGGAGAGAGTGATGAGCGCAAATAATTCGATACTAGATGCAGCCAGTACAACTCAAAACGCACAGGTTAAAGCGCCTATTGATGTGCAAGGCATAGTTAAACGCGCCACTGAACTTAATGATTTTGGCCATTTACTTGAGCACGTTCCCTATGCCAAATTTATTGGCATGAAGGTGGAGCGTTTTGGTGATGAACTGATTTTTAAATTGCCCGCTAAAGACGACAATATCGGTAATCCTGTGTTGCCCGCCATTCATGGTGGCGTGATTGCGGGCTTTATGGAAATGTCGGCGATAGTGCAGTTAATGGTATTTATGCAAACGGCAAAGGTGCCTAAAGTCGTTGATTTTTCAATCGACTATTTACGTGCAGGCCTGCACAAGGATAGTTTTGCTGAGTGTCGTATTACCCGTCAGGGTCGACGAGTCGCCAACGTGAATATTGATTGTTGGCAAACCAATCGTAAGCAGCTTATTGCTACGGCACGGGCACATTTTTTGATTGATTAATCTGATTAAGTTTAGATTGATGAAGCATGACTGATTCACTATTTTAGATTGAGAATGCTTTATTTAACCTATGTTATTAAGCATGAGTTCAGCACTGTTCGATTAGTTTGTCGTTTAATGGGAAATGATGCGCTAGCTGCGTATTTTTTGGCGTGACTAGGAGAAATATATGAAACAAGTTTATACAGGGTTATTACTGGCCGCAGCGCTTACCTTAGGTGCTTGTGCCTCACATACCGCAGGGATTTCAGTGAGCTCACTGGGTGAAACCCGCGTCGATAACTCCAGCTTTGCCAGAGATATTGCGGTACAGAGTGTGGATGCGCGCCGAGTCGGTGATTTAGTGCAGGGCTCAGCGTTGATTGTTAGCAAATCCTCGTCCGATATGCGTGTGCAATATAAATTCACTTGGTACGATGCCAGCGGCTTTACTATCGAAGATGAAGCGACCAGCTGGAAATCAGTGAAATTACACGGTAAACAGCAATTGCAAGTCGGCGCTGTTGCACCTAATGCCCAAGTGGTTAAATTTGATGTATACGTGCGTGAAACCTTTTCAAACTAAGCTTGAGTTTGCTTCTGTTTAGTTTATTCCGTGTTTAATTGATTTTTTGATATTAAACCCGTTCTAAAAAGGCTTACTTCTTTTAAGGAGTAAGCCTTTTTATTCGTTTTACATCAACGTTCAATGACCTTAAGGTCACTCAAATGTTATTAGCTTTCGTCTTTTTGACCTTGAAAGTTGCGATAAATTACCCATTTTTAAGCAAAAAGGTTTACGGCAAGATGAAATCCGGACTTTAGTCCTAAATACATTCAGTGATTGAGCACTACTATCAGCATATTACCACATGAGGATAGAAAGATGACTGCTCATATTAATGCTCAACCTACTGATTTTGCTGAAACTGTTATTATGCCGGGTGATCCACTCCGTGCTAAATATATCGCTGAAACCTATCTCACCGATGCCGTAGAAGTCACGAATGTTCGCAATATGCTTGGTTACACGGGCTTTTACCAAGGACAGCGCATTTCCGTTATGGGTCATGGTATGGGGATTTCATCTATGGTGCTCTATGGTCATGAGCTGATTAATTATTTTGGCGTGAAACGCATTATTCGTATTGGCAGTTTAGGTGCAACACAAAAACATGTACAAATGCGAGATGTCATTTTAGCCCAAGCCGCAGGCACGGATTCACCCACTAACGCTAAGCGTAGTAGCGGCTACCAAATGGCAACTTCTGCGACCTTTTCTTTATTGCATAAAGCCTATACAACAGCGAATGAGAAAGGTATTAGTGTAAAAGTTGGCAATATCTTTAGTGGTGATCTTTATTACGATCCCGATGAAGATATGATCCCCGCACTTGAACGTTTTGGGGTATTAGGTATTGATATGGAAGTGGCGGGGCTTTATGGATTGTCACACCAACAAGGTATCGAATCATTAGCCATTTTAACGGTATCGGATCATTGTTTAACCGGTGAAGAAACAACGGCCGAAGAACGCCAACTCTCTTTTAATAATATGATCGAGCTCGCGTTAGAAACCGCCCTCAATTAGGTTTAAAGCCATCCTTTGAACCCTTAGCATTTCACTTATGGAATGACATAATGAATAATAAAATTACTTTAACAGCCATCAGTTTTCTCGCCAATTTTATTATGGCGGGCTTTGCGACCCAATTTGGGATGTTGATTGAACCCATAGCTGAGAAATTTGCCGCTAATGTTAACGAAGTTGCATCAATCTTTTCATTGCTCAATGGTGGTGCACTCGCGGGGACGATTGCAGCATTTTTCTTTATTGAAAAAATGGGTATCAAAAGAATGACCTTGATAAGTTACAGTCTGGTTGCTCTTTCTGCTCTGGCTTTACATTTAACCAGTTCCCTACAAGTTGTGATGGTAGCAATGACCTTGATTGGTTTTTGTGGCGGTATCGGTCTATGTATTGCTGGTACGATTGTGGTGTCTGTGTGGCAAGATAAATTACAAAGCACAATGTTAGTGGTGCAAGATGCAACGTTTAATATTGCAGGCGTTATTTTTCCATTGATAACGACTTATGCATTAACAAATTCATTATCATGGAGTTATAGCTATTTAGCCGTAGGTTTAGTGGCGTTTGGTACAGTCATTATTACCTTGTTCACTCATTTCTCTATTTGTGAGCAATCTTCTACAACACAAGAGAAACAACAGTCTGAATGGAATCTCGGTATTATTAGTGGAGGTATTGGTTTATTTTTAGGAATGCTGGCTTTATATACTTTTTTAACTTGGGCACCTTTATTTGTAAAACAAAAATTTGATATTCCGTTTGAAGATGCCGGTAATATTATTACCCAGTATTGGTCCGCTGCGCTAATTGGGGCGTTAATTTCGACTGTGATTGTGACTCGTGTAAAAATTCACCATTTCTTAGTCGGTATTATTGCTTTAGCTATGGTGATCACCGCTGCCATTGTCAGTACCAATAATCTTAATTGGATAGCTTATTTAACCTATGGTTATGGTTTTGTGTGTGCCGCGCTTTATAATGCATTTATTGCTTATGGCGTGTCTTTTGTAAAAAAAGCCAGCAGCAAAAATGTGTCATATATTCTTATTAGCGGAAGTGCAGGGGCGATGTTTAGCCCAGCCATCAGTTCTTTCTTTGAACGTATTATCGGATTACAAACAGTGATGTATGTGATTCCTTTGCTTTACGCAGCGATATTTATGCTATTGATCGTTTCAAGTCGGATGAAATCGGCTATGGAACAACACTCGCCATCGGTAAGTTAATTTACCTGTGCATCCATCCCACACTCGGTTGTTAAATTAAGTCGAGTGTGGGTTATGTTGAAAGCGGTTATATGCCTGCTTCAACAAATTTCTTGAGTGCGTTGAGATCACAAATCCGAATGCCATCTTTTTTCCGCTCAATTAAGCCTCGTTCCTCAAGATTTTGTAGCGCCCGACGGTAGACTCGGTCGGTAGTGCCAAATCGTTCAGCCTCTAAATAGCGTTTACTAAAGCCATCTACGGGCAAGTCATTTAAGTATTCATGGTAAATATCAAATGCCACGTTATAACTGATAGGATAGAGCAGTCGCCGAGTAAAAATATCCACTGTGTCTTGGTAGTCAATCGCAATTGCACTAGCGAAAAATAGCGCGAGTTGAGGATGTTGACCGAGGCAATGTTGCAGTTTTTCAGCGCTAATCAACATGATTTCTAAGGGTTCACTGGCAATAATGTCTAGTTGACAGTGGTACTGGGTGAAGAACTCCATTTCGCCAAACAGTTGTGAATCACAATCAATAGTACCTAATTGAAAACACCGACCATTTCTCGCGGTATGACCGAGTGATACTCGACCTTGCTTCACCAATACAAGTGATGCCATCGCTTCCCCCTGCGTCATGAGGTGAGCGCCTTTTTTGAGCATTTTTATTTCGCTGATACAGCTAAGTACAACCGCTTCAATAAGTGGATAGTCTTGCTCCCATCGCTGGCTATAACGTCCTTTCGATAAAGGTTTTAGCTGCATCGACTATTGTCCTCTTACTGTGTTCGAAATTGCGACCTTCTATAGCATTATCATGATAGGCGGTCAAATGGACGAAAGGATTTAGGCTGATACTAAAGACATTTTCATCATACGAAGTGAAGGGCAGTGGTTTTCGCGACATTTAATTGAATCGCAGAGATAAGAGTGCCCACTTTTTATTTCCGTCATGTATACTAGGCGCCGCCAAGGGGTGTTTGTTGTGCATTAATGTTACTCTGATTTTAACGTTGACGGCTGCAAACTGAGATGTCATCTGACGAACCCTTAGAACCTGATCCGGCTAATACCGGCGTAGGAATGGGCCAATTAACAGCACACTTCTGAATCGCTTATTCGTTGCCGGATCTCAAACATTATATTTGAGGTCCTATGTCAAACCGTAAAACGTCAAACCATCAATCCCCATTTTCAACCGTATCGCCAAGCTTATTTTTAGCCCGAGCGCCGCTGGCATTAGCCATCGCCGCAGCGCTGAGCACCCCTGTTTTTGCACAAACCGACGCTATCGATAAACCCGATCCCAGCACTGAGATGGAAGTCATGGTGGTGACGGCGGATTTTCGCAGCTCAAGTTTAGAAAAAATGCCTTCAAGCATTACCGTTATCGACAGTCAAAAAATTCAAGATGAAAGTGCGCAACACTTTGAAGATCTGCTTAATTCTATCGCCAATTTTAACTGGTCAGGTGGAAGCTCTCGGCCGAAATATTTTCAAATTCGCGGTGTAGGGGAACAGGAACAATACCAAGGCGCACCTAATTCTTCCGTGGGTTACATCATAGATGATATCGATTTATCCGGTATTGGTATGGTGTCGAGCATGTACGATTTACAGCAGGTCGAAGTGCTTCGTGGACCGCAGGGGACGCGTTACGGCGCGAATGCTTTAGCGGGACTGATTTATCTGAAGAGTAACGATCCAACTGATGTGTTTGAGCATGGCGGCGAAGTGTCGTTAGGCGATGATGATTTGCGCACTTTTAGTGGTTTCAGTTCTGGCCCATTAACGGATTCTGGCAAGCTGCTTTATCGTGTGTCAATGCAGCAACATCAGCAAAATGGTTACCACGATAACCTGTATTTAGGCCGTGATGATACCAATGGTCGCGATGAATTCAGCGGCCGCGCTAAGCTGCGCTGGTATGCGACAGATGATTTGCAGTTTGATTTAACTGTGCTGCATGCCGATTTTGATAATGGCTATGATGTGTGGAGTTTAACCAATTCACCAACTCAGACAACATCGGATCAACCGGGTGTTGATAGTCAGCGCACCACAGGCGCGGGTTTTAAAGCGACCTATTCTGGCGCAGAAAACTTCGAATTAACTTCGTTAACCTCTTTTGCCAATACCGATCACCATTACAGTTACGATGGCGATTGGGCTAACTCAGAATATTGGGCCTCTAAGCAATGTAATGATGACAATGGCAATCTGGCGCCGTGCCAATACGATTATTTTTGGGATAAAACGGGTCAGCGTAAAACCGCGTCGCAGGAGTTTCGCCTAAGTTCTACCGAGCAGGGCCGTATTTTTGCAGAGAGTACTGATTGGTTGCTTGGTGTGTATGCCATGAATCTGAAAGAAGATAACCAATTGTATTCTGAATACAATACTTGGCCGGATGAAGTCTTAGACTCAGAGTATGAAGCGACAAACTATGCACTGTTTGGCCAGCTTGATACGGATTTGGGCTCAAATTATGCTTTATCTGTGGGTCTACGTTTAGAGCGTCGCAACAGTCATTACTCTGATACGAATAACGATAATTTCGACCCGAGCGAAACCATGTGGGGCGGTCATATTGCTGTGAGTAAAGTGCTGAACGACTCACACAATGCTTATATCCGAGTCGCACGCGGTTACAAGGCGGGCGGTTTCAACATGACTTTGCCCGTCGAATTGAACGATAAAAAAGAGTTTAGTACTGAGACGCTCTATAACTATGAAATCGGCCTTAAATCCCATTGGTTAGCTGGACTTATCGATACTAATTTGGCGCTGTTCTATATGGACAGACAAGATCAACAGGTGGCTGCATCACAGCAAGATCCCGATAAACCACAGCGTTTTATCTTGTTCACTGAAAATGCAGGCAGTTCGAATAACTATGGCGCTGAGTTAGATGCAACCTGGTATGCCACGGATAATCTGCAAGTTTACTCAAGCTTAGGTTGGTTAGAAACGGCCTACGGTGACTACCAGTATCAGGATAAATATGGTACTGAGGTGGATTTAACTGGCCGCGATCTGGCCCATTCTCCACATCTTACCTACAGCCTTGGTGGGACTTATCGTGCTAATTCGGGTTGGTTTGCTAACCTGAATCTTAGCGGTAAGAGTGAATTCTATTATTCAGACAGCAATGAATCCCGCTCTGAACCCTACACTATCGTCAATGCCCGCGTAGGTTATGAGGCGAGCGCATGGTCGGCATATTTGTGGGGACGCAATCTGTTTAATGAAGAATACGGTGTGCGTGGCTTCTATTTTGGCAATGAGCCAGATAACGGTTGGGCGGAAAAGCAATATATTCGTTACGGCGATCCGCGTCAGATTGGTGTAACCTTTAACGTTAAGTTTATGTAATAGCTCATTTTAAAATGAGCATAATCATTTAAGTGTTAACTGAACTGTAGCCCAGTATTTGGGCTACAGCCTTACTTCAGAATATCAAGGAATTAAAATGAAACTGACCGCAGAAATTAGCATGTATCCCTTTAATGAAAATTACCTCGATCCTATCAAGTGGTTTATTGGCCGCGTGGATAGTTATCCCAATATCGAGCGCGTGACTAATGCGATGGCAACTCAAGTGTGCGGCGATTATTTAGATGTGATGACTATGCTGGCGACCGAGATGCAAGCGGCCCATGAGAAGTGGGGCAAGGCGGTATTTGTGTGTAAGTTTATCGGTGGTGAGCTGAATTTAGCCCACAGCGAATAATGATTGACCGCCATGTAAGCGACAAATAGGCAATGAGAACAACACTATGACAGATTTATGGTTAACCTTGGTCGAGAGCGTTAATACGGCCTTTGGTGAAGTCCATGTGATGACCGTATGGGAAGCCCTCGCGGTATTGCTGGCGATGGCATATTTACTGCTGGCGATGAAGGCCAGTGTGTGGTGCTGGGCGGCGGCCTTTGCCAGTACCGCCATTTACACTGTGTTGTTTTGGAAGGTGTCGCTACTGATGGAGTCTGTGCTTAACGTCTATTACATGGCTATGGCGCTCTATGGATATTGGCTCTGGACCCAAGGTGGTGATAAGCATCAAGGCGTAAAAGTGACCACTTGGCCATTGAAAACCCATTTAAAGTTGATCGCAGCGACGGGCGTGATTTCGCTTTTGGTTGGTCACGGTATGGCGACGTATACCCAAGCCGCATTCCCGTATCTAGATGCGGCGACAACCTGTTTCGCCGTGATGACGACTTATTTAGTGGCAAAAAAGGTACTTGAGAATTGGCTTTATTGGGTAGTTATCGACATAGTGTCGATTTACCTTTATCTCAGCAAAGGCTTGATGCTGACATCCTTGTTATTCGTGCTTTATGTGGGTCTGGCGGTCGTGGGGTATTTCCTGTGGCGAACCGCGTTAGCCGATGCCCGTGAAGCTAATACCTTGAAGTTACTCAGTTAATGCTCGATATAAACGCCTCGATGCAACGCTCAGCAGGCGAGCCATTCAAAGCACTTTACCCCATACTCAAAAGTGCAGGGCTAGTTAACGTGTTAAGTATTCATGAGCTTGCGGGCGGCTTAAGTAATCACAACTATAAAATCACTACGCCCGCAGGCAGTTATGTGCTGCGGGTGAATGCCGATGCGGCGGACAGTTTTTGCAACCGCCAGCAGGAGCGTTTTTACTGGCAGCAATTGGCTCAAGCTAAACTTGCTCCTGAACTGTTGTGGGTGAGCGAAGATGAGCGTTATTACCTCAGTGATTTTATTGAAAGTGATTATATTGAAAGTGACGATATTGAAAACGAAGGCTTAATCCACTGGCCAGCGTTAGAACGCCAAACGAGTGCAGCTGATTTTGTGCTGGGGCAATCGACGTTTAATTATTTACAGTATCCGGCAGCAGAACAAGAAACGCATCCTAACCAAGCCCATTGTTTGCTATTGGCGTTATTGCTGCAATTACGCGATCTGCCTACAGGGCCTTATGATATTAGTATCACTGAGCAGTGGCAGGAATATCACCAGCAAATACTTGCCTATCAGGCTTCTGCAACATTTCGTGAGCCAGTATTAAGGCGAGCTGTGCCATTGAAGCAGGGTAGTGATATTGGTGATAGCAATACTCACGATTGGAATGAGCGGGTGGCTAAGCTGCTTGCAATTCAAATCGAAATTAAACATTGGTGTGATGAGTTAGCAGCCTGCATAATCAAGCCGCAGTTTTGCCATCGCGATCTTAATCCCCATAATTTGTTACTTAAAAATAACCGCTTGTGTTGTATTGATTTTGAGTATGCGACGGCGTCGCATCCACTGTGTGAGTTGGCTGTAGTGTTAGCGACCCATGCGTTAACGCCCTATCAGCAAAGTGTTTTGGTGAAACAGTATCTGAGTGGACATCCTTATGTTACTGCACAAGCCGTAACGGCAGTGCCTGCCGCTATTGACATGTATTGGGTATTTGCTTGCTACTGGGCATTATTGATGGCAGCGCAAACAGAACCCAGTCGTAGCGTTGACTACCTTGCTTGGTTTGATTGCTTCTGGCCGCTGATCACCCCCAAATAGTCATTATTGCGTGTGCTTAGTTTCCATCTGATGATAATGGTTCATTCCCTTATGGCATTGACCGCGCTATGGTGGGACATGCGGGTAGAACATACTGAAAACCTTTATTAGACAAACTTGTTTGATATAAAAAGCAACTTTATATAGTCTCAAGCGTCTTATTAGCAACAATTCTAGGATGGATTATTCAGTATGAAAAAAGGCGTGATGCTACTTGTGTGTCTCTTAGGCTTAAGCGCCTGCTCCACTAAATTCAGTTACCATTTCCTCGACTGGGCCATCGGCTGGGAGCAAGAGGATTATGTTACCTTAGATAAATCTCAGCAAAAGGCATTCGATGCCCTCATTGAAAAATTTGTCATTTGGCACCAATCCAAAGAGTTAGCTCATTATGTGGTGCAATTGACCGAAGTCGAAGGCCTCATAAAAACCAATACGTTAACGCCAGTGCTATGGGCAGATCATGTGAATATTGCTAAGCGGCATTGGTTTCGATTGTTTGAGTTCGCCTTGCCCGAGCTTCTACCTATCATAATGTCTTTGTCCGATGAACAGGTGAAGCAGATCCTCACAAAATTACGGGAGGAAGAGCAGGAGCTCGTTAAAGAATTTGCGGGTAAAACCCCTGAACAGTTACAAAAAGATGCCGATGAAAACCTTCAAACCCAATTTGATGATTGGCTTGGAAGTGTAACTGCGGAGCAAAAAGTGCTTATTCACCAATATAATCAACAGCGTTTATCCACCTTAGATATGTGGCTTGAGTACAGGCACGAATGGTTACGCCAGTTTGAGGTTGCACTGGGTCAGCGCGCTGATAAAGCATTATTAACCGAGCGTTTGACCTTGCTGATGACGCAGCCCGATGAGCTTAAGTCAGAGCAACATAAAGTGTTTTTACGTAAAAATACTGAGGCATTTGGGACTTTGCTGTTGGCGATGAATGCGAGCTTATCGGAGCAGCAGTCTAAGCATTTTTATAAAAAGTTAGGTGGACTCATTCAAGATCTCAAGGAACTGAATCAGGAAGCGATTGAAAAAGAAGCCTAGGCCATGAAAGATTTATTGCCTTGCCAGGGTCTATTCCTGCAAGCCAATAAATCAGCCTACTAACGACTAAATAGAGACCTTATGCCACTCGTATCCCTTTATCAGAAACTGCTCAATATGAGCCGCTATTTCGAAGGCTTAGCGCCATTAGCCCTTAGGATTTACCTTGCACCTGTGTTAATGCAGGCAGGCTATAACAAGCTCGCTCACTTTGAAGATACGGTTGCTTGGTTTGCCAATCCCGATTGGGGCTTAGGTCTGCCAATGCCGGCGTTAATGGCAGGACTGGCGGCGGGAACTGAGTTCTTTGGCGCTATCTTGTTACTGCTTGGGCTCGCGACGCGACTGATTTCTATCCCTTTAATGGTCACTATGTTGGTCGCCGCATTGACTGTGCATTGGCCAAATGGTTGGTTAGCGATTGCCGATGGTAGCTCTTGGCTAGCCAACGACAGAGTGCTTGAGGCTGGGGATAAACTGGCAAAAGCCAAAGAAATATTGCAGGAGCACGGTAACTATGACTGGCTGACTAGCTCAGGTAACTTAGCTGTGCTTAATAATGGGATTGAGTTTGCGATCACCTATTTTATTATGTTGCTGGCGCTTTTTACCTTAGGCGGTGGTCGTTACACTAGCCTAGATTATTTCATCGCTAAGCGCTGTGGGATTAAGTAAGTCTTTCTCAAGCGGGCCCAATTGTTAACTGTATCGGATTTTCAAGCGCATTTAATTTTGAAGCCCACTCGATTGTTAAGTGCACTCAACAAGTTAAATCCCACTCAAGCGGTGGGATTTTTTTATGCCTCTTTGTCAGCAATTTGCTATGCTTGAGCGCAATTTATATCGAACTAGGATAAGAACTTGGACGCTATTGAACTTTTACTCACTCGCCAATCAACCCCACGATTAACTGCTCCTGCTCCAGATGCGAGTCAATTAAAAATCATCTTAGATGCTGCCATTCGTGTGCCAGATCATGGCGCTTTAGCGCCATGGGAATTTATTATTGCCGTAGGAAAAGGGTTAGATACCTTGGCAGATATCTTTGTTGAGGCAGCGAAAGCGAGCGGCGCCGATGAGGATTTTGTCAATAAAGCTAAGGGCATGCCAATGCGCGCGCCTATGGTGATTACTGTCGTGGCGAAAACGCAGCAACATTCCAAGGTCCCCGTACTTGAACAGCTCATTGCAGCGGGTTGTACGACCATGGCGATGCAGCAGGCTGCCTTTGCCTTAGGTTTAGGTGCAGTGTGGCGTACAGGGGATTTTGCCTTTGATGCGAATGTGAATATTGCTCTAGGTCTTGAGCCACACGATCAAATTGTCGGTTTTTTGTATGTGGGTACGCCAGCCGTTACTGCTCCTAAGAAACCGCAAAAGGACGGCAGTCAGTACGTCCGTTATTTATAAATCCGCCCTCTTTTTTAGTGGAGAAATTCTATGCAAGTTGCGCGTACTCCTAGACTCATCCTGCGGCAGTTAACCCCAGCCGACGCTTCTTTTATGCTAGTCTTGCTCAATAGCCAAGGCTTTATAGAGAATATCGGGGATAGAGGAGTACGCACACTTGTGCAGGCTAAGGATTATATCGTCAATGGACCGATGAAAAGTTATGCCGAGTGCGGTTTTGGTTTTTATGCTGTAGTGCTCGCCGAGAATGGATTCACTATTGGCATCTGTGGTTTAATCAAACGGCCGACACTGGACAATGTCGATATAGGCTATGCTTTTTTGCCGCAATATTGGGGCAAGGGCTATGCATTCGAAGCGGCTAAAGCCGCTTTTGACTTAGGTAAAAGTTTAGGTATTGAGCGTATTGTCGCGATTGTGAGCGCCCATAATAGTGCTTCAAAAGCTTTGCTGAACAAACTTGGATTACACTTTGAGCGTTGTTTGCAGCTCAGCCCAGATGATGAGCCTGTTGAACTGTTTGGTTAATCTTAACCTATTGTTTATATTGGATTTTATTTTATTGTAATTCCGTCTTCTTTAATCTAGAATTTCGCAAAATTTATCGTTGAGATATGGCAATCATATCTCTTATCGACGCCCCTCGAAAATCAGGCTCACTTAATCCCTCCTTGAGCCCTTGAGTACAGCAAAAGCGTAGCCCTTTTTTGGATGTAGCATAATGGTTTCGCAATTAAGTGAAGCAATGCTGGACGTGATCGCTGATGCCTTGGTAGACAAAGGCTATATCTTTTTATCTGACTTAGTTCCTTCCTGTATTAGCCAAGTACTATTGGAAAAAATTCAATCAACTGAAATATATGAATTAAAAGCTGCCTCTATTGGTCGAGGTTCTGAACAGCACTTAAATCCAGACATTCGTCGTGACAGAATACAGTGGCTAGAAGAGCAAAATGAGCCCGATGCCCAGTATCTTGAGTTGATGACACAACTCAAAAATGGCTTGAATCGTCGCTTGTTTATGGGCTTATTCGATTATGAAAGCCACTATGCGGTATATCAGCCTGGGGCCTTTTATAAAAAACATGTTGATGCACTTAAGGGCAGCCAAAATCGTATTTTAACCACAGTGTTTTTCTTAAATCCTGATTGGAAAGCGGCAGATTGTGGTGAGTTGATTATCTATGATGAAGCTGACATTGAGATTGAACGCATCGCGCCTAAAATGGGCCATTTTGTGATTTTCCTCAGTGAGCGTTTTCCCCATGAAGTGACCAAAACCTTGGCTCAGCGTAATAGCATTGCGGGCTGGTTTAGGGTCAGTAACAGTGTTCATGGCTTTTAACTTTAGCTTTTAACTTCACCTGAAAACAAACGCCTAAATGCTGCCCACAGGTTTAGGTGTTTTTGCTCTCGATTGTCGCTTTTGGTCATCACCAATCACTAATCACTAATCGCGACTACGCAATGTCATTGGCTATTTATCGGATATTGATTGGCCATTTCGTGACTTATTCTTTCGCAGCAGTATTTATCCCAATCTGATTTAACTGCCTTCTACTCATTTTTTCAAATTTTTTTACACTCTTAAGCTTTAGGTAATCTAAGCCGCCGACAATGGGATAAATTTGTCCAATCATGCTGAAAATAGGGTGTTTTTTTATTCTCGTTTAATGTTAGGCTAGATAAAAATGTGCGCAACAACACACTTTTCTATCATCTAACGGAGGCGAGACTGTGGGCAGTGAAGATAACTTAGGTTGTTTAACGGGTGAGCATATTGTGCTTGAGCCCTTATCTCTGTCCCATGTGGCGGCATTGAGTTTAGCGGTGACAGATGGTCAACTTTGGCGTTTGTGGTTTACTAGTGTGCCAGAACCCGCCGAGGTGAAGTCCTATGTGACTAAAGCCCTCGAAGAAAAAGCGTGGGGTCAGAGTTTTCCCTTTGCAGTGCGGGACAGAGTGTCCGGTGAAATTGTCGGATGCACGCGAATTTGCAACTGGGAGCCTGAAAATCGTCGCCTTGAGATTGGCTACACTTGGTATGCAAAACGTGCCCAGCGTACGGGGATCAATACCGAAGCTAAGTTATTGTTATTGACCTTTGCCTTTGAAACCTTAGATGCCATTGCTGTTGAGTTTCGGACTCACTGGCATAACCAAGCCTCCAGACAAGCGATTGCGAGACTGGGTGCTAAGCAAGATGGTGTGTTGCGTAATCACAAAATTCTTAAAGACGGTACAATTCGCGATACTGTGGTGTATTCCATTATTGATGCTGAGTGGCCAGCGGTAAAAAACAGTCTGCAATTTCGATTGCGACAACGACCGCCAACACTTTAACGATAAAAAGGAAAGGCCCATGGCAAGCATTATAACTCGAGCAGATGTGACTCATGTCCATGAGGTTGCAGTGTTATTCAATGAGTACCGACAGTTTTATGGGCGCAGGGATGATGTAGCGGCCGCGGAGCAGTTTATTCATGCAAGATTGTTAGATGAGTCATCGGTGATATTTATTGCCAAAGATAATCAAGGGCTTGGATTAGGCTTTGTGCAAATGTATCCCAGCTTTTCATCGTTACGTATGGCTCCAATGTTGATCCTCAATGATGTGTATGTGACTCAACATGCTCGATGTGTCGGTATTGGGCGAGCGCTAGTGCAGCAGGCCGCCAGTTATGCCAAAGCGCATAATATGAGTTATTTGATGTTAGAAACACAGCAAAAAAACCAGCGCGCGCAGGGCTTGTATGAAGGCTTAGGCTTTGTGCGTAACCAAGATTTTTATATCTACGAGCTTGAGATCCACCCAGGGCTTGAGTAGGTTTATTTATGACGATTAAAAGGAAAGTAACATGTTAACTCAGGTAAAAACATTGGTATTAGGTGGTTTAGTATTGAGTGCCAGTACCGCAGTTTGGGCTGATGAAGCAGAAAAAGCGTTTAGTAAAGAAGCCATTGAGTGTGCCGCTTATTACCAAATTAGCTCAGAAGCTATTGGGGCGATGAATGCACCGCAAATGCAGGCTGTGGGTGAGCGTTTAAAAAGCTCTAAAATTGAATCTGAGAATTTAGCCAAGAAATACAGCTCTGAAGCTGAAGTGACTCAAGCAGTTGCCGACGCGAAAGCGCGTCAAATCGAAAGCTTAGGGGGCTCAAGTAACTTAGGTGCGTTAATGGGTAAATATAAAGAAGAATGTAAAAACCTGTTAGCCGATCCACAAAAGCGCTTAAATTATTGGACTATGGCGACGATGTAATCGTAGGTTTTAGTCAGGGTAATCGTTTACGGATTGTGAAGAGAAGGAGCCTGATGGCTCCTTTTTTGCTTTAAAGTACAAGCACTAAGGAGCTGATGGGGTCATTCATATTGAGTCGGTTTCCCCATAGATTTTAGCCTCGTTTGGTTTAGGGGCTTAGAACCAAGTTGCTTATTTTCGCTTGGCTGCAACTCAACCGCAGTTTTTAGGGTCTTAGTTACATGGTCAAGTATTTAAGCCTTGGGTTTAAATTCTCCCCAGTTTTAAATTCTTAGTTCAGTTTACGATATTCAAAGATAATCAAATATGAGTACTAAATGGGAGCACTATGGTATTAACAATAATGGCAGCGACTGTTTTGAGTGCTGGAGTCTGTGGCTACCATTTAATCTATGGTAAGCGGGTTTTATTAGCACCACTCTTGAAGGCGAATGTGTCACAGCAAAGCAAGCAAATGCTACTGTGCTTATTTCACTGCCAATCGGTATTTTTTGTGGTTTCAACGGCTGCACTTTTAGCCTGTGCATTAAAGGTGATCCCTGGGATGTATGCCTTTAGCCTGTTGTTATTCCTCGGGATGAACTATGGGATCTTTGCGATTTGGCAGTTTTATATTGCCACTCTGAGTCCACCAAATAGTGGCCAGATGATCATAGTGCAAGCGCTGATTTTCTTGCTCATTGGTATTTTGGCTATGCTAGGGCCACTCTTGTCTGCCGCGTAAATTGCTCATGATAGTTTGTAAATCATCGCGATTGAAGCGTAAGAGTTTGAAAAACAAACAGCGAATTATGGGGTTAATTGAATACCGTATTGGGCGGCGAGTTCAGCGAGCTTACCATTATTGATGAGCAGTTCAATCCAGTGTGAGAGCCTTTTGCTATCGAGCTGTGAACTGGGGTTGAGTAAAATGCCATTGGCGTATTTTTGGTCCCATTTATCTGATATTAAAAGTAATTTTCTATCTTCTGGATGAACCTTTAAATAATACTGTAGGTAAGAGTTAGTCACGGGCGCTAGGTCGGCGCGTTCACGTAGAATGCTTTCGATAGAGGCGTTATTGTGACTGACGAACAAGGGACGAAATTGCTTTGCCAGCGTATTCGCATCGGTTTCAAAGTGGGCAAACTGGTAGTGATATCCTTTGATGAAGGCAATTGACTTGTTGGTTAAGTTTTTGAAATAGCTTTGGTTATGAGCTTTAGTTTTAAGTGCAATAAAGACTTCACCATCTATCATATGTAGCGGAATAAACTGAGTCGCTATTTTTTGCCATCCCCAAGCGGGATTCTCAAAGAGCATCATGTCGAAGCGACCTAAGGAATAGGCTTTATATCTGTGCTCAATACTGGTGACGGCAAATTTAAAGACCACTTCTTGTTGTACTTGATTTAATGCATTAATGATATCGAGTGTGAGACCTGTGTAACGGCCGTCTTGTTGTTGATGGACATAGGGAGCAAATTGATAACCACCGACATGAATTGTCGGAATTGACTTGGGAATCGCTGGCGACTGAACTTTATCTTGGGCGATAGCCGCAGTAAATGCGCTAATGTTTAAGGCTAAACAAAAGAGTAGACGACACAACTGGCTCAATATCATAGTCACCCCTTGTTATTTTTAGCATGAATGATTTTTTACAAGTATACACAATTTAATTTGTTCAATGCTGTCGATAAAGTGCGAATTTTAAATCTGTCATAGTAAGCTAGCGCAAACAGGATGAGGGAGATTTCACATTGAGCAAGATAAAATCTCAAGTGTGTGGTTGGGTTGAACAGGGACATATCACGCAAGAGCAGGCGAATAAGCTTTATCGACAGGTGACAGTCTTGCCGGATGGGTCGAGTTGGCGTCGCTTAATCGCTCATTTATTACTCTGGTTCGGTGCGTTAAGTTTTGCCTGTGGGGTGGTTTTTTTCTTTGCCTATAATTGGCAATCTTTGGGGCGATTTGCCAAATTTGGACTGATTCAAGTGGCGATAATACTCGCTATCAGCGCATTTGCTTGGCTCTATTATCGTGCCAACATTTATTCCCCTGTTAGTTCTTATCGTAAAGACAGCACTTTTGGTGCGACGACCGCCAATGGTGTGCTACTGGCCGCAAGTGTGTTAGTCGGTGGCTTATTAGCGTTAGTTGGGCAAACCTATCAAACGGGCGCCGATCCTTGGCAGTTATTCGCGCTATGGGCATTCGTTATCTTACCCTTTGCTTGGGTGGCGGGATTTGATGGTTTGTGGCTGTTGCTGGTGGGATTGCTAAACCTCAGCATAGGGATATTTCTGGATTCCTTTACCCATTTCTGGGGATTATTTTGGGGCGCTCAAGGACAATTGCTGATCTTTATCTGTTTGAATTTAGTTATCTATTATGCTTTTGTACTTTTAGACCACAAAGTCGCGGGGCGCTGGCATGCGCCAATCCTTGAATATGTCTGTTCATTGTTTGCTATGGGCTGTTTTACTTGGTTAATCACTTGGCTTATTTTCGACGATTTCCTTGAACGTGATAGCTTCAGCACTGGGATCTTCTGTGGTTATTTTGCCCATCTGATATTCGGATTCGTTATTTTTCGTTATAGATTACCACGCATATATCCCTTGGCCTTGGGCGGTTTTAGCTTGATTGCCGTAGGCGCCGCGTTACTGATAAAGCTGATGTTTGAGGATAATGACCCCATAGGTGGATTTTTGTTTATTGGGCTTTATATCATTTTGGCAAGCACAGGTTTGAGTATTTGGTTGAGGGAGCTAAGCCGGAAACTTAAACCACAGTTTGTAGGAATCGCCACCCAAGGGAGCGTGGGCGTGGGAGATGTTCATGAGCAACAATAATGGTTTACAGGATAGCGAAATGATCACTCGACCCTGC
Source organism: Shewanella sp. NKUCC06_TVS (assembly GCF_019345515.1). Classification (NCBI taxonomy): domain Bacteria; kingdom Pseudomonadati; phylum Pseudomonadota; class Gammaproteobacteria; order Alteromonadales; family Shewanellaceae; genus Shewanella; species Shewanella sp. NKUCC06_TVS. Next base: position 271,259 of record NZ_JAHKQX010000003.1, on the reverse strand, counting down.
ACTGATAGTGTTACGTCAATCGACGCTTCGAGTGAATTAAGGCTAATCAAACTCTGGCAAGCTTTGTATGCCGAAGGCAATGTTAGTGCAGTTCAAATGCCAGAAGACCATGATATCCCTTGGTATATTGCCACTATGCAGGCGTTTGCTGCTTGGATAGCAGCGTTGTTTTTATTGAGCTTTATGATGGCTGGGTTTGGTGCCATTTTTGAGCATGTTGAAGAAGATGTCATTTTATTTATCGGCTTAACCTATTTAGCCTTGGGGATTGGGCTGTATTTTTTACCACGGCAACAGATTTTTATTGAACAATTTGCTTTTGCCGCCTGTTTGAGTGGTTTGATTAGTGTGGCATGGGGATTATTTGATTTAATTAACAATGATTTTAGCCTCACATGGTATCTCTGTATGGCGGGTATTACATTGTTACTGTGGGGCTTGATTGCCCATGGGCTAGCCCAGTTTGTATTCGCTTTTTGCTTAAGTTGGTGCGTGATTGGCCTGATGGCAAAATTTGAACTGCTCAATTTTAGCCCAAGCCTTTTTGCTGTAGTCATTAGTCTAGTGTTATTAAATATCAATCAGTTCGGGCGTCATTATCGCAGGGCTCGGATGCTCATCTATGGTTTTGCACTCTCGTTGCTTTCGTTGCAGTTGATGCACGCTTTTAGTATGGATAGTATTTTTGAAGCCTTATTTAGCCCATGGCAGCAAAGCCTGTGGCTGACACTGACTCATCTGTTGATTATTTTCGCTATTTGCGGATTTTTATTGGTGACAATCTTGCGCGAGCGCCATCAATCACTAAGCTCACTGGCGGCGCTGGGGTGTGTTATCGGTTTAGTCATCGTTAGCGGTTTATCCTTACCTATGCAGGGTTTATCAACGGCTATTCTATTGATTTTGCTTGGTCATTATTGCAACGAGTCTTGGTTGAAAGGTATGGGAATGGTGTCGGCGCTGTTATTTGTCAGCGGGTATTATTATTCCCTAGAAACGACTCTGTTACTTAAATCTGGTTATTTGATGGGCTTAGGCGCCTTGCTGTTGGTGGCAAGGTTAGTGATGTGGCGGTTATTTCCTGCCAATGAAAATGCCAAGGAGACTGTGTGATGGGCAATGTGATGGGAAAACTGTCGGCTTCACATAAATGGGCGCTTGTGCTCGTACTGTTCACAACAGTGGCGATTCTCGCTGGCGTGAATTGGCGCATTTTCAAATTCGAACAACTGCTTAATCACGGCCAAGTGGTGCGTTTTGCATTAGCACCGGTCGATCCGCGCTCATTAATGCAGGGTGATTACATGGCGCTTGAATATGCCATTGCGCGCGATGTGCGTAGTGCCTTAGCGCCGCAACAAATGCAGGGCCAGTTATTGCTGGCTGTCGATGGGCAAAAAGTTGCGCGTTTTGTGGACTTTTATACCGACCAAGCACTCGGTAAAGATCAACTACGAGTGCAGTTTCGTGTCCGTGGTAATCAAATTAAGCTCGCATCGAACAGCTTTTTCTTTGAAGAAGGACAAGCCGATCATTTTAGTGCAGCTAAATACGGTGAGTTTAGAGTGAATTTGCAAGGTGAGTTACTGCTCGTCAGTTTACTCGATGAAAAGCTTCAGCCCTTATAACCCTGTGTCAGGATTATCAGGATTGCCATCCATTTGTTCTGCTTACTTGATTAATCTCGATTTATCTCTAGCCGCACTGTGTAGTGCGGCCAGCATCTCCCGTACTGCTTTCTTCCTAGTACTGACCGCTAAATCGTACGAATAATATCCACCTTAAGTTGCAACTTTGATGTAACTAATCCGTAACTTTGACCGCCTATAGTATCGTAAGTCTTCGAGGTGACATCACCTTGAGGTATCTAAGCGCATCAATTAAATACTAAATATTAAAACAATACATTTAGGGGTCTCAATGTTTAACACTAAAACTGTGCTGGCGTTAGCCATCAGCAGCGTTTGTGGGCTTGCCCATGGCGCGGATAATGTGATCATTTCTGAATACGTCGAAGGCAGCAGCAATAATAAAGCTATCGAATTGTATAACCCAACCGCGGGCGTTATTGATTTAAGCCAATACCAATTGCGCTTCTATTTTAATGGCAGCACCAATGTCGGTACGACCATTGCGCTCACTGGCTCATTAGCGGCGGGGGCGACTTATGTGGTTGCCGATAATGATTCTTCTGCCGATATCCTTGCGGTCACAAATCAACAGAGTAGCGCCAGCTTCTTTAACGGCGACGATGCGATTGAACTGACCTATCAAAATCAAGTCATTGATAGTTTAGGCCAAGTCGGTGTTGATCCCGGTGCCGAGTGGGGCAGTGGTGATCTCTCCACTCAAGATAATACCCTGCGCCGTAATCCTGAGCTGCTGATTGCCGATCCTATCAGTACCGATGCAGTAAGCTTTAGCACTTGGCTAGGTTTTGCTAAGGACGATGTTTCTGATCTTGGTAAGTTCAGTGCGGGTACGCCAACCGATCCAGTCGACCCTCCACCAAGCTCTTTAGTGTGCGGCGAAGAAGCCACAGCAATTCATGCGCTTCAAGGCGCGGGCGCTGCCAGCCCTCTCAATGGTCAAATTTTGGTGGTTGAGGCGGTTGTCATCAGTAATCAAGAAGCCGGTCTTAAGGGCATTTTCGTGCAAATGGCTGATAACGAAGCCGATAGCGATCCCCAAACCTCGGAAGGTGTGTTTGTGTATACCGGCACTGCGCCCACAGCTTATGTGGCAGGCGATCGTATTCGTTTGAAAGCCAAAGTCACTGAATATCAAGGCTTAACTGAACTAACGACTTTATCTGATCACAAGTTGTGTGCCACAGGACAAACGTTACCAACGGCCGCGCTAGTGACCTTACCTGTTAACAGCAGTGATGATTTTGAGCCCTTTGAGGGCATGCGTGTTCGTTTTAGCCAAGATTTAGTGGTGAATGAAGTCTATAACCTCGGTCGTTATGGTGAGATTTCATTAGGCAGTCAGCGCCACTTTATTGGTACGCAGGTGGCTGCACCGGGCGCGGATGCGCTGGCGGTGAGTGCAGCCAACCAACGTGACAGTATTTTACTGGATGACGGTTTAACGGCGCAGAATCCTGATCCTGTGCAATTCCCCGCTCCTGGTTTGAGCGCATCAAACACAGTGCGTGTAGGCGATAAAGCCACATCGCTTACGGGTGTAATGCACTATGGCTTTAATCTGTATCGCATTATGCCAATCGAAACGGTGAACTTTGTGGCGGAAAACCCACGCCCAGTTGCGCCCACATTGGTTGAGGGTGGTAATCTAAAAGTCGCTAGCTTTAACGTGCTTAACTACTTCAATGGTGATGGCCAAGGTGCAGGTTTCCCAACCGCGCGTGGTGCCAATACCTTAAGCGAGTTTGAGCGTCAAAAGGCGAAGATTGTCAGCGCCATGGTGGGCATTAGTGCCGACGTATTCGGTTTGATGGAAATCGAGAACGATGGCTTTGGCGCCAATTCAGCCATTGCTGATTTAGTCGCAGGTTTGAATGCTGCTGTGGGTGAAGCACGTTACGCTTATATTGCGCCAACAGGCATGAATGCGATTGGCACCGATGCCATCACAGTTGGCTTGATTTATCGCAGCGATAAAGTTACGCCGCAGGGTGCTGCGCGTATTTTATCCAGTGCGAATTCGCCATTAGATAGCGATCAACAGCCCCTGTTTGACGATAGCAAAAACCGTCCAATGCTGACGCAAGCCTTTAGCGTGAACGGCAGTGAAGAAGGCGTGGTTGTTGCGGTTAATCACCTTAAATCTAAGGGCAGTGAATGTGCGGGCGAACCTGATCTTAACGACGGTCAAGGCAACTGTAATATCACTCGTACCCGTGCGGCGACGGCTGCAGGTCAATGGATTAGCGAGCAATATCCAGATCAAGGCGTGCTGCTGATTGGTGATTTGAACGCCTATGCGAAGGAAGATCCATTAACGGCCTTAGGTAATGCAGGCTTTAGTGAGCTGTTTGCCAAACTTGAAAAACCGAACCCTTATTCCTATGTATTCTCGGCTGAATCGGGTCAGTTGGACCATGCTTTAGCAAACGCTGCCCTGGTGGATAAAGTGGTGGATGTGACGCAGTGGCATATCAATACCGACGAACCACGCGTTTTGGATTACAACGAAGAGTTTAAGACGCCTGCTCAAATCCAAGACTTATTCGCAAGTGATGCTTACCGCTCATCGGATCACGATCCTGTGGTGATTTCACTCTTGCTCGAAGCGGAAAAAGTCGCGCCAGTGGCCAGTTTCACTCAAGTGGTGAATGGCGCCGCGGTGCAACTGACATCCACTTCAACCGACAGTGATGGACAAATCGTATCAGCCGAGTGGAGCTTTGGTGATAACACTGTGGCAGTGGGTGAGGTTGTGACCCACAGTTACAGCCAAAGCGGCGAGTATTTGGTCACGCTAACTGTGACTGATAATGACGGCCTAACCCATAGCACGTCGCAAATGGTGACAGTGGTTGCTGGCAATGTTAAACAACCACCCGTTGCGCAAATTCAGCGTATTAATTTATGGCTAGTCGATATGTTTATCTCGACTAGCTATGATACCGATGGTGTGATCAAACAACATAAGTGGACGTTCGACAATGGCACCCGTGCTAACGGTCAAGTGGTATTGCGCCTTGCCCGCCGTGGACAACACACTGTTGAACTGACCGTTAAAGATAACGACAAGTTAACGGATACCACAACGCTGACTTACCGTTAAGCCAGTCCTTTTATTCCGCTGATATTTAAAGTGACGCCAAGCCCGCAGCCGCGGGCTTTTCTTTTTGCCCAAAAGCAAAATAAAGTTGTTGTCAGTTGTGACGCATCAATTTTCATTGTTTCCCCAGTGACTCATCACCTCTTTATTTAACAAGAAGCCTCCCTGAGGGCTCTAACAAAATATCCCTGTTTTAGAAGGTTACAGGTGCAACAATGCCAATCTTAACTAACTCTTCTGCTGTTCGTTTAGCTAAAAAGCTATTGCCCCAAAGTTTACCACAGCTTGAAGTTCAGCCATTTGTTGTCTGATAATTTGAGATACATAAAGTAATGACTACCAAAAAGTAAGGCCTGACCATCAGGGATTTCATAAACCGTTACAGTTGATAAGACTTTGAAGTGATTCTCGGGAGCAAAATCTAGTATTTGGCGTTAGCTTTGGGTTAAAGCGCTTCTGCCCCATTCTTAATTGAAACCAGTAGACTCGTCGTATCAAGCTTGGATATTGACTGACCTTTGTTAATGAGTATTGTTGTGCTTACAGCTATTTGGGAAAAATAAGGTAACAAATCAACAAATAATAATGTGTGATTTTTCTTTGTTTTCTATATGTATAGAACGTTAATTGGGATCTGAGGTGACGGTAAAACAAGAAAGTAATCTGTTGATTTATTGAGCAGTGATAATGCAACAATTCAGCGTAAAATGTTTAGCCATGATTCAACCATGTATGGTTGGGGAGTAGAGCCCCAATGCATTAATCTTTCGTTAATAACAACTGCTGGTGAGCTCACCACTCTATAGTCCATCATCACTTCTGGATTTGATTCCATAATCAAGTTAATACTGATGCCACGATTAGTCGCTATAGTAGTGATTAACGCTGCTGTACTTGTGCATTTTGTGCATCCATTGCCCAAAATTTTTATGTATAGCATTTTTACACTCTCACAAAATGGATCATTCACTCAGTGCCACTGTTATTGGAGATAGGATAAGGACACTTTGCAAAAATTCACTTCAATGTGATAACGGTTAAAATCTATGTGCGCACTATGCCTTTTGGTTTTATTCTAATCAACTAGAGCTTCATTAAAATTTAGGTGTTTTTCTTAAATTTTTGTTAACCTTAGTGTGCTTAAGTAAGGTAAAAACGTAAGTGCTCCATACAACTGATGACCTAAGTAGTCTTCACTACTCATACACTTAAGCTATAATTTTTTAATATCAGAGCTTAAGTATTCGTACTAATTATGTTAATTACTAATACTTTACAACTCTCTCTTTTCGTTTAATATGCGAATTACAATCACTTTTTTATGTAGGATTATGGACCCTCACCGACGATACGCTGTAACTTCATTTGTTGCAGCCATTATCAATAAGCATTGTCTTTCCATTTATTTCAATGAGTTAAGACAAGTATCTACACAATCAAATACACGGCTAATCAAAAAGTTGATAGCAGGTAGTAGATGGTTTGTTCTGAGAATTTCAAATCATACCCCAAGCCCGTTCTGGGAAAGGTCCTTTCGTTATATTCTTTTGTTTTTTAAGAAGATTATTTCATGAGTTGTATCTAAGCTATCTTTCGATATTTAGCTGAGCTCATTGAGTTTCAGTATCAATTGTCTATTCATTTTTTCTTGTTCAACTTAAAGCGGAACCCAGAGCCACGACTATGGAAATTTTTATTCTTATTGGTTTGATTGTGTTAAATGGCTTATTTGCTATGTCGGAAATCGCCATTGTGACTGCTCGCAAGTCACGGCTAACTGCCCTTGCTCATGGCGGTAGCAGCACTGCTAAAGCAGCACTCAAACTGGCAGAAGATCCAACGCAATTCTTGTCAACTGTTCAGATAGGCATAACATCAATAGGGATCTTAAACGGAATATTTGGTGAATCCATCCTCGCCGAACCTTTGTCACTTTGGCTTCAGACTTTTGGTCTAAGTCCAGATTTAACCAACATCTTTTCAACCGTTCTAGTGGTTATCATTGTCACTTATGTGTCAATTGTCATTGGTGAGTTAGTTCCCAAGCGAATTGGTCAAGTTAGTGCGGAAAGGATTGCCTGTCTAATGGCTAAACCAATGGTATTTCTAGCAATAGCAACCAAACCATTTGTATGGATGTTATCCGGTTCAACTCATGCTCTTATGCGTCTAATGGGATTTTCGCATAGACTTGACGACAATGTAACTCAGGAAGATATTCAGGCAATGTTGCAGGAAGGCTCATCTTCTGGGGTGATTGAGCACAATGAACATGCGATGGTTAAAAACGTTTTTCGATTAGATGAACGTACTATTTCTTCATTGATGGTGCCACGGTCTGATATTGTATTTCTCGACTTAAACCTGCCTCTTGATGCAAATCTGCGAACTGTTATGCAGTCTCCTCACTCACGATTTCCTGTTTGTCGTAACAATGTCGATGATATGGTGGGTATTATTTCAGCTAAACAACTCCTTTCACAGTCTATCGCGGGTGAACGTTTAGAATTGGTGGATCTCGTTAAGAATTGTAACTTTGTACCCAACAGCTTATCTGGAATGGAGCTACTTGAGCATTTTCGTACTACAGGCTCGCAGATGGTGTTTGTTGTTGATGAATATGGTGATTTGAAAGGGCTGGTAACGCTTCAAGATATGATGGATGCACTGACTGGTGAGTTTTTTCAGGAAGATGTGAATGATCAGATGGTGATAAAAAGGGAAGATGGCTCATTATTACTAGATGGTCTAATCCCTATTTTTGACCTAAAAGACGCTTTAGGTATAAAGCAATTGCCAAATGAAGAGGATGGGCGTTATCAAACGCTAAATGGATTTTTAATGTATGAATTAGGGAAAATACCTCAAACCACAGATATTGTTGAAGTTGCAGGTTGGCGACTCGAAATTATGGATATGGACGGTAAAAGGGTAGATAAAGTCCTTGCTCAAATGTTACTTGATGCTGATTCTTCAGAAGAATCTATATTTGTTGATTGATAAATTCAAAAGCATAGTAGTTGTCAGCTTTAGTGCAAAAAACACGTCTAAAGAGCGACCAACTAAATCTGCTCGGTGAGTCGAGCATTAGCCATCGATTTCCTCATGGTTGTTTAACTAAAAATCGTGCCCGTGAATCACTCTACATCAGACTGATTCACGCTATCCCCAATGCCCCGTTTGCAGCTATTCTGGGGCGCTTTTTTCCCTTGAGATGAATCAAATCTTTATAGAATTGATTCATGTCCCTGCTATGCCTATTCCGACTAGTAATATCGAGAGTTGATTAATTTACAGTCAACAGAGACGTTACTAATAGCTAATCCGAATCTGACTAAGCAGAGTGAATTATCTAACAAGGTTTTGTCCAAAAGTATGTTACGTATGCCTTTTAAACCTACAGGTTACGCGAATGCTCGAAAGGTGAGCCGTGGTGATTTGCGATACGACCGTCCGCCCCATGGATGGGGCGGTCGGGCATTCTAGGATGGACTGGAACAACATCCATGCTTAACTGCCAGTTTGACCTCCATGGCTCTCGTTCATAAACTTAGAATCCCTAGGCTTCTATTCACCCTGTCGACGAGCAAATGCTATGGCAAGCTTATATGAGTAGGTCAAACCAATAAGCGCCCCACGGTTTAAAATGGATGGCCTAATTTATTACCCATCATTTTATCTGTCATTTTAATTAGTTTTTATTGGCAATATATATCTATTAAAGCGATATCATTTAGTTTTTCACTTAGTCGCTTGAGACACTAAAAAATGAATTCTGAAGTTTTGAAGTATGTAAATGAGCATCAGCTTTCGTCTGTAATGAATAAAACAAAGTGGTGCGAGCTTGAAAAGGCATTAAATGGATCTGAAGACTTTATTCCCTATGTGCGATACAAATTGATTTATGATGAAAATCCAAATGCAGGTTTTACTGCTGTGTGGTGGCATGAGTTACTTGAAATAGCAGAAACCATTGAGTGGTTAGAAGTTGATCCATTCAAAAGAGAATGGCTAGGCCGATTAGTGGCGGATCGATTGACGGACTTTTCTGATGTTGTAAGTGCACAATTAGCCCAATATTCAATTCCTTATTCAATAGAAAATGGTATGTTTCGGATTTGGGGTTATCTGAGGAGGGATGAATCTCCAGAATTTATCTAACTGAAGAGTTATATCTATGTAAGTTACTTATTTTAAAGCTAAAAACACTCAAAGCTGAGACCTAAATACTGATTGATGGGATTGGACATAGAGAAACAAGACATTAAAAAGTGCTTTATTTTTCAATAAAGCACTCATTTTAAAACGACTTAAGTACTCGTTAACGTACTGAACACAGTACTGATTAAAGTCCCAATCAAAGTACCGATCAAAGTACTATGTAGAGTGGCCAGCCAAGGAGGCCGACGAGACCTTCTTTATGTTCGAATCTTTCTAAGCGCTCGGGTGAAGCGTCGCTGAGTAAGAGTTCGCGGTAGCTTTTCGCAAAGTGCAGGGTACGCAGTAGGGCGGGGACAAAGTTTTTACCGAGATCTTTACTGATGGTTTCAGCGAGTTCTGCGGGTAATTCTGCTAACGCTTTCTGGGTTTCCAATTCGATATGCTCACGGGTAAACCATTCCTCTTTTAAGGTGATTTTGCCGATACGCTTTTTCAAATCCTGTCTGACTTTGGCGCCATCAAACAACAATCGATACAGTACCGCTTCGGCTAATACACTCTCTAGATTGAGAAAATCTAGCGGATCATAGCTCGATTGCGCGTAAAACTGTGCCAATAGGGCCGCTATCGACTGTTGGCGTTGATGTTCAAGCAGGGCATCTTGATAGGCTTCATAGCCTAACCATTCTTCCGCATCTGGCGGGCTAGACACTTGTTCAAGCAAGAACTTGTCGACATCGCCGTACAGTGACTTGCCGTTGACGAGTTTGTGCTTGCTGACAGTGCTGAGCATGCTCCAGCCTTTTTGAAAGCATTTGACTACGCCATCGGCGGTGATCAACAGGCGTATTGCCTGCTGCGGATTCTGGTTTGATAACTCCATCAAACCAAGGCTCACCACACCAATGACATCGTGTGCCGCTTGTTCAAGCAGGTGCATTTTGTACTTGTTGTAAAACTTATCGGCCAGTTTGAGGCTCATCAAAATGGCTTTGGATTTGATTTGTGACAGCTGTTCACCGCTCAGCGTTTCGTCTGCTTGGCCTTGGATCAATACCTTGCTCAGGTAGGGGCCTTGATCTACATCACGCAGTACCAGTTGCATCAAATAATTCCTTAATCCAAAAAGCTAAACATATCATCGACTTCAGCGTATTCATCCGTCACTTGGTTTTTCTCTTTGGCTTGAATAACCAGCTCGTTGACAAACTTGCTGATGATCATTTCCCAACCTGAGCTTTCGTTACGCAGCAGACTCTTAATGGCTTTTTCCACATCGGGCGCGAGCTCGTGGATCAAGGCCATTAGGCTGCGTGGGTCGTCTATGCTGAGGCTGTGTGCATCTTCACTGGCGACGCGGCTGTCGTAGCCGATGGTTTCAGTGTCTTCTTCGTCATCATAGAGATCTGTGTAGCCGTCTTCATCTTCATGCTTTTCGCCTAACATCATTTCGATGAAAGGGATCGACAGGTAGAAGAGGCCCGCAGGATCTTCGGCTATACATTCTAGAATCGCAGTTTGCTTTTCTTCGCTATCTTGGATGCGAATTAAATAGGTCAAAAAATCAAAGGTATGCTGAATAAGCTCTTCGGCATTGTTTTTGATTTTTTCTTCCCAGTACAAAGGTTGCTGACAGACGATGTCGCGAATTTGTTCTGGGGTCATGAGTTCAGACATGATCGAAGGGCAAGAGATATCATGATGACTGTTGATTTGGGTCAGCGTGACGATATCCATGTGTTCGATAACTTCGACTAATTGCTCGTCGCTCATGGTATTTGCAATGATTTCAAAGCGTTTGCTCGCTTGTTTTGGCTCTACGTCCGCCAACTCTTTAATTTCGGCGACGGTAATCTCAATGAGACTAGTGTTCATTAGCGGTCCTCATCATCGTAGTGATCGTAGTAGCCATCTTCCTCTTCGCCTTCATCATCGTCGTCGTTATCTGAGGTGCCAACATAATCGTTGTCATCATCTTCATCGTCGTGATGTTTTGCTGCTGGCGTTGCTTTACCTTGAGTTTCAAGTAAATACAGCACGGCGCAGCTTTCAATTAGTAAGGTTTCCGAGTAACCACGCACGGCTAACACTAAAGGTAAATCAGCATTGTTAAAGCCAATCGTGACTTTAAACTCATCCCACTCGGGTTGAGTTGCCGTGTTTATCCAATGTGCCCACTTGAGTTTGGCTTCGGCGGGAAACTTAATTCGACCGTAAAGCGCGACAGGCAGGTACTCAGGCACAGTATCGAGCATCTTAGGATCGGCTTCTAACACCTTTTTGATTTGGCTAGTAAATTGCTCTAGCGCTTTAGGTGTATCGGGATCGTCGTAGGACTCGATATTGTCGTAGGCATTATTTTTTAGCTCATTAATGCGTGAGATATTCAGTTTTTTGACCATTTGACACTACTCTAGAAAACGCTCAAGGATAAAATTGATCCCACAGCTCGCGCATAGCGCTCGCGGGATCGGTCACTATGACGTTATTGAAATCTTTGATAAACGCGTTACGTCGCTTAGGATCGGACAACACATCATAAGCATTTTTAACGCGTTCAAGTTGTACGGCGGCTTGCTGCTTTTCCTCTTCCGAGGCGCCTAACAACTTGTCGGGATGATATTTGTTTGACAGCCGTCGATAGGCTTTTTTAATGTCGTCTTCTTTGGCACTGGGTTTTATACCAAGCACACTAAAGTGGTTAATCATACTTGTACCTGCAGGCGATGGGGCTGATATCGCGAGATAAAAAGGGTTTGACTCTGATTATCTTTAAATTCGTGGAATTATGATTAGTCAGCCGTGGATGATAGCAGAAATTCCCACTCAGCGGCAAACGCGCGAGCAGGAATTTGTGCTTTAGTGAAGGGTTAAAAATCCTTTAAACTTTAATCTGTTGTGGCGCATGGATTAAGTCTACCGCTATGCTGTTGAAATCCGGTTACCTAGCCAGATTGACAGCTAACTTAACCTTGTTTTAGGCGAGATAATGGCCCTCGATTAAGGGCATATTTCAGTGCTGAATTCTTCGCTAAACGTATTCACACAGAGTTAACCCACACTCGCCTCGGCCACGTTAGGCTGAGCTAACGCCGTAACAGCTAAGTCAGACTAGACACTAAACGCAGGTTCATTCCAAGGGTGAGCATTTGTTTTTGTTCTCGCTGTAAATCTTTCATAAACAAGCTGATTTTCCGCTTATGGCTTGGTAGTACTAGCATGAGTCCATCGGGGATCACTTTAATATGATCTAAGGTCAGCGTCTTAGCGATACGGCCAAGATTGAGCAAGACAGCGAGCCTAAGCAGGCTGAGTAGGCGATTGAGCGTGAGCTTATGGTTGGGATCGAGTTCAGCGAGCATTAATTCGTTAGGCTTTTTTCTGTGGTTGGTGATAAGTCGCGCTAAATCCAGCTGTAATGCTTCGCTAAACCCAGGTAAGTCACTGTTACTGATAATGTAACCGCCGTGTTTGTGCAGGGATTTTGAATTAATGTGTAATCCGATTTCATGTAAAGTCGCGCTATAGGCAAGCAAGCGCGCATGGGGCCTTAATTGCCATTCATCGGCGACCTGTTCAAACAAGGCCATAGCAGTGTCGCGTACCTTAGCCGCGTGGGCCATATCGATATGATAAAGCTGGGCAATACTGTCGACGGTGCGGTGGCGAATATCCTGATATTGACCAATCTTTGCCAGTTCATAGAGTACGCCTTCACGCAGTGCTCCTGGGCTAAACTCAAGTTTTTGAATCGGTAAGCGCCTAAAAAAGCTGATCAAAATGGCAAGTCCGGCGGGCACTAAGGGAATGCGTTTATCATCGACGTTGGCAAATTGGATTTGGCTAATATGGCCACATTTGATTAACTTGATTTTGAGCTGTTTGAGTCGTGGCAGCGTGATGGTTTCGTCGCCGTGCTCTTCTTGAATTGCTTCGCAGATGGCTTTTACTGTGCCTGAGCTACCCAAGGTGAGTTCCCAGCCACCCGCGAAATATTCCTTTGAGAGCGACGCGAACTGCTTATCGGCCGCACTTTGGGCATCGCGAAATGAGGCTGGGGTGATGAGCCCATCAATAAAGAAACGCTCATTGAAACTCACACAACCGCAGCGCAGGCTAGATAACTGAGTTGGGGTATTTTTCTGGCCGATCACCACTTCGGTAGATCCGCCACCGATGTCGATGACTAAATTACTTTTTCCTAGCACTTGGCTTTGGGCAATACCGTTATAAATCAAACGCGCTTCTTCATGGCCCGAAATGACCTCCACCGGATAGGGCATGATGGCGAGCGCCGCCTCGATAAACTGATCGCGGTTTTTGGCGATTCTCAGAGTGTGGGTGGCGACTAATCGCACTTGCGCTTGGTCGAGATTGGAAAATCGTTGGTTAAAATCCCGTAGGCAATTGAGCCCACGTTCTATGGCGTCATTGTCGAGAATATTTTGCGCATTGAGTCCAGTGGCGAGCTGAACCTGTTGTTTTTCTTTATGTAAAATCTGCAAACTGCCATCTTGCTCGCGGGCAATGACCAGATGAAAACTGTTCGACCCCATATCGATGGCGACAAAGTGGCGCGATTTAGAGTTTGCGAGTACATTGCAGGGCGTAGCATGTGACTGTGTGTGCGAATATGTGGTTACCAATCGGATTATCCTTAGGCAATCAAAGTGATATAAAGCCAGCGATTAGCTGGCTTTGGCCCGTAACTCAGGTGTTATGTCAGGCTGAGTTTTCACTTCTCGCTCAGCGTCACCCTCATGGGTGGACATACGTAAGGCATTAAATTCTTGCAGTTGGCGCTTCTCATAATTAATCAGATATTGATAAATGGCAATTTGAGAACGCACTTTTCGTTTGTTACCGCGATTCCGATAAGGATTACTTTGTTCCTTGTTGATGACACGTGCTTTAGTGTTGTCATTGAACTGTAAGGATAAAATATCCATTATCATCTGTTTTAGGCGCAGATCATAAATCGGCACACTCACTTCGACGCGATTATCTATGTTGCGGCTCATCCAGTCGGCGGAGCAGATAAAGAGTTTGTTCTCTCCACCCGCGTGGAACAGCATCACCCGCGAGTGTTCGAGGAATCGGTCGACGATACTATAGACTTCGATGTTGTCGCTGATCCCCGGAATTTGCGGGATAAGCGAACACATGCCGCGAATAAGTAACTTGATTTTGACCCCAGCCGCCGAGGCTTCATAGAGCTTTTGTACTAAGGATTCATCGAGTAAGTTATTTAGTTTTAAGGTAATCGCCGCCTTCATATGGCTTTGGGCATTGACGATTTCATTATCAATCAAGTGACTCAGTTTTTGTCTGGCATCGTAGGGCGACACGATTAAATGCTGGAAGTTATCGCGGCGATACGGATGCTCAATTAAGTCAAACACTTGCTCCACTTCACGGGCAATTTCTTGATTGGCGGTGAACAGCGACAAGTCAGTGTAGACCCGCGCCGTGCCTTCGTTAAAGTTGCCTGAGCCGACGTGACAATAGAGTTTGATTTCCCCTTGTTCTTCGCGGCCAATTAAACACAACTTGGAATGCACTTTTAAGCTGGTGATACCATGGTGAACTTTGACGCCCGCTTCGGCCAAGATGCGGGTCCATTCGATGTTGGATTGCTCATCGAATCTGGCCCTGAGTTCAATTACGGCGGTGACTTGTTTGCCGTTTTTCACTGCATCGATAAGCGATTGCATCACATGGGATTTTTTCGCCACTCGATATAAATTAATTCGAATAAAGCGCACCGCCGGATCGTAGGCCGCTTGGCGCACCATTTCGGTAAAGTGGGAAAACTTATGGTACGGATAATTGAGCATGATATCGCCCATCCGAATCGCATCGAAACTGTTGGCACTGCGGCCAAAACCTGCACTATTGAGCGCCGGCAGTTTTTCGTTTTCGAGGTAGTCGCGGCTCGGGTTGGGGAAGGCGATAAAGTCTTTAAAGCTGTGGTAACGCCCGCCTGGGATCAAACATTCGGTCGAGCTGATGTTCAGGTTTTCTTTGAGCATCACCAACATGTGTTCAGGCATTTCTTTGTCGTACACTAAGCGTACAGGTTCGGCGGTAAGACGTTTTTTCAATCCCTTGGTCATTTTCTCAAGCTGGGTTTGTTCAAGCTCGTCAGTGATATCAAAATCGGCATCGCGGGTTAACTTCATCGAATACACTTCGATAGCATCGTACTCGAAGAAGGGACCAAAGAGTTCATCTACGCAGTGGCGAATAATGTTATCTAATAAAATCAGATATTTTTTCGCTTTACTCTTTTCGGCTGGGAGTTCGATAAACCGCGGTACATTTTTAGTCGGTACTTCGACTAAGGCGTATTGGCGGCGCGCCTTAGTGAATAAACACACGCATAAATAGGTGGCGTCGTCGTTGATTTGCTTGATCAGATCGCGATTATTATTGACCATAAGCGGCGCGATATGGCGTTTGAAATGGTCTCTAAAATGCTTTTTCAGCCAGTCGCTGTGGAATTCGCTTAATTGTTTCTCATTGATTAACAAAATATTACGACGTACAAGTTCGCGCATTAAATCCGTGTATATGCCATCGAACCTTTCTTGCAATGCCATCACTTTCGATTGGATCTTGGCCATTAAATGGCGGCTATTACTGCGACCTTCCTGCAGGGATGACAGCAAAATGGAGCGTCTGACCGCAGCCACACGCACCCTAAAAAACTCATCCATGTTATTGGAAAATATCCCTAAAAAGCGCACTCGCTCCACTAAGGGAACATTGTGATCGCAGGCTTCTTGCAATACCCGCTCATTAAAAGACAACCAAGAGAGTTCTTTATCAATCGAAAGTTTATCGGTATTCGGGGACACTGCACAGCTCCTTTAAGCAAGCGTCATGGCGCAATATACAATAGCATTCATCCGCCGTTGTGCAATCAGATTTACTGCCGACAAGTGAAGGAATTTCAATGATAAATATTGCGTACACGCCAAAATCAGTCTGGGATTTATCTGGGATAAAGATACGAGGGAAATATGTCAACTTGATGACGAGTGTGACAGAAATATGACCTTATGATGATCATCTTGGATTGAGCTTAAACTCTGTTCGCGTTACTGCGATTTAAGTCTTGAGAAACTGTGTAAGCGTGGCTTCCTTGAGAATAAATCCGTCAGTGTTAACTCCTTGGGCATTATCGCAAACTATGTTATCTTGCTCGGCTTTTTTATCGCGGGAGTAGAAGGTATGTTTGTTGGATTTGATTATGGTAGTGCTAACTGCGCCGTGGGGATCATGCTGGATGATGGTGTGCAGTTATTGGCGTTATCAGAGCAATCAGCTTATTTGCCTTCGACCTTATACGCGATGGACAGAGAACTGATCGCCGAGGCGGTTTATCGTGGCCTTCCCACTGAATTGAAAGCCGATTACGCCAAAAAGCGCGCCGCGCAATTGAGTCGTGCCCGTATGGTGCGCCATGAGTTAGATCTCGATGCCGATGTTCAGGCTGTATTTGTTGGCGAGCAGGCGGTGAGCGCGTATTTAGAGATGCCGGAGGAGGGATTCTATGTCCGTTCGCCAAAATCCTTTTTAGGCGCGACAGGGCTTAGACCCGAACAAGTTGCCCTGTTTGAAGATATTGTTACCTTGATGATGCAGCACATTAAAGTGCGCGCCGAATCTGTGTTAGTTGAAAAAGACCTTGTGAAACAGGGTAGCACTGCGATGATCACCCATGCGATTATTGGTCGTCCGGTGAACTTTCAAGGCATAGGCGGTGAAGAGAGTAACCGTCAGGCCGAAGCTATTTTGACCTTAGCGGCAAAACGCGCGGGTTTTATCGATGTTGATTTTCTGTTCGAGCCGTTAGCGGCGGGGATGGATTATGAAGCGACCTTGACCGACAACAAAACGGTATTGGTCGTCGATGTAGGCGGCGGTACAACAGACTGCTCTGTGGTAAAAATGGGACCCGCCCATAAACAAAAAGCGGATCGCAGTGAAGATTTCCTCGGCCATAGTGGTCAGCGTATCGGCGGTAACGATCTCGATATCGCCCTTGCAATGAATGCCTTTATGCCGCACTTTGGTTTAGGTTCCTTGATGATCAATGGCAAACCTATGCCCAGTAAAACCTTTTGGAATGCGGTAGCAGTGAATGATATTAGCGCTCAGCGAGAATTCAGTACCTTAAGTAGCCGTAAATTGATTGATGAATTGGTGAAAGAAGCCGAGCAGCCACAGTTACTGAAGCGATTGTTAAAGGTGCAACAGCAGCAGTTAAGCTATCAACTGGTTCGCCAAGCCGAGCGTGCGAAAATTGCGCTGTCAGATACCGATAATACTGATGTTAATCTGGATTTTATCGAAGCGGCGCTGCACGCGGGTGTGAGTCGTGAATTGTTTGAAAATGCCATTGAGCCGTCGCTGACGAAAGTGGAAGCCCTGATGCACCAAGCGCTCACGCAAGCTGCAAAAACTTTGGCTGCAACAAATGTCGCGGTAAACCGCTCAGCAACAGAGGATTTATCCGCTGAAGCAGAGTGTAAACCCGATGTGATTTATGTGACGGGTGGTACGGCACGAAGCCCTGCGATTTATGCGAAAATCGCTGGTATCTATCCCGATATTCCGGTCGTGGTCGGCGATCACTTTGGCTCAGTGACAGCCGGATTAACCCGCTGGGCACAAAAGCTATTTGCAAAATGAATTAGCTTAGAATTTAAATATATAACAGGGAGTTATTATGTATCGAATTTTATTGTTAGGTATCTTCATCATACTTTCAGGTTGTGGTTCACTCGATAAGCAATCTATTTTAGTTAATGCTGGAGATACCAAGGAACAAGTGCTTAATATTATGGGGCCACCTGATGATCGTCAGTTCCAAGGAAAGAATGAGGCATGGCAATTTTGTAAAACTGGGTCTGGTTTTGGTTATCATGATTACCGTATATTTTGGTTTTTCGATGGTAAAGTTACAGGTGTAAATTCCTATAAAAGTACTCGTCCAGGCGTTTCTTGTGTCACTGATATTAAACCCATTAACTGGGAAGATGCGCCAGATGTCACACTTGAAATCCGTAAGAGATAGTTTTGTTTTTTTATACTTTACTTAGTTCGTAATATTTAGGAAGTAATAATGAAAACTCTGTTGAAGTGTGCGTTTGCGGCCTCTGTAGGTTTATTGCTTGCGGGTTGTGGTGACGATGTGGGTAAGGTGAGCTTAGGGCTTTTTACCACTAAAGATGTGATTATTGATGCTAAAAACGATCCTAAAATACCTGGGGTGACTTGCCATATCAGTCGTATCGAAGCCAATTTAGATTTTGCTGATCCGTCCGATATGGGGATCAGTTGCCGTCAAACTGGGCCAATTACTGCGGCCGATCTGGCGAAGATAGACATGGGAAAACACGGCGAAGTGATTTTCACTGAGTCCCTGAGTATTTTATTTAAGTCATTAAAAGTGCGCCGAATTTATGATGCGCAAAATCAGACTCTGTTGTATTTGTCCTATTCGACGAAAGAGACCAATGGTAGCCATAAACATGCGCTCTCAACAGTGCCGCTTTATGGCTCTGCGGCTTGGGTCGATCCTGCATTAAGCATTGGAGCGAAAGCGAATTAATCGCTGTAGAGTTTATGGTTTAGCGGTTTATTTGCGATAAGCATAATGATATTGCAATAAAAATTCGTATTTGTATCAGTACCGATAAGAGAAGGGGCAGAATATTTATTCCGCCCCTTTTTTTTATATTCTGCTAGCACTTAGCACATTAAATATCGTTACTTAGCTTTGGCCGCCAATACTGCGTTAAAGCGTTCAAACCCAGCACTGAGATCGGCGATTAAATCAGCGGGATCTTCTAAACCAATATGTAAACGGATCAAAGGTTTGCTCGCATCCCATTGAGTTGCAGAGCGGATTTTTTCAATACCGAAAATACCGAGGATTAAACTCTCGTAGCCGCCCCAAGAAAAGCCCATCTTAAAGTGACTCATATTTTCAACCAGTGCGGTGACCGCATCGTCATTGCCCTGTTTTAAGATAAAGGAGAACAAGCCGTTGGAGGCACTAAAGTCGCGTTTAAAGAATTCGTGCCCGGGGCATGTATCAAACGCGGGATGACGTAGATGATCGACTTCTGGCCGGGTTTTCAACCAGTTGGCCACTTGCAGGGCATTTTTTTCATGTTGCGCCATACGCACGCCTAAGGTACGTAGGCCGCGGGCAGCAAGGTACACATCGTCTGGCGATGTGGTTTGTCCCATCAAATAACTGTGTTCACGTAATTGTGGCCAGTATTTTTCGTTGGCCGTGGCCGTGCCTATCATCACATCTGAGTGACCGACGATATATTTGGTCGCCGCTTGAATTGAGATATCTACACCCATTTCAAAGGGTTTGCTATTGATGGGCGAGGCCCAAGTGTTGTCCAGCATAGTGATCAACCCATGTTCGTGGGCGATGCGGCACAAGGTCGGTACATCTTGCACTTCCATGGTGATGGAGCCCGGAGACTCTAAAAACAGTACCTTAGTATTGGGGCGAATGAGGTCGCGAATGCCTGCGCCAATCAGCGGATCGTAGTAAGTGGTTTCGATACCAAAACCGCCGAGAATATGGGTGCACAGATCCCGCGTCGGCTCATACACGCTATCAACCATTAATAGGTGATCGCCCGTTTTTAAAAATGACAGTAGCGCCGCACTGATCGCCGCAGCGCCAGAAGGATACAGCGCCGTACCGACGCCGCCTTCTAGTTCGGCAATCGCAGCCTGAAAGGCAAAATGGGTTGGGGTGCCACGGCGGCCATAAAACATCTCGCCATTGGTTTTATTTTTCGCGGCGTGGCGCATTTCATCCATGGTTTCGAATACGATAGTCGAAGCGCGAAAGACGGGCGGATTGATCACGCCTTTGGTCCATTTTTTGTCTCGACCTAAGCTGACGATTTGGGTGGCTTGATGATGTTTATCTGTCATTGGATCATTACCTTGGCATTTAGGTTGAACGAATAGGTTGAACAATTTGGGAGAATAATTGGCGTTTCTTATCGATTGTTATGGCGGTCATCTTAGCATCTGCACGCATAAATGACAGGAGGCGCGTGATGAGTTTGGCTCATGTTATTGGCCTCCTGTATTTTAGCTGTTGAGATTATGACGCAGGGCTTAAAAGCTGTAACACGCTTAACTTAAAGGCCGTATGTTCTTAATTTAAAGGTAAGGTAACAAGGATATCCACACCATTATGTTCGCTGCGATTACGGGCAAGGATTTGTCCTTGGTGGAACTCGGCGACCAATCGCGCGATATACAGACCTAAGCCTAGGTGGGGTTTATCTTGGGCTTGATTTATCCGTACCGACACCATGGAATCGAAAATCTGCTCCGACATATCAATGGGCAGTTCAGGCCCTAAGTTACTGATAAGCAGAGTTGCTTGCTTACCCACTTGGGTGAGCGTGACTTCGATAGCACTGTCTTTATGGCAAAACTCAATGGCGTTGGCGATAAGTTTGTCCATTAACTGGGCGATATATTCTGGCACCCCTTGCATCATCAGTGGTTGCTCGGGCACTTTCACACTAAAGCCTTGTTCTGGATAGGTCATTTGATAACCTTGCATACAACCGCTGACCACTTGGGAGAGTGGGAACTTAGTGATATCGGCCTGCGTTAAACTCTGCTCTAGGCGTGTTGCCTCGCTCATGTTGTTTAAAATCATACTTAAGCGGCTGACACCTTCTTGGGCGCGGTCGACATATTTTTGCGTGTCTTTATCTAAGGTCTGCAGGTTTAAATGCTCAAGGGATGAACGCACCACAGCCACGGGCGTACGTAACTCATGGGACAGGCGCGACGACATGTTTTCTAGATAGTGAGTGTACTGCCCCAGTCTCCCCACAATGCTAGAGAAGCTACGGGACAGATCGCCAATTTCATCCCGAGCCTTCGACGGTTTGAGGTGATTACGCACACGGCCTTGGCTGTCGATGGCATTTTCGGCTTCATCGCGCAATTTACGGATGCGGTTAGAAATACTCGAGGCGAAGAAGAACAGCGCCAAGGTGCCCATACTCATTATGGTCAAAATCACGTTAAAGAGTTTTTCCAGCGCTCGGTTGCGTAGGGTTCGAATTCCGTGGGTGGTTTCTTCGGCGACGACGGCCCCCATCACATTGTTATCAATCCAAATGGGGCTCGCAGCGGCGAGTACCACAGCTTTGTTGTCTGGGGTTAACCGCCAAGTCGAACTTTGCTGACCCGCGAGGGCTTTTTGGATATGACTGCCGTCAAGCTCGGTGGAATCTTGTAAGGAATCAATAAAGTCTTTGGGCGGTTTAGTGAGAATTTTATAGTACAGCGGATGCAGATAATCACGCTTGAAGGTATCCCACAGCGCGGTGCTCTTTTCATCTTCTAAGGTGCGGGTCCATACACTGTCATTAGCGCGAATGTCACCGGATTTTGCCAGTACGCGACCGTGTTTATCGACCACCCAAATACGTGAGCTATAGTGGCTCATGCCTTTGATAATACTTTCAATTTCCGGTGATGGTACCAGCACAGTGCCGAGATTGTCGACCGTATCTAAGGCCGAGGTGCCGACAACTGCAGCGACATCACGGTATTTGCTGTCGTTGACATCGGCAATGGCAAATCCGAGTTTGCTGCCGACCATGTCTAAGGGAATACGCAGCTCGACATTGTAGCCCACATCTGTCGTTGCCCATTGTCCTTGGATACGCACCTCAGGTGTAACAGGCACAGTTTGCTTAGGATTAGCGGGTAATTCGAAGGCGCTGATCCAGCCGGGTTGAGTCGTGGCAACGATATAGCGTTTGAATTTATTGTCGGGCGCGAGTGTCGCAATCGAGAGATGATCGTTTCTATCAACACTTAGGGCATTTTTACCCCGCAGTACCACGGTTGGATCAATGACTTGAAAAAAAGCATACAGATAACCATCGTATTGGCCGACCATGTGGGTAAAGCTTAAGGTCAGGGGAGCGTTCGGATCGGCACGCATAATTTGGTGCGCCTCACCGTATTGGATAAATCTGTGCTGATATTCCTGCCATTCGTTGAGTTTGCCGTCGAGTAGAATCGCCCCCGCCAGTGGATAGGCGTATAGATCGCGGCTTTTTTCCACTTGCTTTAAAAAACTCGCTTGCCCATCGAACAATTTCGGCCGCTCGTGCAGCGCAGTGGCCAGTGCTTGAGTGGTGCCTTCTAAGGTGCGTTCTTGGCCGTGGCGAAGATACTTTTCCATTTCCCACACATATTGGTACCCCAGCCAAGGAAGGCAGAGCAAGAACAGGCTAAGGCCGATGACTTTAGTGCGTAGACCAAAGGGGAAACGTGTCATAAGTTAGGGATCAGCATTAATGGGTTTAAAAGTTCATTCATCCAAGGTTATCTGGTTCAACACCGCGCGCTTAAAGGTTGGTTAAGCCATAGATCAGGCTAAGCTGTCCCAGCGATAACCCATACCATAGACAGTATCAATACAATCAAACTCTGGCGCGGTAGCGATAAACTTTTTGCGAATGCGTTTCACATGGGAGGTGATAGTGCTGTCATCGACAAAGATTTTAGCCTCTTGCATTAATTCATGGCGACTGCGTACATGGCCAGGATGTTTGGCTAACGCATGCACCATCCAAAATTCGGTTACGGTAAGCTCGATTGGTAACTGGTTCCAATAGACTTGCATGCGGTTGGCATCAATGGTCAGTGGGCCACGTTCGAGCAAGTTTTCCTGCGCCGTTTGGCTGGCCGCAAGTTCAGAACGTCGAAACAATGCGGCTAAGCGTGCGGTTAAATGGGGAAAACTCACTTCTTTGCTCAAGTAATCATCGGCGCCTAAACGCAGGCCACACACAGTATCAAAGTCACTGTCACGGGCGGTTAAAAAGATGATCGGCAGTGTGCTCGACATGGCGCGCAATGACTGACATAGCATAAAGCCGCCGTCAATTTCATTACCTAAGCCGATGTCGATAATGGCTAAATCCGGTAAACGGGTATTAAAGGCTAGCATGGCCGATGGTCTGTCGGCGTAGGTTTGCACGCTGTAACCGTGTTGCTGCAGCACGTCCTTGTAATTCTCGCGAATGGCCGCTTCATCTTCCACTATGGCGATACGCTTCATAGAGCCGTATTCCTATTGACTTGGGGGAGTAAGTTTTCGTGACTATACAGGATTTTACCCGAGAAAAAAGGCCACAAATGTAATTGCCATTTTGTTGCCACAATTGATAGTTGTATTGCCATCTTCCATCCCTGCTCATGCCATTCCACTTGTGTTTAATAGCCCCATTCAGTTTTGTACCCGTTTGACCTGATGTGGTGTTGAGTGGATTGCTTCAGGTACGAGTCCAAGCTCAGCTAATAATCAAAAAGGAATGAGATGATGAAAAAGACACTAATTAATCTATTGGTTTTGAGTTTATTAAGCGCACCTGTAGCCAGTGTGTCGGCGCGGGTTTCACTGCAAAACCAAGTGATAGGACAAGACCTCACCCTAGAAAATGATGCCTATGCTAGCGGTATCGCGATGGATGACGAATACGCAAGCGAGGACGAACAACCGGAAGCCCTAATTGGCCTCGGTGGTGGAGCCTTAGTAGGGGCGTTAGTCGGTGGTCCAGTGGGGGCTATTATTGGTGCGTTCACTGGCACCTTAATTGGCAAATCAGTCAGCGATACAGACACACTGCACGTTCAGCAAAGACAGATCCATTTGCAAGAGTCCCAGTTATCCGAGTGGAGTGTAAAACAGCAAGCCGCCGAAAAACGGGCGAGCGAATATACCAAGGCGCAGCAAGAGCTTGATGAGTTGCTGTCAGCGCAACGTCAATTGCTCAGTGAACTCGCCTTGGGGCTTAGCGTACAGTTTAGTACCGGTTCCTCTGAGGTTGAATCGCATTTTTTACCTCAATTAGATGATGTGGCTGAGGTGATGAATTTGTCACCAGAACTCAATCTTGAGCTGAAGGGCTATGCAGACCGCCGTGGTGATGAGAGTTACAACCAAGCCCTTTCTGAGCAGCGTCTACTGGAGGTGCGTGGCTACCTGATTAAGCAAGGCGTCACTGCCGAGCGCATGACCACTCAAGCCTTTGGCGCTTTATCGCCTTTGCAAGCCGACCAAGACAGAGAATCAGATGTGTTCGACCGCCGCGTGACATTAACACTACAGCCTCATTTGGCCTTGACGGCAAGGCACTCTGCTGACTAGCGGTCAATTTAAGCAGTCCATTTTATGTCGTTCATATTAACGACAACCAACATCAGTTCATATTTGTTAATAGAGGAAGCCTTTGTGATGATCACAGGGAAAAGGGTAAAAGAAGTGAGTGAAGCGGTAGCGGTATTGCTGATTAGTGCCGCCGTGTGTTGGGGTTTGCCCTTTGTGGCATTGGCTTCGCCGAATAGTACCGGCACATTATCTGCGCCACAGAATATGGCTTCGGCATTGGTCGGGCAAAATAGTGCTCACAGAACGGCAGAGTCACACATCATTAATTACGATGACATTACTCAGGGATTATTACTTTATCGTCAGCCGAGCGGTGCTTGGGTGCCATCTTTGCCGCTCGATACACAAGTGTCGATGCAAGTATCTGGCTTAAGTAATCGCGTGAGCGTGAAACAGGTTTTTCGCAACAATACTGAATTTGTGTTGAATGGGCAATATTTGTTCCCGCTGCCCAATGAGGCTGCGGTGGATTCGTTGCGATTACATATAGGCCAGAGAGTGATCGAAGGGCAAATTCATCCTAAGGCCGATGCCAAGCAGATTTTTGAGCAAGCGAAAGCTGAAGGCAAACGTGCCAGCTTAGTGAGCCAAGAGCGGCCTAATATGTTCACGACCGAAGTCGCAAACCTAGCACCTCAAGAGGAGCTGATTGTAGAAATCAGCTATCAGGAGACCATTAAATATGAAGATGGTTTGTTTAGTTTACGTTTTCCGCTGGTGGTCGCGCCCCGTTATATTCCGGGATTAACATCGGATTCAAGTGCTAGCGACTCACATGATCCTATGGCACAGGTGCGCCAATCAAGCCGAGTGACAAGTTCGCAGGTGTTTGATGCTGACCGGATTGTGGCACCAGTGCGGGACGGCGCCAGTGGACGCGATCCTGTGCTGAAGGCAGACATTCAAGTCTTACTCGCAAAAGGGGTTGATAAAGCGTCCATTGAGAGTCCTTACCATGACATCAAACTCAAGCAAGACAACAGCGGCGCGGTCGATGTATCGCTGGCGCAACGTGTGCCCGCTAATCGTGATTTTGTGCTGCAATGGCGAGTACAGCAGGGCACTAGCCCAATGGCTTGGGTGTTTAATCAGCAAGGTCAAACCCATAAGCTTGATGGCGAAAATCTGTCTCAGGATACACTTGAGACAAGTAAAACCAGCGGCGTAAATGATGATAATTACAGTCTCGTCATGGTGTTGCCTCCTAAGGTTGAAAAGAGTACTCAGCCGAGTTTGCCCCGTGAATTAATTTTAGTGATTGATACTTCGGGCTCTATGGCGGGGGATTCTATCGTTCAAGCTAAAAATGCACTGTTATACGCGTTAAAAGGACTGAAGCCGGAGGACAGTTTTAACATTATCGAATTTAACTCCAGTTTGTCTCAGTTCTCAACAGTGTCATTACCGGGGACTTCGTCGAATTTGTCACGGGCCCGTCAGTTTGTGAGCCGTTTACAGGCCGATGGTGGCACTGAAATGGCGTTAGCACTGGACGCTGCCTTGCCAAAATCCTTGGGCAGTGTATCGCTTGATGCAACGCAGCCTTTGCGCCAAGTGATCTTTATGACCGACGGCTCTGTGGGCAATGAACAAGCGTTATTTGATTTGATCCGTTATCAAATAGGTGAAAGCCGACTATTTACTGTCGGCATAGGTTCGGCGCCTAATTCTCACTTTATGCAAAGGGCGGCTGAACTCGGTCGTGGCACTTTTACCTATATTGGCAAAGTGGATGAAGTCGATGAGAAGATCAGTGCCTTACTGAGCAAAATTCAATATCCGGTGTTAACCGATATTCAAGTGCGTTTTGATGATGGCAGTGTGCCCGATTACTGGCCATCACCGATTGCTGATCTGTACCGCGGTGAGCCAGTGTTCGTGAGTTTAAAGCGCAGCGCCCGTGAGCCACAGGAGTTAGTGATTTCAGGACGCCAAGGGCATCAAAACTGGCAACAGTCGCTCTCGCTGCAGGATAACTCTGCAGGATTGATGACCCATCAAGGTGCGGGTTTAGACTTACTGTGGGCGCGTAAACAGATTGGTGCATTGGAGTTGAGTAAAAATGGCGCGAATGATGACAAGGTCAAACAGCAAGTGACGGCCTTATCAATGAATTATCACTTAGTCAGCGCCTATACCAGCTTAGTGGCGGTGGACTTAACCCCAATTGACTCAACTGCAATGAGCCGTGATGCCGTGGTTCGTCAACACTTGCCCTTAGGTTGGCAACCTTTTGGAGCCTTGCCGCAAACCGCGACGTCAAGCCGTTTGGATATGTTATTAGGTGCACTGACCTTGCTACTCGCTTTGATTCTTACGGGATCGATTCTTCGACAAAGACGGGAAGAGAAGGCGGCCTTGGTGGCACTTACCAGTGAACGATGAGTTAAGCGCGATGAGCAAAAGCAGAACACAGCGATTTTTAGTGGTGGGATTATTTTTAATTGGCGCAACATTGTTAGGAAAGGGACTCTATATGCAAGCTAAAGCACACTTTGCCCAGTATTTGATTGAACAGGCGTGGACTAAAACCTTGGCTGATGGTCAATCCCATAAGCCTTGGTCATGGGCGGATACTTATCCCGTGGCAAAGCTGTCTATTCATCGTGAGCAAGTGGCGGCGAACAACAATATTGAAGCAGAGCTTAATGACAGTTTATACGTTCTTGCGGGGGCTTCTGGGCGCAATTTGGCCTTTGGTCCGAGTTTGGTGTTGTCCAGTGCGCCAGCGGGGCAAAAAGGCAATACTGTGATTGCCGGCCACAGGGACACGCATTTTGCGATACTTAATGGCATGGCGGTGGGGCGTCGATTATCGTTACAAACGCTTAAAGGCAATCACATTATTTATGAAGTGGTGGCGACTCAGGTCGTACATGAAACCGAAACTCAATTTATGGCGCCATCCGATGATAATCGCTTAACGTTAATTACGTGTTATCCCTTCGATTCACTTCAAGGTGGTGCTGAACTGCGGTTTGTGGTGCAGGCGATCCCCGTCGAAAATGAGTCGATGGAAACACACGGTACGAATGCATCCGTTTCAATAGGGAGTGGCGTGCAAGGGAATATTGGAACTGTTTCACGCAGTTTCAAACATTAATCTGAAATCTAATTTAAATCATTCACTTAGCTTTCAAAAAAATGCTATTTTGTTAATCATCTTAGCCTGAAGCTGAATTATCGGCTTCAGGCTAAGTTATAACCATCAGTTACTGATAGGCAGCACACGATTTCGTCCTAAGCGTTTGGCTTCATAAAGTAATTTGTCTGCCGCTTCAATCAATTGCATACCCGTTTGTTTTTCTTGCCATTGGGCGACGCCAAAGGAAGCACTGATATTATTGATGCGTTCGTCTTTGCGTCTGTCTTTTAAACTGAGTTTTTCGAGTCCACGGCGCATAGCTTCGGCCAGTTGCCTTGCGATACGTAGCTGACTTTTAGGGACAATAATCGCAAATTCTTCACCGCCAAAACGATACAGTTTCGTGCCATCGCGGCAGGATTCCTGTAGTCGTTTCGCCACGGCGCGTAACACTTGGTCGCCGAGTTGGTGGCCATAGGTGTCGTTAAACACTTTAAAATGGTCGATATCGGCCAAGATCACACAAGTGCCTAAGGGGGCTTGGGCTATCATTCCTGCAAAATCAGTGTCAAAGGCGCGGCGATTAAAGCAGCCCGTCAGTGCATCGTAGAGAACGTCTTTTTCTGTTTGTTCAAGTTTTTTCTTTAGTGCGTCTATTTCGGTTTGAGCCTTCTGCAGCTGACCAGTAAAGAACTCTGTGCTCGAGCGAATATTGTCCGACTCTTTCACTAAGCTGCGGACCAGATCGAGTACTTGTTCGACGCTAAAGCCTTCGTCTTCGATGCGGTTGAGCTTTTCAAAATTACTTTCGATACGCGACTGGAAGTCATTGGCATCTAGATTGGTATCTTTGAGTGATTGGGAAAGCTCAGTCACCATAGCATCCAGATTTTGGCGCATTTCTCTGACATCGAGTTCAACTGGGTCGGCAACATATTGGCGATACAAGATTTCGCTACTGACTGGAGGGCAAGTGTTGTATTGGGCAATAACAGTATCGAGTTGTTGATTTAATTCGGGATTTTGTTCACCAACATAAGTGTACCAAAGCGCATAGTTGACGGGTGTGGTCGGAATTTTATGTTTGAGCATCAGAGGCACTGCTTTTTTGAGGTTCAGTGCAGCAGCTTGTAATAACTCTAGCGACATATTGTTACCTTACTCAATGAAAATACACGGATATTTTAAAATTTTCGCTATTTTTTATTCTGTTGCAGTCAGATTTAGGTCAACGACAAGAATATCGGTCAGATGGAGACATGATTACCGTTTACTCTTGGATGCAGCGACTCCGTTTGCGCTAAGACTTCCATCATAAATTAAAGATGATATGGTAAAGTCTATCCTTAAAACCAAATAATGATAATAACTTGGGAGAAAGTTGTGAAAAATTTAATCATAACCACAAGTCTGTTGGCCACTATCTCATTACCTGTCTTTGCTGAAACGGCATTTGTGAAAAGTCTCGATCTCGTGCAATACCGAACCGATGTGAAAACCTTAGCGAGCGATGCTTTTGGGGGACGCGCGCCCTTATCTGAAGGTGAGACCTTAACTTTAGACTATTTAGTGACAGCATTTAAAGATATGGGTCTCAAACCCGGATTTGGCGATAGCTATTTACAGGCGGTTCCTTTGGCGCAAATTAGTGCCGATCAAAACATGCAGCTTGATATCGGCGGACTTAAATTTGCCAATGGCAGTGAATTTACCGCGAGAACCCAAAGAATCGCCGAAAAAATCAGCTTGAATAAAAGCGATGTGGTATTTGTTGGCTATGGTATCAATGCACCCGAATATGGCTGGAATGATTATCAAGGGTTAGATGTAAAAGGCAAAACGGTCATCGTACTCGTGAATGACCCCGGCTTTGCGACCCAAGATCCAACAATATTTAAAGGCAATGCTATGACCTATTATGGTCGCTGGACTTATAAATATGAGGAAGCGGCGCGTCAAGGCGCTGAGGCCGTGTTTATTGTTCACGAAACAGCGCCTGCCGCCTATGGCTGGGGAGTGGTGCAAAACTCCAACACGGGCACTAAGTTTACTCTGGTCGATGCCAATAATAACCAAGGTCAAGTGGGCGTGATGGGCTGGGTTCAGCACGAAACCGCACAAAAAATCTTTGCCAAAGCGGGATTGGATTTCGATAACTTAAAACGGCAAGCAGCCAAGCCAAACTTTAAGGCTATCCCACTTAAGCTGAGCGCGCAGCTCACGTTAAACAATAAAATTGAACGCGCCGAGTCCCATAACGTTGCGGCTTTACTGCCCGGTAAAACGCGCCCCGAGGAAGTGGTGATGATGCATGCCCATTGGGATCACCTTGGCACTGTGATTGAAGACGGTAAGTCAGAGATTTTAAACGGAGCGGTCGATAATGCCAGCGGTGTGGCGGGGGTTTTAGCGTTAGCGCGTTACTTCAAACAGCAAGCTAGCACGGCGCCACTGGATCGCTCGGTGCTCTTCAGTGCTTTTACTGCAGAAGAAACGGGCCTGATTGGTGCACAGCATTTTGCTCAGCATCCCAGTGTGCCAACCAAAAATATCGTCGCCTTTTTAAATATCGATGGCATGAATGTAAATAAAGGCGTGGATTACATTTTGCGCTATGGGGAAGGGGTATCTGAGTTGGAGCAATACTTAGATAAAGCCGCCAAAGCCCAAGACCGTTCGGTAAAAGCGGATCCAAGACCACAGAATGGATTGATGTTTAGATCAGACCATTTTGCGCTGGCCCAGCAAGGTGTACCAGGATTGTTATTTATGAGTCTTGGGGATACAGATCCTGACTATATTGCGCATAAATATCACCAAGGAGCCGATGATTATGATCCAAATTGGACGTTGGAGGGCGTAAGTCAAGACCTAGACTTGATCGCCAGTATGATAACCACTTTAGCGAATGGTTCAGATTGGCCCCATTGGCTTGAATCATCAGACTTTAAAGCCAAACGTGAGCAGGATGGCCGTAAATAGGTTTAATGGGTTGGATCATGAGGGCGTCCAGTAGGCGCCCTTATTTTTTAGCACTAATTTGGGCTAGGGTTCGGGCAACTGTTTGAGCGAGAAGGGGTGTTTAATACAATATGGGAAGAGATTTTTATAGAATTAAAAGGAATAGCTGATAGAAAGCATAGGGCCAATAAAATTGTAATAGATGTTGTAATCGGCGATTTGAGTATCTTTATTCGGCGAATTTTGGGCGATATCAACGTCAACTTTATAGTAGTTATAGGCCACGCTCATACGCCAGTTTGGGGTGATTTGTGCATTAACCCCCACTTTAATATCAACCAGTTCGCCTTTGACATCATTGAGTTTGATGTAAAAATACTGTGCATGGCTGGTGATTTGCCAACCGGGAACAAATTCATACTGACCATATATGCCAATGTCGGGCAGTGGCGCAGTGACATTTTCGTCAACAATGCGCGGAATTGCTTGGCTACCGCAGACATTATTGAGTAATTCCGATGAAGCGCAAACACCAATCACCCCTTCAAAACCTGTCTTGATAAACATAGTATGTAAACCAAGTGATAGACCGACATCATAGTTACTGCCTTGAAATACATCATAGCCATAGCCGAAGCGCAGTACATCAATGTTTAAGGTTGAATTTAGATTACCGCCTGCTTTGATATCATAAATGGTGTCGTTAATCTCGAGCTGGAAGGGTTTCGTTAAGGCTTGGGTTTCGGCGTTACGATGAAGCTGTTTCCAGTCTAGGTAGATATTGTGTCGTTCGTTAAAGTGATAATTTAACTCGATAAAGGGTAAAAATTCGTTTTCTGCAAGTTGTAGATCGGACTCATAATCTAAGGTGAAATTATTACCCGAAATAGGGTTAGTGACTTCCATATTGGTGTCTGATTGCGAATAAAAGCCGCCTAACTGAATAGTAAAATCATCGGCTTGCACTTGAGTGCTGAGCAGTGACGCTATGATTAGGGGTAATAGGCGGATCGACATGTTAAGGAGTGACTCCTGCATTATTCTTATTATGTTTAGCGATAAGGTCAGAATTTAGTGCCATAAAAAAACAACATTTGGAGTTTAACAGCAAATTTTTCAATGTGAACAAAATGTTTTAAAAAATGCAAAAAATTGTGATTCAAAACAAAAGTAGGGCTGGTTCTCGTGAGGTTGAATGAAATTTGAGTGAGCGATCACATCAATTGTGGATTGAAAGACTAAGGGCAAGTGTTTCCTTCCTGAACGGCTTTAGGATTGTTGCGTTGTTGATGGGGCGAGATACAAATGGATATAGACACAAACATGGTGGAGAATCATCAATATTGAGAATATCTAGCGGTACGATCCCGCTAGATATTGATATGTCCTAGTACTTCTATTTCGTCTCGATAGAGGACGATAGAGGTGACGGGGTAGAAGTCTCAGCCTCTACGCTATCAGCCACGATTTTTGGGCTACTTGGTTCATCTTTATTAAACATGCCTAAACGGATGCGAATAAAATGCAAAATTTGCGCGGCAATATCCACATTCAAACAGGACTCTAAGCCCTCAAACCCTGGAGATGAGTTAGCCTCACAAATTTTGTAATGGCCGTTATCAAACAATAAATCGATACCTGCAACATCAAGATCGAGAATATTGGCTGTTTGGGTGGCAAGCCATTCAATTTCAGGAGTGATCTGAAATGGACGCGCTGAACCACCGGCACTGACATTGGCTTTGAAACTGTCTTCTTGACCACGCCTTTCATAGCAACCCGCCACACGACCACCAATAGTGAATACGCGTAGATCGCGCCCATGACTGTTAGCGATAAACTCTTGCAGAATGATGTTAGCGTTTTTATTGGTCGCTTCAATCAGCTGCATTAAATCGTCAAATTCACGCGCCTTATGGGATAAAAACACACCACTGCCCTGTGAGCCTGAAAGTGTTTTTATCACCACAGGAAAACCGAGATGGCGTTCTACGAGGGCGATATCGACGGGGAACTTAACCAACATGGTTTTAGGCGTAGGCAGATTTTTCTCGGCCAACAATTGTTGGGAGAATAACTTGTCTTTAACGATTTCAATGGCTTTAGATGGATTGAGGCAATATACCCCTAATCTTTCTAAGTGACGAATAATGGCTAAAGCAAAGTAGGTCGTGCCTGAGCCCATTCGCGGAATGATAAAATCGGGCAGCTCGACGGCTTGCCCATTCAATAAAATACTCTTGTTATCTTCTCTGGTGACAGTCAGATCAAATTCATCAGGTGCGTAAACTTCCAACTCTATGTTATCGGCTTTTGCTGCCGCCAGTAGACGCTCAATTTCATACCATTCAGGTTTTAGCTGAGTCGCGGTTTCTTTATATAAAATCCAACCACGCATTTAGTAGCAAACCTTAATCTTCATTCTTTATCCTCGGGTTCAGGTTCATCCTGAACATCATCTTCAATATCAAATACAGCCTCAGTCTCTATTTCTATCTCGGGCTTGGTTGCAGGCAAATGCACTGTACCAACCACGGCATAAAAGGGTTTCCCCATGGCGAGCCTGCGATACTTTACCCAGATCTGCTCTAACAAGCTACTGGGGGCGATATTTCCTTTGGCGACTTCCACAAATTGGGCTTCATCAGAGGTGCAAGGCAGCGTTTTTCCTTCCGCTAAATTCTTCATCGCATGACCATGCAATTCAAGGAGTTCAGCTTCTTTATTGGTAAAATCGCCGCTTCGTTTAAAGCCTTTGGGGAAATTAGCATCGTCGTAGAAACGTTTTTGAGAGACAAAACTGGCAGCAACTGAGCCGTTAAACGTCTCAGAACCCTTGTTAGCGTTAAAAAAAGACTGTTCAGACATGGCAGATACCCTCTAGTTTTTGATATACAAAGATTTGCAACTGGAGTATTGGCTAGTATTATTGATTTATAAATCAAAAAAATTTGCCTATGTTGGTCAAGAATTTTTATGGATACCGATTTACTAAAAACCTTTCTCGAAGTCTCCCGTACTCGCCATTTTGGTAAAGCGGCTGAGAATCTTTACCTCACCCGAAGCGCTGTGAGTTTTAGGGTGAAACAGCTTGAGAGCATTTTGGGTGTCGCCTTATTTGAACGGCAACGTAATAATATTCAGCCCACGCCAGCAGGCGAACGTATGCTTGGTCATGCCGAGGCGGTGTTAACAGCATGGGAGCGGGCTAAGCAAGATGTTTCCCTCAGCCAGTTACAGACAACGCAGCTTGCCATCGGTGCAGGGCCGAATATTTGGGACGCTTACTTGCAAGGTTATTTACAGGGATTGCATGTCGGTTTACCTGGCGTGGCGTTGCGCACCGAAGTGCTACCCGCGAATGCAATGACGCGTCAGCTAATGGACCGCACCTTAGATATTGCGATTTCATTCGATCCGCCAAAGCTTGATCAATTTGAGATAGTACAACTGGGGCAAATTAATTTGTTGCTGGTGTCGAGCTTAAAAGGTCAAACGGTAAAAGCGGTTGTGCCGGGGCAATATGTAAAAGTCGATTGGGGTACGGCGTTCAATATTGTTCACGCGCAGGAATATGCCTCGCTGCCAGTGCCAACGCTGCACACGAGTTCAGCACGTATTGCGTTAGATTTCATCTTGAATAATGGCGGCTGCGCATTTTTACCTGAGCATCTAGTGCAACATGCATTGCGCGGCGGCGAATTGCATCTTGTCAGCGGCGCGAATGCCATTTCACGAAATGTGTATCTTGCGTATTGGGCTGAGAATGACCGCTTAGCCCAGATCAAACAAGCCATCGACTTTTTAAGGGACGATGGCTCAATGGTTTCTCATACAACGGTTTAGAAACTAAGAATTAAAGCACTAGCGGCGTTAATACAACCAGCCAAGTTAATCCACAAAGCGCAAGACTCATAAAGACGGCAGCCGAGGCAATGTCCTTGGCTTGGCCACTTAACGGGTGTATTTCACTGCCGACACGGTCAACCACAGCTTCAATCGCCGAGTTTAATAGCTCAACAATCAACACGATAAACAACGTGAAAATCAGCATAAGGCGTTCAATAGTGCTGATATCAACCCATAAGGCTACGGGTAACATGACTATCGTCAAGATTAATTCCTGTCTGAAGGCGGCTTCGTGGATCCAAGCGGCCTTTAGGCCCTTCATCGAAAATCCCGTCGCTCTGAATATGCGCTTAATACCGTGATTATTGGCTGGTTTCATAGTGTTTCCAATTGACGTTAGCGACAAAGCGCTGAGGTTCTGCTCATTCAAAACAGGGTGAATAAACCCTACTGTTGTCTTTGTTAACATTTGACTGAGTCATAAATTTGGCCGCAGTATAGCCTGAGATGAAAAGTGCATAAACAATTAACTGAGCAAATTTGATCATCAACATTCGTTGTTAACTTAGGGAGTTAGTGACTTTTGCGGTTATTTTAGTGCAACTTTAGCCGTGCGGCCTAAGCTTGATGAAGGATATATTGCAGCGTGGGCAAGGGAATGACTCATACTAACCCGTTACGAAATTTAACATTTAATCAGTTCATCCGTTTTAGTATTTTTAAGCTCAGCTTGCTTATAATTTGCGGTTTAACTCTTTCGGTTAACGCACACACCTCACCTCCTGCCATACAACTTGCTACCGAGTTTGATGCGACTCGAACTTCGCAAGATATTAATATTCAAAATTTTTTGATTAGTGAGAAACTCGACGGGGTTCGAGGTTACTGGAATGGCAAGGAATTATTCACTCGGCAGGGAAATGCCATCGCCGCACCCATTTGGTTTACTGCGAATTTTCCTAATTATCCCCTCGATGGTGAATTATGGCTTGGGCGAGGCCAGTTTGAAGCGATGTCGAGTTTAGTTCGACAAACTTCGGCTAAGGATGATGATTG
The DNA here is from genome assembly GCF_019345515.1 of Shewanella sp. NKUCC06_TVS. Classification (NCBI taxonomy): domain Bacteria; kingdom Pseudomonadati; phylum Pseudomonadota; class Gammaproteobacteria; order Alteromonadales; family Shewanellaceae; genus Shewanella; species Shewanella sp. NKUCC06_TVS. The sequence continues at coordinate 236,130 of NZ_JAHKQX010000003.1, read as the reverse complement.
GCGCAAAGTGCGATTTATGGTGTTCGATGTCCCCAAGGCGAGTGGCGACTTTCAGCATCGCTATCAATTTGCGCTGACTGAACTGAGTGGCAAATCGAATTATCTTGAAGTCATAGTGCAGTTCCAAGTAGAAAGCCTTGAAGCCCTGTATCAAAAACTCGATGCCTTAGTTGCAAAAGGCGCCGAAGGCTTGATGCTGCATCGCAGTTCTGCGACTTATATCAGTGGCCGCAATCCTCATTTGATGAAGCTAAAACCTTATTATGATGCTGAAGCTACTGTTATCGCTTATATCCCTGGTAAAGGTCAATTTGCAGGGCAGATGGGCTCATTAAAAGTGCAAACGCCAGACGGCCGAATTTTTAGTATTGGCACAGGTTTTAGTCTCGCAGAGCGCCAACATCCCCCCGCAGTGGGCACTATCATCACCTATAAATACCTTGGGCTTACCGTTAACGGTTTACCGCGGTTTGCCAGTTTTTTACGGGTAAGAACCGATGTTGAAACTGAGTAGCCGTTCCTAGTAAATCAAATTGCGCATAAGTCTTTACGCTGAGTAATGCGCAATTGATATTTTGATAGTGTTATTCGTAATAGGCGACTGTCGATAATAGTTGTTCACTGAAATTAAAAATATCATCTACAGAGTTAATAGGATGACGAGTTTCATTTTTATTTTCATCCACTAATCCTAGATACTTTTGTTTAGCATTGAAGTGTAAGCGGCATAAGGGTTTTCGGTTATTATCATCCAATAGTATGCCAAAGTAACTTTGGGTATCCCTTGCGATGATTCGATTAACTTCTATTTTTTGCCTCAATATAGCTTTTATCACATTGAAACCGTCAATTTCTTCTTCAGTAGTAACTACTTTAATTTTTTCATCATTGGATGGGATTGGGGTATCGATTAAATTTTTGTTTTCATCAGTTGGTTTATCATTGCCAATAGCGGATTTTAAACGTTCATTAATGCTGTCGTTGAGAAATTGTCTTAGTGCTTTATGAGTAATTTCAGCAAATTGATGTTTTACTTTAGGTGTAAGAACCCCATCATAAGCCCTTGAGGCAAAAAAGCGAATAAACTCTTCTTCAGGTTCTTTAAATTGCTCACTAATAATACGTTTTATCTGACTCAAGTATTTTAGTTCTCCTGCCGCGCTGACTATTGAGTTAACGTCGAACGAGTTTTTAGTCAGCTTTTTAACTTCAGGAATTAAGTGTTCATCAATATTTTCAAGATCTAAGATCAGAAATGGTTTTTCATCCATTTTGTTAGGAGCATCAAGATCGGTATAAAATTGATATTCAGTACCGTTTGTAAGAATAGCTAAGCGTGCGTTTGTGACAGAAAAATAACGAAATAGTTGTGACGCATGCTTTATGGACAGCTTTTCATTGTACTTTTTGCATTCAATAAGGATTTGCACTTCACCTTCTTTAATTAATGCGTAGTCAACTTTCTCACCTTTTTTACCTATAGTATCTGCCGTAAATTCTGGGACAACTTCGCTAGGATTAAAAACATCATATCCTAGAACTGTATGCAAAAATGGCATGACTAAGGCATTCTTAGTCGCTTCCTCAGTTTGAAGGCTATTAGCAATTTGAGGGATGCGTTTTGATAGAACATCGATTCGTTCAATAAAATCCATTTTACTTTTCCTCTTCTTGTACTTTGTGGTGTATTTTTTATTTGAGCGAGTATGCGGTGAACATTCAGTTTTATTTTAAACCGTACTCTGACATATAAACCTAGTCGATAAAAAATCCTTAGCAAGGAGGCTAATTTGTTTCTGTGCTGTTTATCGTATATTTTACGGGTTAGGTTAAATTTTGTGTGTGCTTGGTATGTATATGGCTCAAGGGGAATATTTTAGCTGAGGTGACACCCTTAACTTTCGGATCGTAGCGCGCATTTTATTTTTGATAATGGTTTGGCGTAAGAATATTTTGTGTTTCTAGGTTTAACATGTTGTATTTATAGGTAAATAATTAATGTATTAAGCTGCTTATCATATTAAGTTTACATCTAGGTTTAAGCACACTAGATAAATTATTGATAATACTAAGCTATGAGGTATTCATGTTAAAAAATCAAAGTGTACGGCGAATATTGATGGTTTGTATGGGTAATATTTGTCGCTCACCGACGGCAGAGGCGGTTTGTCGTTTTAAGATTGCTGAGCGCAGGCTTAATATTGAGGTGGATTCGGCGGGTACTATTGGTTATCACCAAGGGGATAAGCCCGATAGCCGCGCTATTGAGGCTGGTAAAAAGCGGGGTTTTAGTTTCGAGGGCATGCGGGCACGGCAGGTGGTGAATGCTGATTTTGAGCATTTTGATTTAATTCTAGCTGCGGATAATGCCAATTTGGCGGATATGCTTAGCCGTTGTCCGGTTGAGTATCAACACAAGTTACAGTTAATGTTGTCCTATGCTGATACGCAAATAACGGAAGTACCAGATCCTTACTATGGCGGCGCACAGGGTTTTGAACTAGTGCTCGATCTCCTCGAGCAGAGTATGGAAGCTTTATTAGATCAATTAACCGAAAAGTTCCGTTGAGATGCGTATTTCCATTTACGGTTTGGGTTTTATGATAAGTTCGGGTAAATCCCCTTATGCGAGATGACGATGAAAGTAATGGATTCTGAAAACCGAGTATGGTTCTTTTTGGAGCATGAAGGTCGCTTGTACTTGAATGCAAATTGCAACATGAGTGCATTTGGCTATAGCTATATGATCCAGCTCAATGGTCAGGAACTGCAAAATTATGAAGGTGGTGGCCGCGAGTATCTAAATAATCTTGCTCACGATATTCATTATTCTGTTCCAATCGCAAAAGACACAACGTCAATTTACAAAGGTCGTGAAGTTTCAAAACAGCTAGCTGGTTTAGCAACAGAAGCGATTAAAGCGTGGCGTGCTTAAAATCGGTTAACTCTAAAATGCCCCAAAGCTTGTTTCAAAGTTTAAAATGCAAGTAGGGCGAATAAAGTTGTGGCTATAAAAAAGCTAATGTGATGAGGTTACTTTCAACCTAGAAGTCATGCCAGTCCGAACTTTCAATAAAGCCACAGCAAAGTAAACATCATCATAAAGTCATTAATAGATATCAGTATAGTTTGACTACAAACATCAATGGTTGTGGGCTGCTTGCCTTACAAGGTTAAGTTGGTAAGATGTTGTTCATAAAGAAAATCAAATCGTTGTACATCTAAGGACATATATGGAAATTTCATTACTTGCCGATAATCCCTCTGCGATAGACACGGTAGCTAGTTGGTATTTCAACGAATGGTGCCAAGACAATGGTAGCTATACCAAGGAGGAAGTCGTTGAAAAAGTCTCTGCATCAATAAATCGAGATACCGCGCCTATTCTGATCATTGGAAAAGTAAATGGTGTTCTTGCTGGTTCAGCAGAGCTAAAAATTCGAGAAATGGACATATACCCAGAATTTGAATTTTGGCTTGGTGGTGTTTACGTCACTCAGCAGGCTAGGGGACAGGGTGTCGCCTCAAAACTTGTGAAAGAGATAATATCGCTAGCACATAAAATAGGTGTGAAAAAATTATATCTTCAAACAGAAGATTTAACTGGAGGTTTGTACTTACATCATGGGTTTAAGCCTATAGAACAAGTGAATTATAAAGGTATAAATGTATTGGTTATGGGCACAAACATCGGTGAATAACAAGTTTGTGAAGGTACACTGCGGCTCAATTGTGGGAAGCAAGTGGAACGATATGATCATATTTCACAGGGCTACCTAAGTAGGTCAAAGCATCCCCAAATGGCATCATTTTTAATCTTAGAGTTTTCGTCAGTACAAGAAAATAGATTTCCTGTTTCAACAGTAAGAACAAGTTGTGTTCTGTTTCAGTCAAAGTGTTTATAAAGTCATTAGCAAGGCCATATAATCAGATGCTGAGTGACTCTTTACAGAATCTAATGATGAAAATGAGTCGAAATCTTCCAAACTTTGACAGTTATTGTTGAATCAATGGCTACCAAATAAGAATAGGCCGCGCGTAGTTGCGACCGATTTTACGATCGCTTAGTTAGTTCCTGTCCACGCTTGGTCCTCGCAGACTTCAGATCAATGTTGAACTCTTGATATCACATTATGCTTTTTACCGCTGTTATCGTCGTGTCGTGCGGCGAGCTTTTTTGCAAATAAAATAAACCTCCTGCCTCACGCTTGACAATAAGTGAAACGTAAACAATCTTTTAACATAGAATATTTTCAGAAGGTTACTTTTCTTTCTGCAGAATAGAATTATTTTCACTACGGGAACACAGGAGTGTTTAACCCTTCCACTGAGATAACTAGGTTTCATTTGAGGTGATCCTCAATGGATTATCTAGGCTCAAGGTATCGTGATAAAACGCAATCATGAAAAGGAATTTCAATGAAAGACGTTAATATTTATCCGTATCAATCATTCTGTTCAGACCTGCTCAGTGAGCCAGAGACTACGATCAAAACAGCAAACTTCAATTTTAATATCGAAACCCATTTATTGGGATTTGGTTGAGGTCAAGTTTTGTTCGCTATTTGTATTGTGACATCACGCCTGCAGTGGCGAGTGTTGTGAAAGCCCTGATTTTAAGTCGTTAAAGAAAGTGGAGTTGTAAACGTTTTAAGCATTGAATAAGTCCCAATAACAAGGAGAGTTAATTTCATGTCTATCAAATCTTTTAGCTACAGTACGCTTTTTTTGTGTATGAGTGCTGCTGTACATGCAGAAGCACCAGTAGAGACAAAAACAGCTATAACGCTACCCACGTTAAGCCCTGTTATGCCACTGGAAATCACAGCAAACCCCCCGTTCTCACTCGAAAGCCTGCAACATGATTTTGATGATTTTTCTTGGCAATCGTTTATTGCACTTAACTGGCCAGCAAATGCCGATGGCACACCTAATACCACGTCCACCATTGGGCAAAAAACTAACCAGCCAGTCGTGTGGTTGCATTGGAAGGAAAGCCGGGAGATTTTTTTACCCGATGGCGTAAAACCACCTGGGTGGGATCAGTCCAATAATGTGCCGGATGTTTGCAAAAGTATTGATCCAAAGTCCATTCCTGAAGGGACTATTTATTTAACGCAAGTAGGGAAGACCCCGAATGTGTTGGATGAAAGTGGTGAGCCTTTTACAACGGGTCCATTGATTGATCAAAACGGGCTTTATACCCGTTATGAAATATTAACCAATGAAACCATGTTCAATTTTATTTTGGACAATAACCTTTACAGTAAAAAAGGACAGAAACAGTTTAATGCCGATGTCGACTTTACCGCGAGCGACAGTAAAACTGGGCAGGTAGGTTCTATCATGCTTAAGGCCTCATGGATAAAAATGGGCGGCAAGTTTGATGCGACGAATTACTATACAACTTACGCGCTAGTTTATAACAATCCCGAAGAGCAACACGGGGTTAAGCCAGCTTGTGCGCTTGAGCAAGTCGGGTTAGTAGGGTTTCACATTGCTCACAAAACCACGGGTGAACCACAATGGATTTGGTCTACCTTTGAGCATGTCGCTAACGCGCCAACCCAAGGTGAGTCAGCATCATTGTCGGCATATAATTTTTACGATGCTAAATGTACTGACTGCAAAGTGAATGAACCACCAGCACGCCCGTGGGATCCGGCAAACCCGCACACTAAACCAACTCAAGTGGAACGCGTCATTCCTATCACTGCCGACGCTAAAGCCTTAAATGCCAGTTATCACGCTGTACTCGACGCTGTAGTGCCGGGATCGGTATGGATGAATTACGAATTGGTCAGTACGCAATGGCCTACCGATGCCAAAAATCCCACCGATCCAACGGGCGTGCCTACTCCCTCATTTTTAGCGAACACCACGCTCGAAACTTATATCCAAGGTTCGGTAAAGCAAACATCAAGCAGCTGTATGGCTTGTCACAATAATGCGGCAACCACTAACGGTAATTTTGCAGATTTCACTTACTTGCTGCAACGCGCGCAATAATTTACGAAAGGAACTCATCATGACTGATATTACAGGCGCGACTGCCGATACTATGAATAATTTTATTGGTTTGAGCGCGGTATTAACCGGCTTTGCTACCAGTATTATTGCCCCTACATTGGATCCCGTGGATATTAAATCCGAATACTTAGCCGTGTTTACGCAAAAAATAACCGAAGAATCGAAGGACCTAACTTTAGTTACAACTATTCTGCAAAAATTTGCGGCGTTAAAAGCGCAGCAATTATCAGATCAACAAATTGGCACGCAAATGCTGGTGCCAGACAACGGGGCTAATTTTGTGTTGGCCTGTCGTAAATTGATTTTTATGTGGTACTCAGGTGCATGGCCAACCATTATTCCCGCGACGGATACAGAGCCGGAAACCACGGTTAGCGATATGATTTCGGCTAAAAGTTATACCACGGGTCTAGTCTGGCAAGTTATGCAGGCGCATCCGATGGGGGATTCAAATTATCGCTATGGCTATTGGGCGAAACCACCCGCTGCACTGTCGGCATATACGGGTCATCAAGGAGGTGCAGTATGAGCACTCAAACCAATTACGATGTCATTATTGTGGGATCAGGTATTGCCGGCTCTATCATGGCTTATCAATTGGGGATGGCGGGGAAAAAAGTATTAATCCTCGAAGCAGGGCAGGAAGTGCCTGTTGACCGCAGTGGTTACATGGAAACCTTTTTTAAAGCCAATGCTAAAACACCTGAGTCACCTTATCCTCCAACCACGCAAAATCCAGCGGCATCGACGGCGGATAATCCACTCGGGCTGCCTGATCCTGCGAAGGAAAATGTGCCGCGTTATACCGTGTTGCAAATTGGCGCATGGCGTAATCCAAAGCAATGTTATTTCGACTACACGCCGCAGCCTGAACATTTGAAACCTGACAGCCCTGAAGCAAAGTTTGCTTTTGCTAGTTCCTATGAGCGTATTGGCGGCGGCACAACTTGGCATTGGCTAGGAACCAGTTTGCATTTATTGCCCAATGATTTTGAGTTGCAAACCCAGTATAAGCAGGGCGTGGATTGGCCCGGTGGAAAACAATTTTACCAAGCGCTGGTTCCTTACTATGAACAGGCGACCAATGAGATTGGCGTCGCCGGTGACAAAGAGGCGATGGATCAGCTCTATCGCGGATTTAATGTTTCACCGGATGGCGTTTATGGCGCGAATTACGATTATCCCATGCCTGGCATTGTTTCATCTTTAGTCGATCTACAATATGAACAAGCGGTGAGCGATATGGTGTACGACAATATTCAATTGTCAGTCACGCCAACCCCTCAGGGGCGCAATTCATTACCGGGTGAACGCCGTCAATGTGCGGGGAATACAAATTGTATTCCTATTTGCCCTATCCAAGCCAAATACGATGCCACTGTGACGCTCGGGCGAGCATTGCAAACCGGCAATGTAGATGTGTTTTATCGTCACGTTGCGACAAATGTTCAAGTGGATGAAAATACAAAGGATGTTGTTGGTATTGATTATGTGACCTATCAAACTCACGGGGGGATAGCGACGGGCGGCGGTACCGTTACGGGTAAAAAATATGTGATTGCAGCTCACGCGATTGAGACGCCTAAATTATTGCTCATGTCTAAACGTAATAAAGCCTGTCCGAACGGCGTCGCCAACCATAGCGATCAAGTGGGGCGTAATTTGATGGATCACATTATGTATTTGGCCTGGGGTCTGGCGAAAGATCCTGTCTATGGTTTTCGGGGGCCTTTATCTACTGCGGGTATAGAAAGTTTACGTGATGGCGCCTTTCGTAAAGACCGTGCCGCCTATCGTATTGAAATCGGCAATGAAGGTTGGCAGTGGGCAGCAAATGATCCATTCACGACCTTAGCTGATTTTGTATTTGGGCAAAATAATTCGCAATTAAATGGGGATTCTGTCAATCAGCAGGGGATTCCATTACGGTTTGATCCCGCCATGTCTGCGAATAGCGCCTTATTTGGTGCCTCACTGGTGAATACCTTGAATGGTATTTACACACGGCAAATTCGTATGGGCTATTTAATTGAACAATTACCTGATCCGGAAAACCGTGTCGAGTTGTCGGAGACGCTGAAAGATAACTTAGGTTTGCCGCGCCCCAAATTAACCTATCGTGTACGCGAGGATTATGTGCGCAATGCGTTCGTGTCGGCTAAAGATATTTCGACCAAACTCTTTGACGCCCTTGATGCTCGGGAATATACCAAGGCTCCGCCTGCGCCGGTATTTTATGGTGATAAGAGTCAAGTAACGTCGAATAATTTTGAATATCAGGGCCATAATTTTACGTTTTACGGTGCCGGACACATTGTGGGGACGTATCGAATGGGGGACTGCAGAGATACGTCGGTGGTGAATCCTCGTCAGCAATCTTGGGACCATAGCAATCTGTTTTTAGTCGGTAGCGGAGTGTTTCCAACAGTTGCAACGGGTAATCCAACCCTCACTTTGGCAGCGTTGGCATTCCAGGCTGCAGATCATGTTTTGGAAGACCTTAAAATAAGTTAAAAAAGTTGTAATTATTCATTAGCTTGCCGTTAATTTCCATTGAAAACCGCGTGCAAATTGGCGCGGTTTTTGGCTAACTGAATATACCTTCATATTACGCTAACTGGTATTTTCCTACTCATAATGCAGTTTATTGTCATCGTATTTAAAATCAAAATATTACAGTTTTTTTATGCTGATAATTAGTTTGAAAACTGTGCATGCGTGTGTTGTCGGATAGTATGTCTGATAGAAAACTGATAAGTTTCACTCAAACCGAGCGTTAATTGGGCGTGCTTTAATAAGCGAACAAAGTTAATTTTTACGAATATTTATCAAAAGGTTAGCTGAATACATGACTACTAAGAAATATATCGTTGTCAATCCACATGAAAGTGAGTTTCCTAACCCCATTACGTTCAAAAAAGGTGATCCTCTTATCGTTGGAGAAAAATATGCAGGTCCTGAAGGCTGGGATCTCTGGTTCCTTTGCACTACGCCAGGGCAAGATGCTGGTTGGGTTCCTGGTCAAGTGATTCAGCGCCTAAAAAATGCCAACGGGCTGGCGCTTGAGGACTATACGGCAAGAGAACTTAATGTGCATGAAGGGGAACAACTCATTGGCACACGAATGTTGAATGGCTGGGTATGGTGTATAAAAGCTGTCAGTGAAGAATCAGGGTGGGTACCATTAGAAAACTTGAAAGAAGTGGTAGATCTATCCCGCGACTAAAGCACCTTTGCCGTGCAGTCAAACCCAAGATGGCTCCTTGGTGTATTGTGCCAAGAGGAGGATGACTGGCGGATATTGAGAGTTTATACCAGGCACGCAGAAGTCATTGGCGTAAAGTGTTTTTTAGCGCAAGCTTTCCGTTTCTGATAATAAAAAGCCAGTATATTCAATATACTGGCTTTAACTTTAAACTTGATGAATGAGCGCCATTAAGCTGGAATATAAAAGTCATCAGCGTCTTGTCTTTAACGTCTTTAACAAACTCTGCGCCTTATATTCCAAATGCAGAGTGGCGGGCTGACTAGTCGTTATGGCGTTTGCCTGAACGTTTAAGTCTCTCTGCTGCCAATTTGGCTTCTTTCTCGGCTTCTTTTTCGGCCATGATACGGGCGACTTCAATCTTTTCAAGCTCTGCCATCGCAGGCGTTTCTAGCGAGAGTAAGCCTATTTTCCCCGAGCGATATTCATGCAGTAATAACTCTGATGCCTTGTGCATATCGATGCGACCACCGGGACGCAGCGCACCACGTTTACGGCCGATTTCCTCGAGAAGTGCAACATCATCCTTGGGTAATTCACTTAAGTTATAGCGCTCACAAATCTCTTTTGGATAAGCGGTTAAGAAATACTTGGCGGCGAACAGGGCCACATCTTCATATTCCATCGCCGTATCTTTAATCGCTCCAGTGACGGCAAGGCGATAGCTGCTCGCTTCGTTATCCACTTTGGGCCATAAAATACCCGGAGTGTCCGACAGCACGATACCGTTACGTAAATTGATCCGTTGCTGGGTTTTGGTTACCGCAGGTTCGTTACCGGTTTTGGCAATAACACGGCCAGCTAAGGTATTGATGATGGTAGATTTCCCAACATTGGGTATCCCCATGATCATAGTGCGAATGTCTTTTTCGGTTGTATCGCGACTTGGCACTAGCTTACGGCAGAGATCAGGGATTTTTTTCACCATTGCCGCTTGCAGCGTTGTGATCGCCGTGGCTTTGACACCTTGCTCACGCTCTAAGTATTCAATCCATTGTGCGGTGATCTCTGGATCGGCCAGATCAGATTTATTGAGCAGTTTGATACAAGGTTTGTCGCCTCGAAGCTGAGCCACCATGGGGTTTTCGCTACTGTAGGGAATACGCGCGTCCAGCACTTCGATAACAAGATCGACTTGAGGCATTGCCTCTTCAATCTCCTTGCGTGCCTTGTGCATATGCCCCGGATACCACTGAATTGCCATGATAACGCCTTGTCCTAAATAACTTAAAGAACGGCTATTCTACCTTGAAGGTGGCGAATGTCATAAAAAAAGCGCCCTAAGGCGCTTTAATCGCTTAATCCTTGACTGTCTCTTGCGATTGTTGCTTGGATTAATAGGCTGAATTAAGGCTTAGATCACCCCGAGTTCGCGCAATCTTTCCATCAGATAGCTGTCAGCGGTATATCGATCCGATAGCACTACAGCAGGGTTTGGATGTAAAAATAACGGCAAAGAGATCCGCGACTTGGTTTTATCCGTACCTTCAGGATTGATGACGCGGTGTGACGTCGATGGGAAATAGCCGCCAGAGGCTTCCTGTAACATGTCACCGATATTGATAATAATGTTGCCAAAATCGCTTGGAACATCTAACCAAGTGCCATCTTTGGCTTTCACTTGCAATCCAGGCTCATTGGCTGCAGGTAACACTGTGATAAGGTTGATATCTTCATGTGCTGCGGCGCGAATGGCGCCCATTTCTTCACTGCCCGTCATCGGCGGGTAATGCAGAATGCGCAGCAAGGTTTTTTGGCTGTTGGCGATCATTTCTGGCAATGGCATCGAAAACTTGGCTTTTACGTCTTCTGGTGAGTATGTTTCGATCCACTGTAATAGTTCTGCAGCCAGTGCGTTGGCTTTATCGTAATAGGCGAGAATATTGGCACGCAGTGAATCGGGGATACGGCCCCAAGGGTACACGTGGTAGTACTCTTTAATGTCTTTGACTGTGTTGCCTTTGGCGGTTTCAGAAATCGACGCAGGGAAGAAACCGTCGTGGGTTTCTTTTTTAAACATATAGTCGTTTTTGGCTTCTGAATTAAAAAAGGCTTGCCACTCGGTGTAGATGTCTTCAACTAAGCGCTTATCAATCGGGTGATTAGATAAAACACCAAAGCCAGTTTCCCGAAGTGATTCAACGAATTGCTGGGCACTGTCTTCAGCGCGGTAATCAATGGTTTCTAATTTCATTTTGGTTTCTACTTGTTATATTTAGTTGTAATTTGACCCGCTGCAAGTGTAGCCGTGCGCTGATGTGGGTGCAAATACTCAGCGACTGTGATCTGGATCAACTGCCGTATTTTCCGTCATTTATGCAGTCGCTTATATGAGTACTTAATATGAGCACTTATATTAGTACTTACTTGAGTGGTAAGATTTTAGTCACTAAATCCGTTAGTATGGGCATTAGATTTGTTGTGATTGGATTGATGTCAGCCGCATTTTGAAGCCGAGTGCAAGAAATCTTGCTTGGAGTGGGTCTTATGTTGGCTTCCTTATAAATCAGCTTCTTAATCAAAGAATATCGAAATACACAACGACGTGAGTCGAAAGGGCATTAATATGAATAAACTGACCGATTTTGAACGCTATGTTATCGAAGAGAAAGGCACTGAACGCCCCTTTAGTGGTGAGTATTATGAGCACGATGCTAAGGGTTTGTATTTATGCAAAAAATGCCATGCCCCCTTGTATCGCTCTGAGCATAAATTTAATGCCCATTGTGGCTGGCCAGCCTTCGATGATGAAATTGCCGGCGCTGTAACCCGCCACATAGACGCCGACGGCCGCAGAACTGAAATTGTTTGTAGCCAGTGCGGCGGTCACTTGGGGCATGTCTTTGAAGGTGAAATGTTAACACCTAACAATATCCGTCACTGTGTTAACTCAGTTTCTATGGTTTTCAAAGGGATGGATGATGCTGTTGAACCAGCACCGAATCACTTTGCGACTTTTGGTGCAGGGTGTTTTTGGTGCGTCGAAGCGATTTTTAAAAGCCTAAAGGGCGTGGTGAATGTCACTTCAGGTTATGTCGGCGGCGAAGCCCATGATGCCGATTATAAATCTGTTTGCTCGGGCCAAACCGGCCATGCTGAGGTTGTGCATATCGAGTTCAACCCAGAGGAAATTGATTTTACGACGCTATTACAGGTTTTTTTTGAGAGCCATGATCCGACCACGCTTAATCGCCAAGGTAATGATAAGGGGCCACAATATCGCTCCGTGGTGTTTACCCATAATGCTGAGCAGATAGAGCAAACTACCGCTATGCTTGCTCAGTTAGCAGCAGCCAAGGTTTTTGATGCGCCGATAGTGACCCAGGTTTCAGCGTTTGATACTTTTTATCCCGCTGAAAATTATCACAACGACTACTTCGCTTTACACGGTGAGCAGCCCTATTGTCAGATGGTCGTGCGTCCTAAAGTGGAAAAAGTAAAAGCCTTGTTTGCAAGATTACAGAAGGCTTAAGCGATTTAGCACAGGGTGTTAAATACAAAGACGCCACCAATAAAGGTGGCGTTTTTTATGGGGTTTCTAAAATGCAAAACCTAGTTGTTTTCTTAACAAGCCGCTTAGCTATCGGTTTAACGGTTAGCGTAACTTTTGATTAGCTACCGACGCAACTATCGGCTTTCAGTTAACCATTGGGCGTATTGTTTGGTGTAATAGCTGACAATCAAATCTGCACCCGCCCGCTTTAAGCCGATAAACGTTTCAGTCACCACAGCACGCTCATCCAACGCGCCCGCAAGGGCGGCAAATTTAATGCCCGCATATTCACCGCCGACTTGATAGGCGGCGAGTGGCAAGTGGGTTTCTTGTCTTAAACGGCTGAGCACATCTAAGTAGGGTGTGCCGGGTTTAACCATCAGGATATCGGCGCCTTCGGCTTCATCTAATGAGGCTTCTAACAGGGCTTGACGACCATTAGCATAATCCAGTTGATATCCCTTGCGATTTCCGCTGAGTTCACAATCTACCGCCGCTCTAAAAGGACCGTAGAAGGAAGAGGCGAATTTTGCTGAGTGGGCCAGAATCGCCACATGTTCAAAACCTGCGGCATCGAGCCCTTGGCGAATGGCTTTCACTTGACCGTCCATCATGGCCGATGGTGCTAACATATCGGCGCCCGCTCTAGCAGCAGTGACTGATTGTTTAACTAAATTTTCGACTGTGAGGTCGTTGCAGACTTCATTATTGTGTACGACGCCGCAATGGCCGTGATCTGTGTATTCACAAAAACAAATGTCGGGGATTACCATCATCTCAGGCACGGTAGCTTTAATGGTGCGAACCATACGGGCGAGTAAACCATTGTCGTCCCATGTATCGCTGCCCTTATCATCCTTAGTGTGGGAAATCCCAAAGGGCATCACATAACGGATCCCAAGGGCGTAAAGCTCGCGAACTTCATTCGCCAGTGCGCTCTCAGGTAAACGGCTGATGCCAGGTAGCGTGGAGATAGGCACAGCATGGGTGATGTGCTCTTCAATGAACAGGGGATGGATAAGATCGCTTAGCGAAATATGGGTTTCGCGCAGCAGATCGCGCATTGCTTCTGAATTACGTAAGCGTCTTAAGCGACGCAATGGAGGCGTGTTTAACATGAAATGTCCTTATCGAAGGCGGGTTAAAGCAATCGTACAATACTAAGGGAATGGCAAGGGATAAATTCGCCCCTTACTTTTCTGCTCTGACAATCAAAGTTGAAAAAGTTTCCCCAAGCGAGCTATATTCATTAATGAGTTTATTGATCATTGACTTAGATCACATAAATCCATCTCGTCCAGATTTGCGACTGAATATCATGCGAGCGCTATTTTAGCTGAGTTGCTTGCTTAGCCCTTTGTTTTCGGGCATTTGATGTTATTATTTGCGCCAGTTTTCTCATGGCATATTCGCGCAATACAGATTATGTAAATTTGATGCGAAATCTTGCCCGCTAATCCGGTTTTGAAATGACAATAACACATGAACACTCTGCTTGTATTCTTGCCTTAGACACTTGTACCGAATCCTGCTCAGCTGCGCTGCAATACCAAGGTCAGATTTATGCTGAACTTGCCGATGCACCGCGTGAACACAGTCAACGTCTGCTGCCTATGGTCGATTCAGTGCTCAAGCAAGCGGGCATTCGCTTAGATAAAGTGACTGCGATTGCTTACGGACGAGGCCCTGGCAGTTTTACGGGGATCCGCATCTGCACTAGCATGACGCAAGGTCTGGCACTGGGGTTAGATTTGCCTGTGATTGGTATTTCAACCTTAGCGGCAATGGCACAAATGGCGATTAGCGAGCATCAAGCCGAGCAAGTTTTGTGCACCATTGATGCGCGCATGGGCGAAGTGTATTGGGGCCAGTTTGTGGCCGTTGACGGTATTGCAACGCTTGTCGGTAAAGAAGTGGTCAGTTCACCTGCGGACGTACAACTTCAGCTCGATACTCAAGCGCCAATTGTGGGCTGCGGCACAGGTTTTGATGCTTATCCCGATTTGCTGGCACTCGGCAAGGGGATTTTAGCTCTCGAGGCCGTGAAATATCCCGATGCAAAGGCTATGCTGATATTGGCTGAAGCAGGCATAAAAGCTGGACTGACAACCTCGGTCGATGAGCTTGAACCTGTGTACTTACGTGATACAGTCACATGGAAAAAGTTACCCGGTCGTGAATAAGCTGTTCTTTGCCTGAGTATCTGCGATAGAATCTCAGGCAATTAATGCTAAGCATTCTTTACGATGAATGGCTTTACGATGAATGGCTTAACGATGAATAGTGCAAACTTAAGGCTTCTTGATGCAAGTTAATGTGAATCAAATGAGTTTGACGAATGCTGTAGCGAGTAATAGACCCGCTATCGCTCAGGGGCTGACTGCGCCTGAATCGTCACGCCCAGTGATTGAGCAAGATGCCGTCGAAGCCCTTAGTTTAGATACTCAGCCTAAAAGTAAAAGCGCAGCAGGAAATTTACAGTCAAGGCTTGGTGCGCACCTCGAGTATGAGCAAGATACTCGCGGCCATCAGGGAGCGATTGCCCAATATTTACAAACCCAACATGCCGCCAAACGCGATGAAATTCAGCAAATGGTGGGTGTGGACTTGTATGCTTGAGCATCAAAAAACGTCTTCTAGTTCAACCTCGCGATTTTCCTCTTCTAAACTGACAGGCTTAGCCACAAGCGGTGTACCAAGCCGTGGTTTGTTTATTATCGAGCTAGTTTTAGCTTTATTGATAACTCGAATTCCCTATTTGAGCGTGCCGTTTAAATGGCTTGAAAGCTATTTTCATGAACTGTCCCATGCCATTGCAACGATTTTAAGCTCGGGCGTGGTCAGTCATATTCAGTTGTTTCCGAACGGCGCAGGATTTTGTTTTAGCCAAGGCGGCTCGCCGATGTTTATTGGCTTTGCTGGGTATTTTGGTGCAGCCTGTTGGGGATATTTAATCTATTTATTAGCGACTTGGCCAAAGGGGATCCGCGTGAGTTTTGCCTTGCTAGGTGCCTTAGTTGTGCTAAGCGGCTTGCTTTGGGGCAGGGATATTCTCACGTTAGCGATTTTAGCTGTGCTGACTATTATTTTGTTGTTACCGCTTAAACTCAGTCAAAACAAAATGTTGACTCAGTTTTTGCGTATTATTGGCTTGATTATCATGCTTAATGCACTTGCGAGTCCGACAGTGTTGCTCGGGCTTGATGGTCAAGGTGATGCAGTGATGTTGGCCGAGCGTTCTTGGATCCCCGCGTGGATTTGGGTGGGATTATGGTTATTAACCAGTGCCTGCGCTTTGTATTTTGCGTGGCGCCGTGTAGATAATGCCGCAAGTCGTTAGTTCTCAAGCTTGTTTAAGGCCTCAGTCGTCTAGTGTTTTCCCCATCGTTTTTCTGCTTTGAACTTTGTTGATTTAGGTAAAGGTGATTTTGCTCATCACTTTGAGCTATAACCACTTATGTCGCTTAAAGCTTAGTTTTCCGACTTCTATTCCTTGGATTTTTGGCCATTGGCTGCTAGGTTAAGCCTTCGGTATCCATGGAGAATTACAATGAAAAAAGTCACCTTAGTTGCCAGTCTGCTGCTTGCTGGTTTATGTTCGAGTGTTACCTATGCCGATGAAAGCTTAGATAAAGTCTTAAAAAGCGATTTTCGTCAGGCTAAAAATGCCAGTCGTGACGTTTATCGTCATCCCGCTGAAACCTTAACTTTTTTTGGCATTACCCCAAAACAGACTGTGATTGAACTCTGGCCGGGCAATGGCTGGTACAGTGAAATATTAGGGCCTTATCTTGCTAAAGAGGGCCAATATATCGCAGCCAGTTTCGAAACGGCTCCTGCGACAGATACTCCCGGAAATCGTTATCGCGCGAACGCGGGTACTAAGTATGCTGCGTGGATGACGGCCAATAAAGACGTCATGGGCAATGC
This sequence comes from Shewanella sp. NKUCC06_TVS, assembly GCF_019345515.1. Taxonomy (NCBI): domain Bacteria; kingdom Pseudomonadati; phylum Pseudomonadota; class Gammaproteobacteria; order Alteromonadales; family Shewanellaceae; genus Shewanella; species Shewanella sp. NKUCC06_TVS. Next base: position 219,412 of record NZ_JAHKQX010000003.1, on the reverse strand, counting down.
TAAGATTGTTACCTTCGATCCTCCACATAAGATGGATTTAGGCGCTGATGGCAGTGCTGATCTGGTATTAACCTTCCGAAATCTACATAACTGGGCATCAACAGATCAGTTGGAAAACGTGTTTGCCGCGTCTTATAAAGTGTTGAAGGACGGCGGTATCTTTGGCGTGGTAGAGCATAGAGCTAACGAAGGAATGAACTTCAGCACTGGCTATATGGATCAAGCTGCTATGGTTGCTTTAGCCAAAAAAGCAGGTTTTACCTTAGTTGAAAGTGCAGAAATCAATGCGAACCCCAAAGATACGAAAGATTATGCCAAAGGTGTTTGGACGCTACCGCCCTCTTTTGCCTTGGGTGATACCGATAAAGAAAAATACCAAGCTATCGGTGAAAGTGACCGTATGACACTTAAATTTGTCAAAAAATCATCTTAATTACCTGACATCAGAGGCATTATGTGGCAATCTTTCGCCCCCAAAAATCAAATCGAATTTGTATTACCTCATATTACGGTCGCGGGCCGATTATGGGGGGCGAAGGATAAACCTTTATTGCTTGCCTTACATGGTTGGTTAGATAACGCCAACAGTTTTGAACCCTTAGCAGCGCATTTACTCGATTATCAAGTGCTCGCCATTGATTGGCCGGGACACGGCTTTTCTGCACATAGGCCGGGACACTATCCGCTGCATTGGATTGATTATTTGTATGATTTAGACGCGTTGTTAACGGTATTACCGCAAAAGCCAGCGGCAATGATTGGGCATTCGCTTGGCGGTATTATTGCCTCTGCTTATACGGCGACGTTTCCCGAAAAGGTTAACAAGCTGGTATTGATCGAAGCGTTAAGCCCCTTGTCTGAGTTGCCAACGCAAGCTAAGGCGCGATTGAAAAAAAGCTTCTATCAGCATGAGAAGTATTTAACTCAGAAACATGGGCAGGCAAAGATTTACGACAGTATAGATACTGCGGTGCGGGCGAGGGCACATTTAACAGGACTTGCCGAACCTTGGTGTCGTTTGTTGCTCGATCGTAATATGCAGCCCGAAGGTGATGGCATAGGTTGGCGTAGTGATCCTCGATTAAGATTAGATTCACCCCAACGATTAACCTTCGCCCAAGTTGATGCCTTGATGCAGGACATCAATGTCGAAACCTTATTAATTTGTGGCAAACAGGGATTTAGTCAGTTGCAGAGCGCGATACCTAAGGCCAGAACGTGGTTTAAGCATTTGTCTGAGCACATAATTGAGGGCGATCATCATGTGCATATGGACAATGCCGAAGGCGTTGCACGTTTGATCCGCAAATTCGTTTAATAGGTTGCTTATATGGGTATAAAAAAGACGCTAGGTTTTTTGTTTTTTTTATGTGATGATGATCAAAATTAAAACGCTCGTATGATTTATGACGAGTAAATCAATAACTATAAAATGTAAGCCGGTATTTTAACTCGGTATTTATCGAGTCTTGACGCTTGTATGGATATTGTTTCCGCAGTTGTGGGGATTTAGGAGAGAGTAGTGGATCAGCCTTGGATTAATCATTTGCCAGAAGATGTGCCTGCTGAAATTAATGTGGAACAATACTCATCGCTTGTCGATATGTTCGAGACAGCGGTGGCTAAGTATGAAGATCAACCTGCATTTATCAACATGGGTGCCACGCTAACCTATCGTAAATTGGAAGAACGCAGCCGAGCATTCGCTGCGTATTTACAAAATGAATTAAAGCTTGAAAAGGGCGACCGTGTCGCCTTGATGATGCCAAACCTGTTGCAGTATCCCATTGCACTGTTTGGTGTTTTGCGTGCAGGTATGGTGGTTGTTAACGTTAACCCACTTTATACACCGCGCGAGCTTAAACATCAGTTGATTGACTCTGGCGCTAAAGCCATTGTGGTGGTGTCAAACTTCGCCCGCACTTTAGAAGAAGTGGTTGATCAAACTCCCGTTGAAAGCGTGATTATCACCAGTTTAGGTGATCAATTAAGTGCACCAAAACGTACCTTAGTGAACTTTGTGGTGAAGTACATCAAGAAGTTAGTGCCAAAATACGATTTACCCCATGCCTTATCAATGCGCGATACCTTATCAACGGGTCGTCGCATGCAATACATCAAACCTGAAGTCACTAACGATGATTTAGCGTTTTTACAATACACAGGTGGCACCACTGGGGTCTCTAAAGGCGCTATGTTGACCCATGGCAATATTGTCGCAAACGTATTGCAGGCCGATGGTGCATATTCTCCCGCTTTAAACGATGGCAGTGAGTTTGTCGTAACGGCCTTGCCGCTGTATCACATCTTCGCCTTGACCGTGAATTGCCTGCTGTTTTTGCACAAAGGAAGTCAGAATTTACTCATCACCAATCCTCGCGATATCCCAGGATTTGTGGCTGAGTTGAAAAAGTACCCTTTCACCGCATTAACTGGGGTAAATACCTTATTTAACGCTTTAGTGAACAGTGATGATTTTTCCCAGTTGGATTTCTCACGCTTAAAACTCTCTATCGGTGGCGGCATGGCGGTACAAAAAGCCGTGGCGGATAAATGGCAAACCATTACTAAAACCCGTTTACTTGAAGGTTATGGTCTGACGGAAGCCTCACCCTTATTAACCTGTTGTCCATATAACTTAGACGGTTATAACGGTTCAATTGGTTTTCCTGCCCCTTCGACACTGATCCAAATCCGTAATGATGACGGCAAGGTATTAGCCCAAGGCGAAACCGGCGAGCTTTTTGGTAAAGGTCCTCAGGTGATGAAAGGCTATTGGCAACGTCCTGAAGAAACCGCCAAAGTGATCGACACTGACGGCTGGTTAGCCACGGGCGATATTGGTTACATGGATGAGAAAGGTTTCTTCTATATTGTCGACCGTAAGAAAGACATGATCTTAGTATCAGGCTTTAACGTATTCCCTAACGAAGTCGAAGAAGTGGTTGCACTTCATCCAAAAGTGATTGAAGTGGCTGCCGTTGGTGTGCCAAACGACGCCAGTGGTGAGTTAGTGAAGGTATTTGTGGTGGCAAAAGATAAATCTTTAACCGCTGAAGACATCATTAAGCACTGCCGTATTCATTTAACGGGATATAAAGTGCCGAAGCTGGTAGAATTTAGGGACGAGTTACCTAAAACCAACGTGGGTAAAATCTTGCGACGAGAGCTTAGAGACGAAGCTAAGCGCGCGTAAGATTGAAGCCGGCATTTGCCGGCTTTTGTTTTTATGGACTGTGATTGACCCACAGGATCTGGAGAAGAATTTGTCAGCGTTTCAATATGTGAGTGATGAAGCAAGCCTTAATGCCCTCGTTGCCCAATATAAACAGAGTAAGATACTCGTGTTAGATACCGAGTTTGTTCGTACTCGTACTTATTATGCCAAGTTAGGTTTGATCCAAGCCTATGATGGTAAAACCTTAGCTTTGATTGATCCGGTGGCTTTACCAGATTTAGCCCAATTTTGGGCGCTGTTATCGGACCCGAATATCGTTAAGCTAGTGCATTCCTGCAGTGAAGACTTAGAAGTTTTTGCCCACTATGGCAAATGTCAGCCTACGCCTTTGTTTGATAGCCAAATTGCCGCCTCTTTGTGTGGTATGGGCCACGGTGTGGGTTATGCCAAGTTAGTTGAAACTTGCCTTGGTGAAGTAATCGATAAAGGTGAATCGCGTACAGATTGGATCCGTCGTCCTTTAACGGAAGCCCAGTTAAGCTACGCCGCCAATGACGTCCTGTATTTGTATCAGCTCTATCCTCAACTTGAAGCGAAACTCAGCGCCCAAGGGCGTTTAGCTTGGTTATACGAGGAAGGGGAAAGGATGACTCAGGGCAGGCTTGCCGATCCTGATCTCGATACAGCCTATTTGAAAGTGAAAAATGCTTTTCAACTCACTGAAATTCAATTGGCTTACCTTAAAGTGCTCGCCAAATGGCGCCTCGAAAAAGCCTTAGTTCGTGATTTAGCCTTAGGTTTTGTGATCAAAGATCATGGTCTTATTGCATTAGCGAAGAAGCAACCTAAAACTTCGGCTGATTTGTTTAAGCTCAATGACTTGACCGAACAGGAAAAACGCATTCACGGCAAAGATTTATTACGTGTGCTACAAACTGCGGATTTGGTGAATTTACCCGAGTTAGTGGATGTATTGGCGTTAAAATCAGGCTACAAATCGGCCTTTAAAGCGATTAAAAGCTGTTTGGTCGAATTATGCGAAAAGCATGATGTGCCGCAGGAAATGCTCGGTTCTAAACGTCATATCCATGAGTTTTTGCAATGGCGTTGGGATAAGCAACAAGGGGATTTACCGGCAGTGTTATGCGGTTGGCGAGGGGAATTGGCAACTGAGGCTTTAGCAAAGCTTGAGGTCTAGTGCTTAATATTCCGTACTTGAAGCTATCGCTGAAAAACATCCACATCAAAATGTCATCTTCAATTGAAGATGACATTTTTTGTGTCATCGACTTATCTGTCAGGCAAAGTGACGTTAAGCTCGAGTACCGACAGGTTGGCGTCGTTTTGATCTAACTGCACAGAAACTTGATCATCAGAAATCGGCACATATTTGCGAATAACGGCAATGATCTCTTGTTTCATCTGTGGGAAATAATCGGGAGTGTCCCTTTGTCCACGTTGATGAGCCACGATGATCTGTAGGCGCTCTTTTGCCATTACCGCAGTGCTAGGCTTTTTCTTGCTTTTGAAATAGTCGAGTAAAGACATAATTAGCTACCAAATATCCGTTGTAAGAAACCTTTCTTTTCTTCCGTAATAAAGCGTACTGGTACATCTTCACCCAGTAAGCGTGCGACTGTATCACTGTAGGCTAAACCTGCATCACTTTCTTGGTCGATAATCACAGGTACGCCTGAGTTAGAGGCTTTCAGTACAGATTGTGACTCAGGAATAACGCCGAGTAGCTCAATGGCCAGAATTTCTTGAACATCGTCAACACTCAACATTTCGCCCGATTTTACACGGCTCGGTGAATAGCGAGTCAAGAGTAAATATTCTTTTATCGGCTCTAGATTCAGTTCTGCGCGGCGTGATTTGCTTTGCAACATACCTAAAATACGGTCTGAGTCGCGCACTGAGCTGACTTCTGGGTTCGTGGTCACAATGGCGATATCGGCAAAATACAATGCCATCATAGCGCCTTGCTCAATCCCTGCGGGAGAGTCACACAGAATAAACTCAAAGTCTTTGGCCAAATCGTCTAAAACACGGCCAACACCTTCTTTGGTCAGTGCATCTTTATCACGGGTTTGTGAAGCGGGTAAAACGAATAACTTATCGCAGCGTTTATCTTTGATCAGCGCTTGATTTAAATTGGCTTCACCATTGATCACATTAACGAAGTCATAAACAACACGACGCTCGCAACCCATGATCAAGTCTAAGTTTCGTAAACCTATATCGAAATCAATAACGACTGTCTTGTGTCCTTGCATGGCAAGACCGGTCGCAATTGCAGCACTCGATGTGGTTTTACCTACGCCGCCTTTACCTGAAGTGACAACAATAATTTGTGCCATGTTTCTCTCTATCCTTTGTTCTGCCATTTAGAGGGGCAATGATTCAACCATAAGCGACTCACCGTTTAGGCGAATGCAGCCGCTTTTATCTGAGCTATGTTGTTGTAGATTTTCAGCGAGCCAATATTGCCCTGCTATTGAAACGAGTTCGGCCTCCAGAGAGTGGGCAATGATAACGGCGCTGGTATCGCCCGCGGCGCCTGCCATGGCTTTCCCTCGTAATGCGCCATAGATATGAATGCTACCATCTGCGATGACTTCTGCGCCATTGCCTACCGCACCAAATATGATTAAATCACCATTTTTTGCGTAGACTTGTTGGCCTGAACGAATATTTTGCTTCACTATTTTAGTTTGGCGCGGGGCCGGCGGCGGGGTACTGCTCTGTTTTCCCGCTTTGACTATGGCAAGGCCTAAGTCTTTAGCCTGTTTACTGAGTACGGTTGTGGCGCCCGTTATACCAACAATCACTAATTGACGTGAGATCAGCAGATCCTTTAACGCACTTAAATTCAAGCTGTCGTGCTGAATGGCACTCAGATTGACGACTAAAGGAGCACCCAGAAAAAACTGAGGAGCCTGTGCCAATTTATGGTCTAATTCAGTCATGACAGCTTGTAAATCGCTGCTATTAATATGAAGCACTGAAAGAGTAAAAGAAGCGCCTTTTAACTCTAAGCTAGGTTTTGACATCCCGGCACTATTCTCCAGAAATCATCAGTCGGTTCGCTGATTTTACAATTAAATTACTAGGCGACCATGTTATAGTGTGCCCCATTGACTGGCAAGTTTGAACTATTGGATATTTGATTCTTATGCTATGTGCCGTTTATAAAAGTAGCCGAAAGGCTGATACTTATTTATTTGTGAAGAAAAGAGATTGTTTTGACGATGTTCCAGTGCCTTTGATGGAAATGTTTGGCGTGCCAAAGTTGGTGATGGTGTTTCCTATCGCTAAACGCGACGCGTTAGGAATGGCAGATATACATAAAGTCAGAGCAGCAATGGCAGAAAATGGCTTTTATTTACAAATTCCACCACCTCAGGTGAATTTATTGGCTGAGCATAAGCTGAGCCTTGGGATCAAAGATTAACCAGGTAGCATCAAGACGCTGCTAATGAGCTCAGGCGCGTCAAACCACACTCGTTAATCTCAGTGGCATTGCGTATCTGACGACAAATTAGTGTAAAATAGCCCGCATTGAGCGGGTTTTTTATTAAGAAGATACAGTTAATCATGGCATTTTGGCAGAGTAAAACATTAGCGCAGATGAGCACAACCGAGTGGGAATCCCTGTGTGACGGTTGTGGTAAATGTTGTTTAAACAAGTTGATAGATGATGAAACCGAAGACTTGTATTACACCAATGCAGCTTGCCTTTTGCTTGATCATCAAACGGCAGGCTGTCTGCATTACAGTGACCGTTTCACCCATGTCCCCCAATGTACAGTGATCACGATTGATAATATCCATGAGTTAACTTGGTTGCCCGACAGTTGTGCCTATCGCCGCCTAGCGGCAGGGCGTGAGCTACCGAGCTGGCACCCGCTGCTCACAGGCTCCAAAGAAGCGATGCATTTAGCGGGTATGTCGATCCAAGGCAAGGTGGTGGATGAAAGACGCGTAAAGGATATTGAAGATCATATCGTGCTATGGCCACTTAAAGACGTGGATTAACAGACGTGAATTCATTTTGCCGTAGCGTTATCGATTGAAAATTAACTTATTAATTGAAACGACACTTGTTGATTGGAAAGTGACCGTCAGAATGAAAACAACAAGGGAGCGATTATCGCTCCCTTGTGCATTTTGGGTGTTAAGTGAATTCAAATTCCATCAAATAATGCTCGACTAGATTTTTAATCCCACCATCAACTGATCAAGTTGACCAGCTGTTGCTTGCAGCTCATCACAACCTGAAACCGACTGGTTGGCCGATTGCTCCACATCGTGTGATTGGTTGCGAATTTCCATTAAGTTAGTTGCAATCTCGTTGGCCACTGCCGATTGCTCTTCGGCCGAGGTCGCAATTAGCACACTCATTTCAAACACTTTGTTGCTGTGGTGGGCGATAAACTCTAAGTCTTTACCCGTTTGCAGTACGTGTTGTTTACCTTCATTGGCTTGATTCACAGTACGCGACATCACTTGTGTCAGATTGCGAGTACCCGATTGAAGTGATTCGATCATGGTTTTGATTTCAACCGTTGCGGCCTGAGTTCTCCCCGCTAAAGTACGTACCTCATCTGCCACCACGGCAAAGCCACGACCTTGTTCACCGGCGCGCGCCGCTTCAATCGCCGCGTTGAGGGCCAGTAGGTTGGTTTGCTGGGAAATCGCATTAATAGTTGACACCACTTCATCAATTTTACTGGCGTTGTCATTGAGTACACCTACCGCATTTGAGGCCGCGGAGATTTCATCCGATAACACATCGATGGCCTTAACTGTGGTTTCAATATCTTTCCCGCCTGCGCTAACCTGTTGATTGGCTTCTTGGGTTTCGGCTGAGGATTGTTCGGCATTGCGGGCAACTTCTTTCACTGCGGCAGTCATTTCTTCCATTGCCGTCGCTAAGGAGTCCAGATGTTGTCTCTGGTTTACCGCCAAGGATTGACCTTGCTGCGCTGTGCTACGAAACGATGATACAACTTCGCGTATTTTAGCGGTCGATTCTGCGATTTGCTTGACTAAGGTATGTTGACGTTCTACTAAGGTATCTATGCTGATGGCTAAGATACTGAACTCGTCTTTTACTTCGAAGAAGTTTAAACGCCCCGTTAAATCACCCGATGCGGCCCGTTTTAATGCCATCACTGTCGTATAAAGTGCGCCGCCTACGAAGGTTGAAATGTAATAGCTGAACAAAAATAGCACAAACAAGAGTGCCGCCATTAGGCCATAAACCAGCAGGTTATCGTTGGCGAGCAAGGCATCAATTTCTTTGCCGTCTAGGGGAATAATCGTGATCAGATTTTGATCGTTAACCCGACTCACAGCTCTAGGTTGCTTACCGCTGTCATCGATACCACCGCCGCTGCGAGCGATGGATTGCGCTTTGCTATCGGCTTCATTTACCAAAACAATGCTGACATTACCTTTGATTTCGCGACTTAGCTGGCTAAGGATAGTTTGGCGTTCTGGCTCTGGTAGTTTGTTATATAAGCTGCCAGTGACTTGGTTGATTTGTTGTGAAGCATTTTGCAGACTGTTGAGCTGTCCTTGAATTAAGGTTTGCTGGGATTGGTTATCTAGGAAAAGCGCCAGTCCGACAATCATTAACATGGGAACGATAGAGAGAATAGCGAATTTAGTTTTTAAGGTCATATGGATAAGATATTGATCTATCCAGCGAAATTTTACTTCTTTCATGAGTGCCTCGATAAAATGGGCTATAAACCGAATTTATATCGGTCAGTTTGCCATAGACTTTATAGTTTTCTGTTTTGTAATGATTTATATGGTTAATGTAGTCTAATTGCAGTCGTTATTGTGTTGTTTGCTGCAATTTTGGCAAGGTACAGGTGTGAGTTTACAGTTTAGTTACAAATGCTGCTAGTGGCTGAAAGCGGAAGTTGTTTACGTCAGAATCGAGGTTTGGGTTTCCCCTTGAGCAAAACTCAGGCTCTGAACTGGGGTAACACATGAATTTGCATGATAAAAACCCCCAATAAGCCCTAGTAATATGCCGCTCGCTCGCGTAAAATTTCTATCCTTTTATTTCGTTATAGCTAGCAAAGCGTCTGGCATTAACGCCCGATAACCTGAGCACCCAAATAGCCTGAAAGTTTGGCGCCCATAGCACTTGTTTATCAAGCGCGACTATGCAGTGGAAGAGAAAATGCAGCAGTTAACTGAGATCGTAGAACAAGCCTTAGTCATTATTGACCAGGCCAGTGATCTAAAAGCACTGGATGATATCCGTGTCGATTACCTTGGTAAGAAAGGTAAGATCACCGACATGATGAAAATGATGGGTAGCTTAAGCCCTGAAGAAAAGCCAGCCTTTGGCCAAGCGGTCAATGATGCTAAACAGGCGATTCAACAAAAATTAACTGAGCGCATCGATGGTCTGAAGAGTTCGGAATTGGAAGCCAAATTAATCGCTGAAAAGATTGATGTGACTTTGCCAGGCCGCACCCAAGAGATCGGTGGCTTACATCCTGTGACTCGAACCATTGAGCGCATCGAAACCTTTTTCGGGGAATTAGGGTTCTCGGTAAAGCAGGGCCCTGAAATTGAAGATGATTTCCACAATTTCGACGCACTGAATATCTCTGAGCACCATCCAGCGCGTGCTGATCATGATACCTTTTATTTCAATCCTAAACTGATGCTGCGTACCCAAACTTCGGGCGTGCAAATCCGTACTATGGAAACTGAAAAACCACCATTACGCATTATTTCTCCTGGTCGTGTTTATCGTAACGATTACGACCAAACTCACACGCCTATGTTCCACCAAGTGGAAGGGCTTTTGGTTGATGAGCATGTGAACTTTGCCGAATTGAAAGGCATTTTGCATGACTTCCTGCGTAATTTCTTCGAAGAAGATCTGCAAGTGCGTTTCCGTCCATCTTACTTCCCATTCACTGAACCTTCAGCGGAAGTGGACGTGATGGGCAAAAATGGTAAATGGCTAGAAGTGCTTGGCTGCGGTATGGTACATCCGAATGTGCTGCGCAGCGTTGGCATAGATCCAGAAAAATACTCTGGTTTTGCTTTTGGTATGGGTGTCGAGCGCTTAACTATGTTGCGTTACGGCGTAAACGATTTACGTGCGTTTTTTGAAAACGACCTACGTTTCCTGAAGCAATTTAAATAACGGAGCTGTAATAGCATGAAATTTAGCGAATCTTGGCTTCGTGAATGGGTAAACCCTTCAGTCAGCCGTGAAGCATTATCCCACCAGATCACTATGGCCGGTCTCGAAGTCGATGACGTTGAAGCCGTAGCTGCCGATTTTAGCGGTGTGGTGATTGGTGAAGTGGTTGAGTGTGGTCAGCATCCCGATGCCGATAAACTGCGCGTGACCAAAATCAACGTTGGTGGTAGCGAACTTATCGATATCGTCTGCGGTGCACCAAATTGCCGTCAGGGTCTTAAAGTGGCCGTGGCTATGGTTGGCGCCGTATTACCTGGCGATTTCAAAATCAAGAAAGCCAAGCTGCGTGGCATGCCATCAGAAGGTATGTTGTGTTCATACAGCGAGCTTGGCATTAACGTAGAAAGCGATGGCATCATCGAATTGCCATTGGACGCGCCACTTGGCACTGACATCCGCGATTATCTGCAACTTAATGATGCCGTTATCGATGTAGATTTAACGGCTAACCGTGCCGATTGCTTAGGCATGGTAGGTCTTGCCCGTGAAGTAGGCGTGTTAAACCGCCAAGCTGTGGTTGAGCCACAGTGGCAAGCCGTCACGCCAACGACAGATGTGAAGGTCACGATTAACGTTAACGCGCCTGCAGCGTGTCCACGTTACTTAGGCCGTGTGGTTAAAAACGTCAATGTGAAAGCGCCTACGCCATTATGGATGCAGGAAAAACTGCGCCGTAGCGGTATTCGCTCTATCGATCCTATCGTAGACATCACTAACTTTGTGTTGATTGAATTCGGTCAACCTATGCACGCTTTCGATCTGGCCAAATTAACAGGCGATATCCAAGTGCGTTTAGGCACTGGCGAAGAGAAAATCACCCTGCTTGATGGCAGCGAAGTGACCATCCCAAGCGATACCTTAGTGATCGCCGATGATGCGCGTCCATTAGCCCTTGCTGGTGTGTTTGGCGGCGAATATTCAGGCGTGAGCGACACGACCCAAGACATACTGCTTGAATGTGCGTTCTTCGCGCCGCTTGCCATTATGGGTAAGTCACGTCGTTTAGGTTTGCATACAGATTCATCACACCGCTTTGAGCGTGGTGTTGACCCTGAGATGCAACACAAGGTTATCGACCGTGCTACGCGTTTAGTTCTGGATATCTGTGGCGGTGAAGCTGGCCCTGTAGTTGAGGCTAAATCAGAGGCTGATTTACCCAAACCTGCACAAATCGTTTTACGTCGCAGCAAGTTAGATCGAATTTTAGGTCACCATGTACCTGATAGCGATGTCGTTGAAATCCTACAACGTTTAGGTTTTAGTGTGGTTGTTGGCCAAGATAGTTGGCAGGTCACTACCGCGACTTATCGTTTTGATATGGCGATTGAAGAAGATTTGATCGAAGAAGTTGCCCGTATTTACGGTTATAACAATATCCCGAATACGGCGCCTGTTGCCGCACTGCGTATGTCAGATCATAAAGAATCTGACTTAAGCCTAAAACGCGTGCGTGCCTTATTGGTCGCTCGTGGTTTCCAAGAAGCGGTAACCTACAGCTTTGTCGATCCAAAACTGCAAAATCTGGTTCACCCTGGTTTAGACGCTATGGTGTTACCAAACCCAATTTCCAGTGAAATGTCGGCCATGCGCCTGTCAATGTTCACCGGTTTATTGGCCGCCGTTGGCTACAACCAAAGTCGTCAACAGAGTCGCGTGAGACTTTTTGAAACTGGCCTGCGCTTTGTTCCTGATATCAATGCAGAATCCGGTGTAAGACAGCAAGCAATGCTCGCTTGTGTCATTACTGGGCTCCAAAATGATGAACATTGGGCTATGGAATCGAAAACTGTTGATTTTTTCGACCTTAAAGGTGATTTAGAAGCAATTATCGGCTTGACAGTTTCCGCATCAGAATTTAGCTTTAGAGGAGCGACGCATTCTGCTCTCCATCCGGGGCAATGTGCTGAAATATTGAGAAATGATCGAGTGATCGGTCATATAGGTGCAATCCATCCTAGTTTGGAGAAGCCTTTTGGACTCAATGGTAAAACCATCGTTTTTGAGTTGGAATTGGATGCTTTATTGCATACCAGTTTGCCGCTAGCCCAAGCTGTATCTAAGTTTCCAGCTAATCGTCGTGACATCGCAGTCGTAGTAGATGAGAGTGTATCTGCAGGTGATGTAATGAAATTGATAAGAAAAGTTGGCGAAAATCAGTTGGTTGGCATAAACTTGTTCGATGTATACTTAGGTAAAGGTGTTGAACCTGGCAAGAAGAGCCTGGCGATAGCACTTACATTACAAGACACTACTCGTACGCTTGAGGAAAAAGAGATTGCTGAGACCGTTGGTTCAGTCGTTTCTGCCCTTAAGTCCGAGTTCAACGCATCGTTGAGGGATTAAAGTATGGCACTTACCAAAGCCGAAATGGCAGAACATCTTTTTGAAACACTCGGAATGAACAAACGTGTCGCCAAAGAGATGGTTGAGTCGTTCTTTGAAGAGATTCGGGGCGCACTTGAAAGTGGTGAGCAGGTCAAGTTATCTGGCTTTGGCAACTTTGACCTTAGGGACAAGAATCAAAGACCGGGAAGGAACCCAAAAACAGGCGAAGATATCCCAATTTCTGCTCGTCGTGTCGTGACTTTCCGTCCCGGCCAAAAGCTGAAAACTCGTGTAGAAGCAGCAAACACGGGTAAGTAATTTCGTTTGTTTGATGGGAAAGCCACTCCTTAGAGAGTGGCTTTCCTGTTTATTTTTTCGTGCAATATCTCCATTGTTTTTATCCACTGTCTGAGGTGAATTCTTTGTCAAGACAGCCCAAACATTTTGACCGTCGTTTTAAACTCGCCTTATTACACCCTAGATACTGGGCCACTTGGTTAGTGATTGGTCTATTAGTGATTTTCGGACTCATGCCCGCATGGCTGCGTGATCCTATTGCAAGATTATTGGCAAAAATAGTGATGCCAATTGCCAAAAAGCCTATTAGTGTTGCAAGAGCCAACTTAAGGGCGTGCTTTCCAGAACAATCCACCGCCGAGATTGAAGTGTTAATCCGTGAGAACGTGCAAAACTTCGTTTTGGTGTTGTTAGCACAGGGCGAATTGCTGGTGCGCTCAAAAGCGCATTTACGTCGTCGAGTTAATTTAATCGGCTTTGAGCATGTGACTAAAGCGCAGGCTGCGGGGCAGCCGATCATTTTCATCATGCCCCATGTGTGGCCAATTGATTATGCTGGTTTACGCCTTAACCTTGAGTTGCCTATGGTGACTATGGCCAAAGCCCATAAAAACGGGTTATTCAATTGGTTTAGTAATCGTGTACGCAGCAGTTGTGGTGGCCATGTGTATATGCGCGAGGCGGGCATTCGGGCGTTATTGGCTGAGCTTAAGCGCGGTAACAGTTTCTTTTATCTTCCCGATGAAGACTTAGGTCCTGAACAAAGCGTGTTTGCGCCTTTTTTAGGCACAGTGAAGGCAACGCTACCTGTTGTTGGGCGTTTAGCGCAGGCGGGTAATGCCCAAGTGCTGCCAGTAAAGATTGGCTACAACCAAGCGACACGCCAATTTGATCTCACTGTGATGACGGCCGTTGCGCCCGAAGACATGGTCGGCAAGGAAAACGAGGCGTTGGCACTGAACAAAGTGGTCGAGCAAGTTATCTTAGCTTATCCAGAGCAGTATATGTGGTTCCTGCGGGTGCTCAAGACGCGCCCAGAGGGTGAAGCTTCTATCTACAGCTGATGTAGCGTGACTGAAATAGTGTGGTTTAAAATGGCTTTGAGCGCTGTGTGCTCGAAGCCATTTTTGTGTTGAAGAGCGTTCTTTATTGATAGCATTCTTTATTTATAGAGCGTTTTATCAATAGCGTTGTCGTTAACAATGCGTATCGTGGATGATTAATCCTCGTTCTGCTCCATCTCAAGTTGCATCAGTAACATATCTTCGCCATCGAGTACGCGAGTACGAAAGCTTTGACATGCAGGGCAGACGACCGTGCGCTCACTCAGTACGGATTCAGTCTGGCAGTCTTGGCAAAGTATCACTAGCGGCTGAATTTGCATATTGAGTAGGGCTTCTTTGCAAATCCCATCGAGCTTGAACGTATCGAAGGCCGTTTGTAGCAGGCTAGGTTCAACCCCGCTCATGACTCCCAGTTTGATATCCACTCGGGTGATTTTATCGGCATGATTGGCCAGCGCGTGCTGTTCGCATTGCTCAATCAGGGCACTCACAATCGAATATTCGTGCATCAGCAAATCCTTGGCAGCAGTTCACCTTGGGGAAGATCGAGATAACGCTTAGTATTCCAAGGCGTTCTTAGTACGACTTTCCCCACTAAATCATCACTCACAGTGCCGATTATCGCTGCATGCTCACAGCGCCCAAAGCGTTGCATGATCTCGAGCGCGCCTAAGGCGATGTCGTTGGGAACAGCGAGGATGAAAGTGCCTTCGTTGGCAAGATCCATGGCTTCGAAACCATAGAGTTCGCACAGACCTTTGACTTCATCGCTAACGGGAATACTGGCTTCATTCACTGTGATGCCGACATTGGAGGCGACGGCCCATTCGTTGAGCACCGCCGATAAGCCGCCGCGAGTCGCATCGCGCATCGCATGAATGGGAATATTGGCGGCGATCAATTGCTCGACTATCGGCCAGAGCGTCGCGCAGTCACTTTGTAATGCTGATTCGAGCGTGAGTCCTTCACGCGCCATTAAAATCGCTGCACCGTGGCAGCCAATATCACGGGAGACAATAATGGCATCGCCCACGGTGACATTCGCCGAGGAAATATTGGGACGCAAGATGCGACCAATGCCTGAGGTATTAATAAATAAACCATCGGCGCACCCCTTGGGTACGACTTTAGTGTCGCCGCAGACTATCCGTGCACCACTGTGTTTTAATTCTTTCGCCATACTGCGGACAATCGTCGTTAAATCCTTGATAGAAAAGCCTTCTTCGATGATCACACTACAACTCAAAAACTGAGGTTCTGCGCCCATCATAGCGAGATCGTTGACTGTGCCTGCGATGGCGAGCTTGCCGATATCACCGCCGGCAAAAAATAAAGGGGATACGGTGAAAGAGTCCGTGGTAAAGGCGTTGGCACCGTGCAAATCGAGTTTAGCAGCGTCTTCTTCGCTGCGAAGGATTGGGTTATCAAACTCGGCAAAAAACAGATCACGGATCAGTTTATTCATTTCTTTGCCGCCACCGCCGTGGCTGAGTTGAATGGATTTATCTTTAAGCGTATCAGCCATGATGTGGCTCCTTGATATCGATACCTTGATAGCGGTAATAGGCATTGCAGGCACCTTCGGAGCTGACCATGCAACTGCCTAAGGGCGTTTCGGGATTGCAGCCGCGGCCAAAAACTTTACAGTCCTTTGGTTTAGCAAGCCCACGAAGTATATCGCCGCACTGGCAGGCTTTATGATCGTCAATTTCCTTCACAGGTAGGCGGTCTTTAAAGCGCAGTTCGGCCTCTCTATGGGCATATTCGGGTTTAAGCTGCAGCGCTGAATTGGGGATTGGGCCTAGTCCACGCCAGCGAAATTGCGGTCTGACATTGAAGAATTGATTTACTTTGGCCTGCGCCGTGAGGTTGCCGTCCTCCGATACTGCACGGCTGTATTGGATATCGAGCTCAGCTTTGCCCGCGGCTTTTTGGCGCACAATCCGTAAAATCGACTCCATCACATCGACGGGCTCAAATCCTGCGACAACCACTGGCGTGCCATAGTTTTCGACTGTGCTGCGATAGATTTTTGCGCCACTGATCACGCTCACATGGGCTGGGCCGATAAAGGCGTTGACCCTCGCTTTTGGATCGTGCATCACGGCATCAATTGCGGGTGGCACTAATACATGATTGATATGAAATAGTAGATTTTCGAGTTTTTCTTGTTCGGCCAGTTGTAACAAAATTGCTGTCATTGGGGTTGAGGTTTCAAAGCCAATGGCGAAGAACACTACGGTTTTATCGGGATTGTCGCGGGCAATTTTGAGCGTATCTAAGGGATCGTAAATTGGGCGAATATCGCAGCCCTTGGCCCTAAAACTGGCTAAAGAGCCTTGAGAACCGGGCACGCGGATCATATCGCCCAGGGTCACAAGAATAACATTTTCTTGGGAGGCAAGCGCCGCGGCTTGGTCGATGCGCTCTTTAGGCATAATGCACACTGGGCAGCCAGGACCATGGATAAATTCAATATTATCCGGCAGTAAATCTAGCAAGCCGTATTTCATAATCGTATGAGTATGGCCACCACAGACTTCCATGATATTGATTTGTTGCTTAACCAATTTAGCGGTTAACTGAATATCCCGTGCTAAATTGGCAATCGTTTGGGGATCGCGAAAGCCTTGATAGAGGTGTCTTAGTTCAAGCATGCTTTTTCCTCGGTGCACTCGATAGGGGTGCGCCTTGCGACTTAATCCTGCACTGCTGATGGTCAGTGTATGGCTTCATTTTCAAGCTTAGTGACGATTTCTTTGTATAGATCAATGCTTTGCTGCGCATCTTCCTTATCAATTTTGTTCATCACAAAACCAATATGAATAAGCACATAGTCACCAATCTCCAGTGGTTCATTCATTAAATGACTGCTGACATCGCGGCGCACGCCTAAGGTATCGACGGTGACACTCTGGCGCTCAATATCGACCGCCACCACTTGGGAAGGTATGGACAAGCACATTATTGTGCACCTCGAATATTGTCTTTAAGCCAAGCGGCTACAGCCTGCATGGAGTCGCCATCTTTAATTGAGACTTCAATAATTTGAGTTGCTGGATTGAGTTTTTTAAGCTGCGCTCTGGCTTCGTCCATCTTGAAATCAAAATAGGGCAGTAGATCGCACTTAGTGATAAAAACTACATCGGCGCGGCGGAACATCACAGGATATTTTTCAATCTTATCATCGCCTTCTGGCACTGATAGCAGCACGATATTTTTGTGAGTGCCCACATCATAACTGGCTGGGCAGACGAGATTACCGACGTTTTCGACAAAGCAAATATCGAGTCCTTCAAGCGGCAGATGATGTAGGGCACCGTGCACCATAAAGGCGTCGAGGTGACAGGCGCTGCCCGTTTGAATTTGATAGGCTTTAATGCCTTTAGCGATGAGGCGGTCGGCATCGCGGGAGGTTTCTAAGTCGCCTTCGATCACCGCATAGTTGAGCTTAGTGTATTCTTTGAGATTTTCTAATAGGGTGGTTTTGCCACTGCCCGGGCTACTCATGATGTTGAAGGCAGTAATGTTATGTGCCTCAAAGTGGGCGCGGTTATGACCTGCTTCGACATCATTTTTATCTAAAATTTTGTGGATGACTGACAAGGTTTTTTTATCGTTTAACTGAGGATTTGTGTGTAACTCTTGATGGCTATGCTCATGAGTATGTGAATGGTCATGATTATGCTCATGGCTATGGGCATGCGCGCCTAGATGATCATGGTCGTGGCGGGTAAGGGAGCAGCCGCAGTCTTTACACATTTTACCTCTCCTTGTATCGGCAGAGTACGAGGACTTTGCCTGACAAATAATGATTGATGTACGAATCGTTAATTTGGTTACGCTAATGTTGAGTGTGATACAAATTGCGCTACGGATCTTTGATGTTCGTCAGGTTTATGGGGATAAAAATGGCGAGCGAACATCAGGGGTTATCAAATAAGTAAGGTTATTGACTCTGATGAATGCCATACCAAAGTTGGCCTAGGGCGATGCCGCCATCATTGATGGGTATCTGTTTACTGGATAACACTTTATTTCCTTGGGCGCTGAGCTTGCTCAGGCAGTATTCTAGGAGGTATTTATTTTGAAATACGCCACCGCAGAGCACGGTTGGGAGGTGTTGATACTGGGCAGCATAATCACAAATAGCATCACCTAAGGTGTGTAAAAATGCACGGGCGATGGCATAGCATCTATTGTCTGTTAGCGGTTGTGCTGTAATCAATTCAACAATTTGCTTGAACATCTCACTGCTTCGCCACTGGTCGATGTCAAGAGGTAAGTTAAGCGAAATGACTTCAAGGGCTAATGCATCGGCGCGATTGGCCGCGGCTTCTATCGACATGCCCGCTTGACCTTCAAACAGTGTGGTTTCGATTAAACCTAAGGCGCAGGCGAGGGCATCGAACAGTCGCCCTACAGAGGAGGTTTTTATCGCGCTGCCGTTCTGCCAGATCTTATGTAAGTTAGTCAGAGTGTTTGGGCGCATGTTGTTTAATATAGGTAATTGCAATGCGAGTACAGCATCGAGGCTCATTTGCTCGAATAATAATGCCAGTAACAACCTAACGGGTTGCTTAATGGCTTGCTCGCCGCCTAGCAGGGCTATGGGCTCAAAATGGGCCAGTCGCTGCGCTTTATCGAGCGTAGTTAATAGCACTTCACCGCCCCATAAACTGCCATCGTCGCCAAGCCCAGTACCGTCAAAACTAAAGCCCAATACGGGATCTCGATATTGATTAACCGCCATTACGCTGAGCACATGGGCATGGTGGTGTTGCACCGATAAACATTGATTTTGACTGGTATCGCTGAGTTTTACACTCGAGTTTGAGTGCATTTCAGCCCAGCGCGAAGGGGCATAATCTGGGTGTTTATCGCGAATAATAAGATTTGGCGTAAAGTGATACAACCGAGCAAAAGTGGCTAAGGTGCGCTCAAAATACTGCTCGGCGCTGACACTGAACAGGTCGCCAATATGGGGACTTAAAAACACATTATTGCCAAAGCCTAAGGCGATGGCATTTTTTTGTTGTGCGCCCACGGCCAAAATTGATTGGGTCAGCGGTATCTCTAAGGGGAAACTTAACGGTGCATAGCCGCGGGCGAGGCGCAATACTTGCACCTCTGCGGAGGAATCCAGTTGCGGCTGGATCACTTGCATCACACTATCATCACAGCCATTAATAATCGGCCGATTATGATCGACTATCGCATCCACCACATGGCTTAAGTGACTAATAAGCTCATCACAATCAGTGATGATAGGTTCACCGGAAACATTGGCGCTGGTCGCAACTAATGGCCCTTTGAAGAGACCTAATAGCAAATGATGTAGCGGTGTGTAGGGTAAAAATACCCCGAGTTTATTCAGATTGGGGGCGACAGCTAAGCTGAGATCATGTTCGGCTCGGCTGCTCATCAGCACTATGGGCCTTTCCTGCGAACTCAGCACTCGCCACTCGGCATCCGTCCCTGTGACATAGTGCTGCGCCATGGTGATATCCGCCATCATCACCGCTAGCGGCTTGGCTTGGCGCTGTTTTCGCAGCCGGAGTGCGTTGACGGCATTGTCACTTCGGGCATCACAGATTAAGTGAAATCCACCCAATCCTTTAATTGCCAGAATCTGCCCTTGGCGTAATCTGCCAGCCGCTGCTGTCAGTACCGCAAGGTCCGTACTCAATTCAGGTGCGCTGACATTTGAGGCACTGGGAAGGATGTATTCCCCTTGCGGTGTTTTTAAACTGAGTCTAGGGCCACAGGCGGGGCAACTCACGGGCTGGGCATGGTAGCGACGGTCGAGTGGGTTTTGATATTCTTTGGCGCACTCGGGACACATGTCAAAATCGGCCATGGCGGTGTGGTGTCTATCATAGGGTAAAGCATTGATAATCGTGTATCGAGGGCCACAGTTAGTGCAGTTGGTAAAGGCATAGCCAAAGTGGCGGTCATCAGGATTATGTATATCGTTCATGCAGTCTTGGCAGGTACTTTTATCTGCCGATACCGCCACTTGCGCACCTATCGGTGAACTTGGGTCATCGTCCTCATGGCTGTCGCTTTTTATAATCTCAAACGTGGTTTCGCTTAATAAAATCGGCAGTGGTATTTGACTGATATTGTCGATACGGGCGAGTGGCGGTGGAGTGGTATTGAGTACAGTGACAAAGCGAGTGAGGTTTTCATCATTACCTTGCAGCTCAATGGTCACGCCCTTGGCATTGTTGAGCACAGTACCCGTCAGTTGAAACTCAAGGGCATAACGATAGACAAAGGGGCGAAATCCCACCCCTTGTACTATGCCAGTGACGTGCAACTGACAACGCTTTAACGTGGCTCCCTTGTGGACAAGGTATTCCAACGCGAGCCTTCGTTTTATCTGCAGGCCACTGTGCTTTTTGTGGCGACTATTATGCCTATGTGGCTGCATGCGTTGTGACTTAACTTTTGGCCTCCTAATCATGGGCATTTAGTTGTCGCTGCTTAACGTAAAGTGCACCAACGGCTAAGTTATCGCCGTCTAAATCTAGGCTGCGATTGATCACCAATGGAAAGTTTTTGCCTAAGCGCAAGCTGATGCGTTTGCACAGGGTTTCATTGATTAATTCATTGCCCGCTAAGGCTATATTGTGCACGCCGATATTTAAGTCGATATGCTCGATCCAGTTAGATAAATAGTCCGCCAGCGAGTCTTGCATCGCAAAGGCGAGCTGACTCGGATCGTCATTACCCGCAATACGAAAACTTAACACTGTGCCTAAGGTTTTACACCAATTTAGGCTGCGGTGGGCTTCACCTTTGGTTAGCGGATAATCGATACGCGGTGCATTGGCACCGTGGTAGCGCATGGCGGCGGCCATGAGTGCATCGCTGAGCCTTGCTTGGCTTTGAGTCTCTTCTTGTGTATTAAGGCCAATTAATATGGCAGCAATCGCCCACAGGCTTTGTAAGTTGTTCCGTCTGCCGTGAAGCTTTAGGCTTAAAAGTTTTAGGTAATCTTCGGGGAATAGGCTCTTAAATTTTTGCGCTACGGCTTTTTGCGGACTGCTGTCCAGTTGATGGAAGATTTCGTAACCGTTATCGGGCAGCTCGGGCAGGGCGAAGAAAAGTTCAGTGTCGCCCTTATTATCGCAGGTGACAATTTGACTGGCGTGGGTATGGCTTAAGTAAATGACCGCGGCATTTTTTGCCTGTTTATGACTGGTAAATTTACCGTTGAGCAGCGCACTAAATAGCGCAGCGTCTGCAAGGGTGTGATTTTCTGTGTTGACTGTATTTTGATTATTATCGCTTAGCATACTAGTGCAATGAATATCACTGTCTTCACTTGACGGTACTTGAGTCAATACTGCCACACTCAGTTCACCTTGGTGCGATCGTGAACGTTTCGCCGCCTGCCATTGGGCTTGATAACCGTGAAGACTGACTTTTTCCCTTAAGGGTTCTGGAGCGATAAAGTGCTTGGTTTGAACCTGTGTTGAGCTTAAATCGTGACTGGCGATTTGTGCCCAAGCACCATCGACCCAAGCTAGCTTCGGCCTATTATGCGGCCCTTTAATGTAAACCCAATCGACCCCTTTTTGTCGTAATACTTCCCCGAGCACTAAGATCACTCGGCTGTAGGCAAAACAAATGTCGTACAGTGGCGCACTGAGTTTGTCGTGTTCTTGCGTGGGTCTCGCGCAGATAAGTGGCTTTTCAATACTCGAAAGCGCGAGCACCTGCGCATCGTTCAGGCAGAAATGGGCGTTCAGCGTATTGGGATTACAAATTAACAGTTGTGGCCGCTCGCTTAAGGGCTGCTCAAACGGTGTCAGGCTGATTTGCAGATTATCGGCGGCCGCTAATGTCAGTGGGCTTTGTGTCAGCAGTCCCTGTGCCATGGCTTTAATATCTGACAAGGTTAACGCTTTTTGTGCGGACGTTAATTGTGTTTCGCCCTTGCAGCAAGGGCAAATTAAATCGAGTGTGCCAAACTTAGCCGACTGATTATCGCCAATCAACGGATAACAATGCTGGCAAAAAGGCACTATGGCAGGGCTTGATCCAGACTGTGGAAAGGGCAGTAAGGTTCTACTGCCTTGGGGCTCGTCGATGACTTTAATACTAGAGTCAATCAACCAAGCGGAAATCAAAAAATCCGCGGCAATGGCATCGGCCAATTGTTCTAGTTGGTTTTGCTCGCCCTGAGCTTCAATAAAATAGCTTTGAGGGCCAAAGTCATGTTGGCCTGCACTATATTGACCTGAGCTATATTGACCATCACAGCCTATGCTGATATTTAGTTCATCATAATTTAGATATTGATTACATAAATGCGCGTACAAAGGCACCTGACGTGAGCAGGTAAAATCAAATCTGATGTTTTTCATCTTCTATATACTTTCACCAGTAGTAACGCCACGTTTATAAGAGTCAGGGATCAGCGAGTCGATACTATGCTCGGCAACACGCGTCGCAGTGAACCCAAGGGAGGCTAAGTGGGATAACAAGCTTGATTCCATTAAAGGTACCGCGGCGGCGACTTTAGGGGTCAAGCCTAGCACCATAGGTTCGAGCACTGTTGGGGTGACTCCCAGCACAAAGGTCTTAGGTCTGTCGCCAACCATTTCCATCATATTGAGGGTTTGCAGCATTTCGACTTCATGGGCGCTGCCTTGCCAGTCGATTTCCTTCGGCGCTTTATCAAAATCGAAGAAATAGACTTCGCCCGCTTCTACGCCATTGGCATTAACTGTATCGACCACGATTAAATAATCGTATTGGCAAATAATAGGGATAAGTCCCTGAGCCAAGGTGCCGCCATCGAGCAGCTTTAGCTGGTGGGACTCATGGGTAAACTGATAATTATCAGCTATATAATTGACAAAATGTACGCCGATGCCTTCATCGGCGTACAGGACATTGCCAATACCGAGTAGCAATATCTTCATTGGACTCCTAGTGGTGTGAGTCTGGCTTTGGGTAGTCATAGCCAGAGACAATCGAGTCAACTGAGTTATGTTTGAAGCGTATCCCTGACCAAACCGCCATATAGACGTGGATAACTACAAAGATAACAAATGCCCAAGTGAGGTAGTGATGCCAAATCCTAACTTGTGCCAGCCCACCCATTTGTGCCGTGATCCAAGCGGCGCTGCCCCAAAGCATGCCACCTAAACCTTGGTGATACACATTGGCGTACAACACCAGACCCGTTATACATATCACAAGAGCGACCAGTGAGATTGCTACATAAGTCACAAATTGCAGCGGTCCATAGACACCGGCTTTATGTAAGTGCCCCATCCATAAGTAAGATTTCAGTTGAGTGATCCAGCTTTTTACGCTCATGACATCGCGAAATGAGCGCCGCTCAATGTCGCTTCGGCTGAAAAAATACAGGTAGAAGCGCACTAAAGTGATTGCGGTTAGTACAAAACCGCAGATCAGATGAGCGAAGCGGATCCAGCCTTGTACGAGTACGTCCGTACTTTCAGGCGCCACCAGAAACGGCCAAGCAATATAGAATCCGGTGATCACTAGCACCAGAATTGACAGTGCCCTGAGCCAGTGAAAAATCCGTATTGCCGGACTAAAAATCAGTGTCCGAATGCGGGTTGCAGAATGGTTCATTTTGCGTTCCCTCCCTCGATTATTGACCATTGGGACTGACACGGAACTCGCTCAATGCTTGGCCTTTGAAATCCATTACGTGTACAGAACACGCCATGCAAGGGTCAAATGAGTGAATAATACGTATCACCTCAAGGGGCTTAGTAGGATCTTCCAGTTTCAAGCCAATTAAAGAGGCTTCATAGGGACCCATTTTACCGTTGGCATCCACAGGACCTGCGTTCCAGGTCGTTGGTACGACGGCTTGATAGTTCTCAATCACTCCATTTTTAATGCGGATCCAGTGGCTTAACATGCCGCGTGGCGCCTCGATCATGGCGTGACCTACATACTCTTTATTTGGATCAATATTGGGTTTTACATAGGTAGATTCATCGGACTGGATATTCGTCAGCAGCGCATCAAAGGTTTTTAACCCTTCTTGGGCGACGATAACTGTCTGCAACATACGGGCTGCGGTGCGACCTAAAGTGGTAAATAGGGCGGCAACGGGTAGACCTGTGCGAGCGAGCAGGCCATTAACCGAATCCACGACCACCTTGTTACCACGGGCATAACTCACCAATAGGCAGGCGAGTGGACCCACTTCGACGGGTTCACCTTGATAACGGGGAGATTTCACCCATGAGTATTTGCCATCACCATCCAGTGTTGGCAATTTGCCGTAGACTGTATCGCGTTCAACAAAACCAGTGTAATTAGGAATCGTTGTACCGTCATAGGGATGTTGCGGTGCATCGGCGCTATACCAAGCGTGGCTGACGTCTTCGGCAATCAAATCTGGATTCACATCACTGACGCCGGCAAGGTCGCCATTCATGATCACGCCTTGATTAAACATGTATTCGCCATTGGCTAACACAAAGTCATCGGTCGCCATGAAGTTTTTCACGTTTACGCCGCCCAACACGCTAGGTTCAGTACCAAAGGCTTCGGCCGCCATCACGATATCTGCTTGATAGGCACGCAGGATAAAGTCAGTCACGGTCGCATGTTTTTGCTTCCATTCCTGCAGGCGAGCAGGGCTGAGCATGTCGCGCACCGAAGTCACACCACCGACAACAACGGATTGTGGATGTGGTGATTTTCCACCAAAAATGGCTAGCATTTCTGCCGCAACACGTTGTACTTCAAGCGCTTTAAGGTAGTGAGATAGCGCGATAAGGTTTTGCTCTGGGGTAAATTTATAGGTGCCGTTGCCCCAATAAGCGTTGGCAAATGGACCTAATTTTCCCGTTTCGACAAAGCCTTTAACTCTTTCTTGTACCGCTTTTAAATCACCTTCACCCGCCGCTATGGGATGGTCTGTGTATTTCAGGGCAACTTGTGCCGCTTTAGCAGGATCGGCGCTCAGTGCAGAAACCACATCAACCCAATCTAAGCCGTGTAGATGGTAGAAATGCACAATATGGTCATGCATGTATAAAGAGGTTTGCATTAATGAACGTAAGTATCTCGCGTTCAATGGAATTTGAATTCCTAGCGCATTTTCAACCGCTTCAGTACCGCAGCGGTAGTGGGAATAGGTACATACGCCACAGATACGTTGCACAATAAGGCCAACATCCATAGGCGTGCGGCCTTTGAGAATGACTTCAATACCGCGCCAAAGTGTGGAGGATGACCAAGCCTTGTTGATGACGTTATTTTCATCAACTTCGACTTCGATACGTAAGTGACCCTCGATACGTGTGATAGGGTCGATAACAACGCGCTTGCTCATGGGTTATTCCTCCAGCGGTTTGGCAAAAATACTGGCAACGGCATGGGCTCCAATGCCCACCACAGTCGCGCCTAAAATCACCGCACCAATAGTATCTGCGGTCGCATCCAATCCATGGAGGAGTTGACGGCCAAGGGGTTTTTCAAAGTCAGCCATATCGTCCCAGAAGTTAGGTTCTGAGCAACCCATACAACCGTGTCCAGCGAGTACTGGCCAGCTAGTGTGATGGTTAAAGCGCTCGGTTGGGCAGTTGTTGTAGGTGTAAGGACCTTTACAACCGACTTTATAAAGGCAGTAGCCTTCTTTCGCACCGTGATCGCCAAATTCTTCAACGAATTCACCAGCATCGAAGCGGCCGCGGCGTTCACAGTTATCGTGTACCCGTGCGCCGTAAGCCCATTTAGGTCTATTAAACATATCCAGCGCAGGTAATTTTCCGAACATGATGAAGTACATCAAAGTGCCGACTATGTTCTTTTCACTCGGTGGGCAACCGCCTAAGTTAATCACGGGTTTACTGACCACTTCATGCACGCCTTTCGCCCCCGTTGGGTTTGGATAAGCGGCTTGCACCCCACCAAACGCCGCACAAGTGCCGACAGAGATAATCGCGGCGGCGCCTTCTGCAGCATGCTTGATGATTTCTAAACCCGTGTGGCCTTTACAACCCACAGTTAAGAAACTGCCGTTATTTGCAGTCGGAATCGCCCCTTCAACGGCCAGTAAATAGCGGCCCTTGTAGGTTTCGAGTGCATGTTCGAGGTTTTCTTCGGCTTGCCAACCCGCTGCAGCCATTAAGGTTTCGTGATATTCCAAGGAAATATGATCGAAAATCAGTGAGTCTAGATTGGGGGTATCGGTACGAATTAAAGATTCGGAGCAGCCAGTACATTCGGCCATATGTAACCAGATTAAGGGTACACGATCGGCTAATTCGGCAGCTTCGGCCACTAAGTTACTAAAGGGGAGTGGTAATGCGAGCATGCTCGTCACCATGGCACTCCACTTCATAAAATCACGGCGACTAATACCGTGCTGTTGCATTTTCTCAATCAGCGATTGTTGTTGACGGGGAGCGAATTGGCGTAACGCATCTAAGCGCGCCTTTCCCTGTTCATATAGGGCTGCATGTGTGTCCATGGGTCAACCTTTTTGTTATTTAAATGTAAATTGGTAAGGGTTTACATAATTGACAGTGTCAGTTTAGGCCGTTGGAGTGTAAAGATTATTGATGTATATCAAGAATTTTTAAGAGATGTGACCGAACTGATTTTGACATTTAATTAACATGACACAGATCTAATTTCACTTTTTCTAATGGGACAAAATGTCTCACATTTGCCATTTTGGATGAAATCGGTCACTTAATCAGCACTCATGTGATTAAGGCGATGCAGATGACTATGGTTCATTCGCGTGGTGAGTCTGGGCGAGTAGGTTAATTAAACTTATATAAGCTTGTTTAAGAAAACCTTAAGATTCAGTTAATAGATTCGAACGTAATCGTTAACGCGGAATATGCTATGAAGAAAATATTATTGTTACTCAGTTTATTGGCCGCAGGCGTACAAGCCGCGCCATCGCTGGACTATCAAGTGTTTAACGCGCAAAACCAAGCCGTTTCCCTGAGTGAGTTTAAAGGCAAAGTCGTCTATGTCGATTTTTGGGCATCCTGGTGTGGCCCTTGCCGTAAATCGTTTCCTTGGATGAATGAAATACAAAAAAAGTATCAAGATCAGGGATTAGCTGTCGTGGCAATCAACCTAGATACAGATAACGAGTTAGCCCAGGAATTCTTGAAACAAGTCCCTGCCAATTTTTCAGTGCGTTTTAACCCCGAAGGTGATGTCGCTCGCAGTTTCGATTTGCTGGGCATGCCGAGCAGTTTTATGTTCAATCGTCAAGGTCAGTTAGTACAGCATCATGTTGGCTTTTATGCCGATAAAACCGCTGAATACGAGCAAGAGCTCGTCAATTTACTGAAGGAGTAATTTATGCTTAAACCCGCATTAGTCGCAGTAACGCTCATCATAGGTTTGAGTGGATGTTCAAGTTTAGGAGTGCAGCCGTGGGAGAAAGGCCAGTTGGCCCGCAGCGATATGGCGCTCGACAGTGAAAAGCTCGATCTTGCACTCGATGATCATATTTATTTTAGTAAAGAAGGCAGTAGCGGCGGTCGTGCATTTGCCGGTGGCGGATGTGGCTGTAACTAAACTCTCCGTTGGTGTTATTTGCCTTTAGATGTTACGAATAAATGTAACGCACAGATGTAATGAACAGATGTACTAAAACAAATGTGACGAGCAGATGTTCTAAAATCTGGGGCGAAATCCCGCGGTATTGAATAGATGGAAGTGACCTACAGGTGTTGTCAGCTATGACCCAAAAAAAGAACCAAATAAATACAAGACAATCGAAGCAGATAGCGGGTGCTCTCGCATTAGCCAGTTGTGGACTGTTTGCAACAAGTGGCCATGCGACTGAATTATCTAAAAAAGCTGACGACTGGAAGATCGATGCTGCGTTAATGTATTACGGTGAGCAAGATAGAGTACAAGCCATCGAAGCCATAGGCACAGCGCAAAAAGCCTTTGGCGATGACAGTGTGCTGGATCTCAAACTCGTGGTTGACAGTCTAACGGGACCTTCAGCATCGGGCGCTGTGGCCCAAAGTACCAGCCAAACGTTTACTCGACCATCAGGTAATGGGCAATATCATGTTTCAGCGGGGGAAACGCCGTTAGATGACACCTTTCACGATACTCGCGTACAAGCCAATGTCGGTTGGAGTGAAGTGCTAACACCAGATTGGAAACTCAGTGTTGGCGCATATGGCTCGAAAGAGTTTGATTATATGTCAATGGGCATCAATGCCGGAATTGAGCGAGGGTTTAATAAAGACAACACCACTTTATTTTTAGGTACGGCTTATAGTTTCGATGTGGTTGACCCCGTTGGCGGTCGTCCGGTGGATTTATCTTCGATGGTCATTCGCGATAACTTCACCAGTGAGGAAGCTTATCGAAGCGCATTCGATGCGACTCGTCAAGGTGGCAGTGATAATAAGCAGACCGCGGATGTGATGTTAGGTATCACCCAAGTGCTTAGTCAGCGCTGGTTGTTGCAGGCCAATTACGGCTTGTCGAGTGTGAATGGCTATTTAACGGATCCCTACAAGGTGCTCAGTGTGGTGGATAACAACGGCATTACTCAGGATTTATTGTATGAAAGCCGCCCCGATTCGCGCTTGAAGCACAGTTTTTACGTGATGACCAAAGGCGCATTAGATGCGGGTGTGGTGGATTTTTCCTATCGTTATAATACCGATGACTGGGACCTCACATCGCATACCTTAGAAACCCATTATCGGTATTACTTTACGGGCAATTTCTATGGACAATTACATCTGCGCTATTACCAACAAACTGCGGCTAACTTCTATCAACCTTTCTTGATGGCGGATACGGCACTGCCAGAGTTTGCCAGTGCCGATTATCGTATCGGTGATATGTCAGCTTATACGATTGGGGTTAAATTTGGCCATAGATTATCGGGCGGTCATGAAATGTCGTATCGCTTAGAGTATTACCAACAGGACCCGAAAAATAACGGCGCTACAATTCCTGGAGAGCTGCAAAACTTCGATCTATTTCCGACTCAGAAGGCAATTACAGCACAGTTTAGTTATTCTTTTTAATACGAAATAATGCTACTGGCTCAGATAGCAAGGCGTTAAACTGTATGGGTAGCTTAGCTACCCATACTCAATTTACCCCTGAACTTATTCAATCGCAATCCCAGTGGGATGCCATGTGAAGAGGTGATTTATGATGTCGACATCATCCCTAAAGACCGCACCTTATTCGTTGCAGCGCCGTGATTGGGGTTATGTGGGCGAATTTAGGGCCATGGCAAGTCCCTGTGAAATACTCATTGGGTGCGATCAATTTGATATTGCAGACGATATGTTGGATATGGCTGTCACTGAGGCGCTGCGTATCGAACATAAATACAGTCGCTTTATCGCGCAGAATTGTCTGTACCAATTAAACCATGCCAATGGTCATAAGCAGCTTATCGATGAAGAAACCTGGCAGTTATTGGCTTTTGCTAAACAATGTTTTCAGCTCAGTGATGGACTCTTTGATATTTCTGCTGGGCCGTTAATGGAACTGTGGCGCTTTGATCCCAAAGCCCAATTGCCCGAACATGGCCGCATACTTGCCGCGAAAGACTTAGTGGGGTTTGAGCGCATCGAGTTTGATTCGCGCCATATTGAGATGCCAACAGGTATGAAATTGGATTTTGGTGGTATCGCAAAAGAATATGCGGTCGACAGAGTCGCCTATGAGTTAGCCGAATGTTATCCAGACATTCCAGTGTTAGTGAATTTTGGCGGTGATATCGCTTGTCCCGTGTCTAAAGTGACGCCATGGCAAGTGGGAATTGAAGATCCACGACACCTTGACCACGCTGCGAGTGTACTGGCGATTAGTCAGGGTGCATTAGCGACCAGTGGCGATACGCGGCGATTTTTTGAAGTCGATGGCAAGCGTTACGGCCATATTGTCGACCCACGCACTGGCTATCCCGTTATCCATGCGCCGCGCTCTGTGACTGTGTTAGGGCCAAACTGCGTGACTGCAGGTATGCTCGCCACTATGGCTATGCTGCAGGGGCGAGACGCGGAAGATTTTTTACAGCAACAAGATGTTAAGTTCAGTATTTTCCGTTAGGGCTCAGTTAAGGACATTGAATGCGTATTATGTTGGTTGAAGACAATGAGTTATTAGCCCAAGGAATTTGCTTGAGTTTGGCGAAGCTGGGTATGCAAGTTGATCACCTTAATAGTTATCAGCAAGCCTTGTTGGGGGTTAAAAATGAAAGCTTCAGTGCCATAGTGCTCGATCTGGGATTGCCTGACGGTAATGGTAAAGAGTTACTTAAAGCTTGGCGCCAGCAGGGAGTGTCAATTCCCACAATAGTTCTGACCGCTAATACGGATTTTGACACTAAGCTCGAATGTTTAGACATGGGCGCCGATGATTATCTCGGTAAACCTTTTGATGTGCGTGAATTAGCCGCGCGCATTCGTGCTATCGTCAGACGTCAGTATGGGCTCGATCACAACAGTTTGATTATTGGTGCTTTGTGTATCGATTTAAATACCCGTGAAGTGACCTTTCGTGATCAAAATGTGCTGCTTTCACGGCGTGAATTTCAATTACTGCTCGAACTCGCTCAGTCGGCAGGGCGTGTATTGACCCGCAGCCAGTTAGAACAGTTAACCTATGGCTGGGATGAAGTCGGCAGTAATTCAATAGAAGTGCATATCCACCATCTGCGCAAAAAACTTGCCAATGAATTAATCAAAACCGTGCGTGGAATAGGCTATACCTTGATTGAAATAAATTAATTTGAAGAGTTAAGTGACAAGCTCCACGTTTTTGGGTACTGATAACGCAGTGATGACTTGAAGCATAGTCGTTAGGAAAAAGAAGTGATTCGATTAAAGGGGCTAGATGTGTATTCACTGCGTTTGGTACTGACATTATTAATTTTGTCAGGTATTTCAGTATCCGTCGCTGTGTCTAGCTGGTTGAGTACTCGGGATTCTAAGCATCAAATCGAAGAACTCTTCGATGCGCAAATGCTCCAAACCGCTAAAATGTTGGAGTTGTTCTATCATACTGAGCCCGATGCAACAGCTCAGGATCTCGTCATACCCCAAGTGCTCCACGTTCCCGATAGCCAGATCAGTTCCTTTGCCGAAAAGGCCGATGCGCTGAAACTGGCCTATGAGCATAAATTGGCGTTTCAAATCTGGAGTGAGGCGGGTGAAGCCTTAGTTTTATCGGATAATATTGGTCATCAACCTATCAGTCGATTCGTACAGGGTTATCATAAGAAAGTGTTCGAAGGAGAACTCTGGCATGTGTTCAGTTTTTTTTCGGTTAAAAATCATGTTTGGATTGTCACTGCTCAACAGGATGAAGTACGCCAAGAGCTCGTATCGCAAATCATGCATAACGCCGTGATCGTACCTTTAATGGTAGTGCCTTTAACATTAATTATTGTTAGCTTCTTGTTTTATCTCTTGTTTCGGCCATTAAAAACCTTTGAAAGAGAATTAATTGGACGTGCGCCCAACGATTTGACCCCGTTGACTATGTCATTGCCTAAAGAATTAGTCCCTGTTCGGCGCGCATTGAACTTATATATCAATAGTATCGCGCGATTTATCGCCCGTGAGCGTCGTTTTAGCGCCGATGCGGCCCATGAGCTTAAAACGCCATTATCTGTGATTAAATTACATCAACATGGCTTAGAGAGTCTGATTGATGATGATCCGCAGCAGAAATTCCATTTAGCTGCGATAGATGCTGGCGTAGTGCACATGAGTCATACCGTTGAACAATTACTCGTATTAGCAAGGGTGGACTCGATTAATGAGCTTAATGTGTCATCCCACGCCATTTTGCCTATGGTCGAAGATGCGCTTAATCAATTAATGCCACAAATCACAGATTATGAATGGAATATTGATATCGCATCCAATCTAACTGTGACCTGTGATCGTTTTTATTTGCTACTTGTATTGAAGAATATTATCGAAAATGCCTGTAAATACAGTCCACAGGAATCGGAGATTTCAGTGTCGGCCCATGCTTTGGATGATGAAATCTGTATTTGTGTCGCGGATCGAGGCCAAGGCATGACAGAGCCGCAGATTGCCAATGCGACAGAACGTTTTTATCGTGTGAATGAAAATGAAGGCATAGGAGCGGGATTAGGTTTGTCTATCTGTTATCACATCATAGAATTGCACCAAGGTCGTTTAGTGATTGCGCCTAGGGATCAAGGTGGATTATCTGTGACACTTTTTCTGCCAAAATAGTTCAGGCAATGAAATGTTAAAATAGATCCGCAGTTTCAGTGACATCAGCTCAGTTGTTTTGATACATTTAAGCGGGTAAAATTTTGAATTTTCCTGCTGTCTTAGTGTTAATCCTTAGGCTTACCAACGGATTGATTCGCTTATTGTGATATTTCATCTATGATCATCAACACTTAGTTGAGGTGTAAAAAGGCTCATTTTACTTTCAATAATGTAGCATTTGGATCACTTAATTTGTTTTTGTAACTTTGAAAACAGAAATAAGCATGATAATGTTATTTTAATATTCATTTTTGGTATAAGCTTATTCTCAAATAGTATTGTGTAGAAGGGGTTAACTGCATCTTTATTTATGAGTTTTTTTCTCCTTCTGATATCTTTCGCGATATGTAAGCAACTGTTTTTTTTCATCCCTAAATCAGAGTGAAAAAAATTCACTGTATACATAAAAAACATTGATTTCTTAGTTTATTTTTTAGGTTACCTATCTATGGTTAGCTTGTTGCGTTGCCCATCGTCCAAACCTTATTCGTCACTCATATGTTCACTGACGCTAGGCGCTGTAGTCGCCCTGTCTGGTGTCGCGTACGCTGAAGAGACAAAACCCGCCGAGGCAGTTCCTGTGGTTACTCCACCGAAAGTGATTTCTCAGCCCAGTACAAAAAATCAAATCAGATTCACTAAGACAGGCGCTTTTGATAGCGAAACTGTCGTGAAGATTGCAAAACGTTTGGCAGCGAAACCTTATGTGACCCTCAAAGATCCTTTGCCAGCTGGCCTTGCTAAACTGTCATACGATGAGTACAGAGATATTCGTTTTAACCCGACTGCGTCTATTTGGCGTGATCAGGGTGTGCCATTTCAAATGCAAATGTTCCACCGTGGTTTCTATTTTCAAGATCTGATCGAGATTGCGATTGTAGAAGGTCAGAATGCAACGCACTTAGCCTATGAGCCTAAATATTTCACCGCAGGTGAAGTGATTACTCAAGCGCTACCAAATGATGACATTGGCTACTCAGGATTCCGTATTCATAACCAATTGAATACTAACGGTGTATTTGACGAGCTTATGGTATTCCAAGGTGCGAGTTATTTTCGTGCTTTAGGTAAAGGTAACGCCTATGGCTTATCTTCCCGCGGTTTGGCGTTAAAAACGGCTGACGCTGAAGGGGAAGAATTCCCGATATTTCGCGCCTTCTGGGTTGAGCGTCCACACAATGACAGCAACTTGATTGTTGTGCATGCCTTGTTAGATAGCCCAAGCGTAGCAGGTGCCTATACTTTCTCTGTCCGTCCCGGTGATAACACCTTGATTGATGTAGAAGCGACACTGTTTCCTCGAGTTGAGCTGAGCAAAGTCGGTTTAGCACCCAGCACTAGCATGTTCTTACATTCACTCAATGGTCGTCACGACACCGATGATTTTAGACCTGAAGTACATGATTCTGATGGTTTATTGATGTTAAATGGTCGTGGTGAGCATTTATGGCGCCCATTGGCTAATCCACGTCAGTTACAAGTCAGTGCGTTTTCTGACAACTCGCCTCAGGGATTTGGTCTGATCCAACGTGAGCGTGACTATGCGTCATATCAAGATTTAGAAGCCCATTACGAACGTCGCCCAAGCCTATGGATTGAGCCTGTGGGTAATTGGGGGCAAGGTTCAGTGGTGTTGACTGAAATTCCGACAGAGTCTGAAATTCATGACAACATTGTTAGTTATTGGAAACCACGTCAGCCTATTCCTGCTGGCGGTGAATTTCATTTTGCCTATCGCATGAGTTGGGGTGAAGAACCTGCTGCGAAAGTCGGTGCCGTACATATTTCTCGCTCTGCCAGTGGTCGTGCCGATATTGCTAAGGCGACTCCAAGACGTTTATTTGTGGTCGACTATCAAGTTGAAGGTCCGATGACAGATGAAATGCCAGTCGCTAAAGTTGAAGCTTCTGGTGGTGTGGTCACGAACGTGGTGATTGCCCGTAATGCCGCTAAAAATGGCTATCGCTTAGCTTTTGAATTAGAGCCAGAAGATAAAGATCTTATCGAACTGCGCGCTGAACTTAAGTTCCCAACTCCTCGTCAGGTTGAAACCTGGCTCTATCGCTGGACGCTGTAAGGTTCATGACGGAGCAACATGATATGACTGTATCCGATAACTCGGTACTCGAGACGGAAGTCCTCGTGGGTGGTAGTGCTATGCCAAATGAACGGCCTGGCGCTATGGAACCCCAAAATTTAAGTAAGATGCCAGAGGGATTCCCTCGCCGTAGCACTGTGGCTGATGGGGTACGCTCGCGTACCTACCGTCGTGTGTTTGTGGTGGGTGGGGCTTTATTATTATCTTTGTTTGCTATCTATGAAATGGGGGCGGTATTTAGCATTGGCGGAATTACTCCTCTGGAATATTTAGTGCTAGTGCTGTTTGCGGTTAACTTCTGCTGGATTGCTTTGGCGTTTTGTAGCGGTATTGCAGGTTTTTTAATTTTACTGCGAAAACCACGGGCAAAAGATTTGCAAGTGACTGAACTGCATACGCGAACCGCGATTTTGATGCCGACCTATAACGAATCTCCTGATAGGGTATTCTCGGCGGTTTCAGTAATGGCTGAAACCTTGTCGCAAACGGGTCATGGTCATGCTTTTGATTGGTTTATCTTAAGTGATACTACCGATCCCGATATTGCTTTGCTCGAAGAGCAGGCGTTTCTGGTGTTACGCCAAGAAACCCATAAGCATTCGCGGGTGTATTACCGTCGCCGTCGTAAAAACGTCGCCCGTAAAGCGGGTAACGTAGCCGATTTTTGCCGTCGTTGGGGGTCGCGTTATGATCACTTGTTAGTGCTTGATGCCGACAGTTTGATGGAGTCTTCAACCATCACTGGCTTAGCTCAGCGCATGCAGGCCGATCCTGATGCGGGTTTGATCCAAACGATTCCGTCGTTGATCAATGGCACCACTTTAATGGCCCGTTTACAGCAATTTGCGGCGCGTATTTATGGCCCGGTTATTGGTACCGGGTTAGGTTGGTGGGTACAAAAAGAAGGTAACTTCTGGGGCCACAACGCCATAATCCGCACCGAAGCCTTTATGACCGCGGCCGGATTACCCAACCTTAAGGGTAAGCCACCTTTTGGTGGTCATATCATGAGCCATGACTTTGTTGAAGCTGCGCTGATCCGCCGTGCGGGTTGGAGTGTGGTCATTGCCTATGACTTACCGGGTTCATACGAAGAATGTCCACCGTCGATTATCGACTTAGCCGTGCGTGATCGTCGCTGGTGCCAAGGTAACTTGCAGCATTCGCGTATTTTGCCGACTAAAGGTTTGCACTGGGTAAGCCGTTTACATTTACTGACGGGTATCATGGCTTATTTGTCATCTCCTTTCTGGTTGATGTTGATTTTGACTGGTTTGATGTTAGCCCTGCAGGCACACTTTATTCGACCTGAATATTTCACCGATCAATTTTCATTGTTCCCGACTTGGCCCATCATGGACTCGGATAGGGCATTAAGATTGTTCTACATTACTATGGGGGTTTTGTTTGGCCCTAAAGTTTTTGGGGTCTTGTTGCTGCTTAAAGACGGTGAGTTTGCTCGCAGTGTTGGTGGTCGAATTAAAGCGATATTCAGTGTGATCTTTGAGGTCATACTTTCAGCGCTAATTGCACCTATCATGATGTTTATCCATTGTGGTGCTGTGATGTCAATTCTGATGGGGCGTGACAGTGGTTGGTCGCCGCAACGTCGTGATGACGGCAGTATGCCTTGGATGACGTTAATCTATCGTCACCGCTGGCATATGCTGGCAGGTGTGATGTTAGGTTATGCGGCTATTTTGGATTCTTTGACTTTGTTAGCTTGGATGAGTCCGGCGTTGATCGGTCTGTGGATTGCTGTGCCTATTTCGGCATGGACAGGTTCAGTTAAAATTGGCGAAGTGTTCAAGCGTGCCGGTATTCTTGCAACACCAGAAGAACGTAACCCTGCGCAAATTTGTCTGCAAGCGCAAGAAGCGCGCGCCGCTTACCAAAGACACATTGCTGAGCCTTGGACGTTAGCACAGGTACTTAAAGACCCTGCGTTGATGGAATTGCATTTAGCCATGGTGGATAAACAGCCTTTGCGTGCTGCGGGTACACCAATTGAAGCGATGGAAGCCATAGTGCATGTGA
Organism: Shewanella sp. NKUCC06_TVS; assembly: GCF_019345515.1. Lineage (NCBI taxonomy): Bacteria > Pseudomonadati > Pseudomonadota > Gammaproteobacteria > Alteromonadales > Shewanellaceae > Shewanella > Shewanella sp. NKUCC06_TVS. The sequence goes on along the minus strand of NZ_JAHKQX010000003.1, from coordinate 182,883 downwards.
AGGTGCATGAAGCTCGTTGTCAACAGAGCGCATTAGCTTTACTCAATCGTCAAGAAATGGCGATGGTGTTGGCAAATCCTTTGATGTTACGTAGCCTACAGAAATTACCAGAGCAATTTGTCGAAGAAGATCTCGTGTCTTTTTGCTAACGAGCACTTGCTCAGCATATTTATGCGAGTTTGTTTGATATCAATGCCACTGACGACCTCAGTGGCATTTTTCTTTTCATTATCTGGAGTTAACCTCTAGTAATTAATTGATCTCCATGGAATAGTCATATAACAGTGTTGTTAACTGATATAACCGCTGGCTCTCAGGTGACCTTAAAAATAGCTAAGGGAGTATTTATGATATTGAAAAAGATCATTCGCTATTTGCCCCCATCCATGCGTGTAGCGCTAAACGTGAGAGAACTCAAATTGATAGAGCAGGAGTTCAACATCGCGAACTTGAAAGCATTGCAGATTAACCCTATGCCGACGAGGCGTAATCTAGCGCAACTATTACTCAGCCTTTTTTTCTGTATTCCAATAATTTTAGTGCCAAAGGTAGGTGCAGCTGATGGCGCTCAATCCCTGACATCAAATTCGAGTATTGCTGCACAGCCAAATCTTGAGGGTAAAGCTGAAGATCTTACTGCTGTGCTGCCGATTGCGGCCTTAGTGCCACAGGTGTTGCTATTGGATCTCGCAGGCGTTAATCCAGTATTTGGCCAGCATTATCGTGACTTAACACTTTCTCCTAATACCTTATCTACTGCTGATTTAGTACGAATCCAAGCTGATGTTACCGGTTACTGGCATTATGTGATGACATCCGCTGAATGTAACAACGCTGGAGCCCCAGGGACGGTTTCATCCGTTATTCCAGTGGATCCCCAATATCAAAGGGTGCTTAAGCAAATCGCCCATTTAGTGCAATTGGACACAATTGAACCATGGGAAACTTTAGTGCTAGATGAAAAGTTAACCTTAGGAATGAGTCATCAAATCGTTGATACCATAGCAAAGCGTATGTGGATATTGGGAGACTTAGCCACTGAGCCTAGAGTGAATCAAGTTTATACCGAAGAACTTATGATTGACATTAAGCGCTTTCAGCAAAAGCATGGGCTAAAACAGGACGGGGTGATAGGTAAGCAGACCTTATTTTGGGTGAACCAATCGCCAAGGGCGAGGGCGGTACTATTAGCTAAAAACACTATTCGACAAAGAGTGTTTGAACGTAAATTAGAGCCGAGTTATTTGCTGATTAATGTGCCCGCTTTTGAGATGACGTTGGTCGATAATGGTACGCCAGTGTTAAGTTCCAAGGTTATTGTGGGTAAATCTTCTCGGCAAACACCGATTTTGGACAGTCAGATTTCTAGCGTGGTGCTTAACCCTAGTTGGCGAGTGCCTAGCAGCATTTTACGGCGGGACATTCTGCCGCAAATTCAGCGAAATGGTCATTATCTTAATGAACGTCAATTTGATGTGTACGATTATAACGGTCAACGGGTGCAACGCATGCCAGAGGAATGGCAGGCATTAGCCAGCGCTTCGTTTCCCTATCAGCTTGTACAACGCCCTGGGGCGAAGAATGCATTAGGTAAATATAAGTTTCACTTTGATAACAGTTTCAGTGTCTATTTACATGGAACTTCTGAGCCAAGTCTCTTTAAAAAGGACGATAGGGCACTATCATCTGGGTGTATTCGTATTGAAAAAGCCACTGAATTAGCCCAGTGGTTTAAAGAGCATTTAGTAAAAGACAAACGTTTATGGGACAAGTTAGCCCCTGGTATTACTGAACCCCAGTGGTTTTCACTTTCCGAAAAGTTGCCCGTGCATCTGGTTTACTGGACTGCATGGTTAGACGATAGTGGGCAGGAGCAATACCGTCGCGATATTTATCATTTGGAACCTGAGCTGACGAATGCTGTGCCTGCCACGGTTTTGGAACAACATTAACGTTTTTGTGCTGTAAAGCTGAGCAAGATAACCATCTGAACTCGCTTGGCATTTTGAAATCCTACTCAGAATGGGGTTGGCAAAACTTGATCTTAGGGCTTATTCAGTATAATTTGCCTTACTAGTGACCGAAAAGCATACAAAAGGTGATCATGTGACTTTAATATGTCCTGCCCGTAGGCAGTTATTGTTAGGCCTTAGTGGTGTGGCATTATGTTCCTTTATTCCCTCAAAAGCAGTTGCCAGCCGTTCAACCAAAGGGATCCGCGAGTTAAGTTTGTTTAATCGTCATACTGGCGAGCGCGATGATGGTAGTTACTGGGTAGATGGTCATTATCAGAGCAAGGTGTTAGACAATTTTAATCATTTGCTGCGGGATCATCGTCAGAATGTGGCAGCGCCTATGGATAAGCGCTTATTTGATTTACTCCACTCGCTCAAAACAACCTTGAATACCAACGATGAAATCCATGTAATTTCTGGTTACCGTTCACCAAAAACCAATGCCATGCTCGTGAGCCACAGTGGCGGAGTTGCTAAGAAGAGTTATCACATGCGCGGCATGGCGATGGACATAGCGATCCCTAGCGTTAAACTAAAAACCCTCAGAGAGGCGGCTTTATCCCTGAAACTCGGTGGTGTGGGTTATTATCCTAATTCTGGCTTTGTGCACGTCGATTGTGGTCCGGTAAGGCACTGGTAGCAATGATCTGTTGTTGGATCTGCTGATAAAAATCTTGTTCCAAGGCTTGCGATTCGATCAAGTAATGTCTGAGCAGCGGGATAAATTGTTGATTGAGTTTGTTCATTTCTCTATGTTGTTGCCAATCACAGATCAATAGGCTGAGACGTTGTGAAAATTGATATTGTCTTTGCCTCTGCGACTCAATATCGACAGACTCAATAATTTGCATAAGTAAGATCAAGCTGCGGTTTTTTTGTTGGGTGCAGGCAAGCAATTCTAAGAATTTTAATTCGAGGGTATTTTGCTGATAAGGAACGGTTTCGATAAGAGAGACGAGTTCACGGGCCAGTTGGCATGAAAGTCTATTTTCTTGTTGTAACTGGTATAGCGCATGACGCATTTTTTGACACAGCAGTTATCGAAATTTGCCCGAGCTTAACAGGCTTCTCAATTTCCCAGTGTGATCTAGATCTCGTGTTTTTTGTTTGAGATCAAAGCCTTTTCTCTGCCGTAACAGCCAAGATACAAGTTCCTCAATTTTATAAATAGCGGTCTGTTTTGCTAACGCTGACGCCGATAAATAGAGGGCTTGCGGTATTCTTGTGCGCTTTGGGTATCTATGTTAGTATTCGCGCGCTTTATATGAGCCGTCATTGGTCGAAAATGCCGGCAACTTTTTACTCTAAATTTAAGTGAGAAACACATGTCTTACACTATCCAAGCACAAACCCGCACTGAAATAGGGAAAGGTTCGAGCCGCCGCCTACGCCATGCTGGTAAAGTACCTGCTGTTATTTATGGCCAAGGCAAAGAGCCAGTTTCTATTGTTTTTGATCACAAAGATATCATTAACATTCAAGCTAATGCTGACTTCTACACTTCTACTCTGACTATCGTTGTTGATGGTAAAGAAGTGGGTGTTCGTGCACAAGCTATGCAACGCCACGTGTTCAAGCCAATCATTGAACATGTTGACTTCGTTTACGCTTAATTGTCGTAACTGAAGCAAAAAGCGCCTAAGGGCGCTTTTTTTGTGGCTGATTTTTAGTTGTTTGTATTTATAGGTAGACACTTAGGCTTTACCCAAACAACCTCAACATACTGTAACTCGTATTTTGAGGTTGTTTGGCTAGAGTAATTGGATGCTAATTTTGTAGTATCAATATTTTGGTATTCATATGGTTATTTGATATTGAAGTTGTAATAGATATCAAGTGATTGGCCTAAAGTGCCTGACACGGTTTCTAGATAGAGTTGTGAGAGCAAGTAATACCTGACTGTCATTTCGTAACCAGGGTTAAATACACCTACTCCGTATTTCACCATTAAGTTATCGCCGATAAAGCCACTGATCGCCACACGCCCTTCATCATTAGTGTCGAGTTGCACGTTAGAGAAACCAAATTCTTCAATGAGTCCTGTCGCAGTATTCCCTAGGTTGTTAATTGCGCCACCGCCCACCTGTGAGCCTAAACCGAGTGCCGCGCCCATCATCAGCGAGTTATTTTGCTCATTGTTGGCGCTGTTAAAGCCACTGCCTTTGATAATGTAAGACAAGATTTCGGCCTGCTCTTTGGCGGGATTGGAGAATAAGGTCACCACTGGGCGTGATGGCGTGCCTGTGACGCGTACACCTGCCACTAAGTCTTCAGTCTTAATTTCCCGTATCGCTTCAATATTCAGGTTTGGTAATGACGTTGGCCCCACAAATTGCACTTCACCAGTACGGATTTTTAGGGTTTGGCCCATAAACTTGTAGCTACCTTGATTGACTTTGATATTACCGAAGAGCAAAGGAGGACGGAAAGCTTGCTGCTGTAGCTTTAAGGTCCCTTGGAGTTTACCTTTGAGACCCATACCATCAATTCTGAGTTCGTTCCCCACACTGATATTCAGATCTGCAACGATGGCGTAGGGGCTAGTTTTAGGCTGAGTGGCGGCAATGGAATCGTCAAATACCACGTCTTCGGAGGCTGCGACACCGCCTTCCGCTAATGGCACAATTTTAATGTTGCCAGAAGGCACCGCTATTTTTCCTTTTACTGCTAGTTGCTTACTGTTGAAGGTTAAGTTGATCTCGGGGGAGACATCGAGAATAGCCAGTGGTGGTTGGATCACGGCGAGCTTATCGCCTTCGAGGGCTAACTCGCCACTAAATTGACCTTGGGGCCATTGCAGTTGACCATTCACTCTGCCTAAACCATTGCCCATCATCCAGCGTCCCTTAAGCTGCGCTTGTTGACCCGCAAATGACATCGACATGTCAATTTTGTCGATTAATGTTGGGTTTGCTGTTAGGGCTAAGGCGCCCTCAGTTAAGGCCATGCTCCCCGATACTTCGGGCGCATCTAGACTACCCGCAAAGTTAAGTTGACTCGTCAGCAAACCTTGCACTGTATTTAATTGAGGAAAAAACTCTCCAAGTGGCTGCAAGTTGATTTGCTTGATATTGGCATAACCTGACAGGGTGCGATCGGGTGTGACATTGACGTTAATCTCACTCTGCCAACTGGCCACGCCTTCTGATTCAAAATCTAAAACCGTCGCCAGCCGTTTTGCATCTAAGGTCGCTTTTAATGACAGGTTTTGGTAATTAATGGTGACTTCACGATTTTTATCCCGTTTGAGCATAATGCTGCCGGGGGCAAAATCAAAGTTCACATCGGCAGTAGGCTTACGGCCAGCAGCCCATGCAACATTGGCTAATAGCGATGCAGGGCCGTTCCAACGCATATTCGTTGGTAATATTGGGACAAGTAATTGCCCTGGATTACCTGAGTAGCTCACCTGTGCACTGCCTTTTTTACCTATTGGTGTATTACTGTTTAGGCAGATACGGCTATTGGGATTCATGAGGCAAAAGGGCGTAATGCTGCCTTGATTCTTGATTTGGTCCCAAGCCAGATTAATGGTGTTATCGAGCTGCCATAGGCCTACGGGCGTGTTGAGATTTAAACGATCAACATCGAGCTGTAGTCGTGACTTCTTCACATCGTATTGGCTGCTCATCGTTGCATCGAGCCCAAGATCGCCCGTGGCATTGAGGGTGAGTTTTTGAGCGTTAATGGTACCTTTCGCCCCGAGTGTCACTGTATCTAAATTTTGTTCTGCAATCTGTAAGGTTTTTGATTTTAGCGAGATAGCAAATTCATGTTGATCTAGCGGCTTGTAATAGGCCTTTAAATTAGATTCCTGCAGTTTAATGTTTTGATAGTAAAGTTCTGCCAGCTGCGCTGTAAGCTCGACCTGGGGGTGTTTCTCATCACCAGTGACATTGATCTGCGCCTGTAGTTGGCCGCTGGCCTTAGGTAACCACAGGCCAAAGTCGGGCACTTGTAATTCACCTTGGAGATCCCAGTTGGCATTGGCTTCGCCTTTAAGTGCCAGAGTTGAACCTAGTACTTTGGCGTTCAGCCCCTTAGCACTGACATACAGGGAATCATTCACACTGATATCCCCTGTAATATCGAAGGGATAACCTTGCAAAGTGCCAGTGAGCTCAGTATCGCTCAGGGATACTTGCCAACGGGGGGCTGCAAATGAGCCTTTAGTGCGTAATTTTCCTGAAATCAAACTGTCCGGTAAACCCGTTGTACTTTGCGCTGTATCCGTTTGTGGCAGCTGTATTTCTTGTAATTTGACGTCATTGATCCAGAGATTGGCGTTCCAGCTAATGGCTTTTTGATAATCGAGTTCGCCCGTGAGCTTGACCTTACCAATCGCGCCCATTACATCAAGATTATTGATGGTTAACTTAGCATCTTGATGTTGGATGTCAGTGTCTATGTCGAGCACTTTGTGAAAGGGTGTGATCAGTTGGCCAGTAAGACTCGCCTCTTGCCGATTAAGGTCGCCTTGGCTATCGAGTGTGGCATTGCTTACCGAGTATTCAGGGTTCTTCAGTGGCCACTGAAGCCGTGTTTGTTCAAGTTTCACCTTGTAGGGCAGGTTAGGGTCTTGCAGTGTTATTTGGCCATCTAGCGTAAAGTCGGCATCGCCCTTGGCGACGGCATTCACCTGAAGTTGCCCTAAACTTTGGCTCAGCTTTAACGTTAATACTTGATGAGTGAGATCTGGCAATTCGACTAGTTGGTTAAGGGTGAGATTTGCCTCTAAATCGAGTGGATAATCTTTATCAAGTGTTAGGCTGCCAGTGATATCGACGCTGCCATCGGTGTGGCTGATGGCAAGATGGTCTAAGGTCAATTGGTATTCACGGAAACTGCCTTGTAGTTCTGCATGGCCAAAAACATCTTTACGATCGCCGATTTGCAGTGTGGTGTTGTCTAACGTTAGGGCATTGACTGTCACAGGGAAAGGCATAAATACTTGTGGCAATTGTGCTAAAGCCCATTCAGCCTCAGCCTCTTTTGTTAGCGACGGACTGGCCGATGGTGTCGGTGTAGTATTCTTAGCAGTGTTGGGATTTGCTGCATTCGTTACCGCTGCCGTGCTGGCTTGCGTTGCTACATCGGTTGATGCAGGGATCAGTATGAATAATCCTTCGCTGGATAGCTGTTTAACCGACAAACCTTCGGTAAACCATTGTGCTTCTGCGTTAAGACGATTAGCGGTAAATTGCATATCATCCACTTGGATATTAACACCATTGAGTTCAGCAGAATCTAAAACAATATCAAAGGGTAATAGGAGCTCGCTGGGTTCTTCATCAAGTGGCGCGACTGGCGCTTCGTTTGAGTCTGCAGAAAGCGCTAGGGTATCAATAGTGACATCGACTTTAGCCGCAGATAAGCTATTCACGCATAAGCGTTTCTGCAGCAAACAGGCGGGTTGCCACAGTAAATGCAGATCCTCAAGTTGCACGTTCATTCCGGCCATAGACCAAGCCGCGTGAGATAGGGCTAAGTCTTTGTTAATGGAACCAGAGGTATAAGTCAGTTCAAGATCGGGTACAAATTGATCGGCTAAACCCACGGTAATGCGCGAGCCAAATTCAGTGCCGAGTAATAGGGCGATTAACACTAAAAGCCCCAATGGCACATAGATAATAATCCGAGTCCAGAGTTTGAACTGCCGCCACAGTCTTTGAATGAATGACACCGATGGGGTGACAGAGGTCACTATGGTTTCAGTGGCTTCGGCTTCATTGGCTTCAATGATGGGATTATCAACGATATCTTGTTCGCTTGGCTTATTATGCTCTGGGGGCTGGCTCATAGATCTGTCCCCATGGTTAGGTGAATTCGCCATGATCTTTCAATGGTCTCAGTTTCTTTCAATCCGACCCCTAAATCTAATTTGATTGGACCAATCGGGGAGATCCAATGGATACCGCCACCGACAGAGACGACAGGTTCAAATTGATTATTATCGAAGGCGTTACCCGCATCGATAAATGTGCCGACCCGCCAAGTGGGTGTCACATAATATTGATATTCCAAACTACCAACCATTAAATAGCGGCCACCGATAACCTCGCGATTGGTTTTTCCATCGTCAGCAACATAGTCTAAATAGGGGCCGAGTTCTTGATAACCATAACCGCGGACACTCTGATCGCCACCGGCAAAATAGCGTAGTGATGGTGGGATAGAGGCAAGATCATTCTCGTTAGCTAAGTTGGCAGCTAAATCAATACGAGCGACGATTCTGTGGTTATCGAAGAAGGTATCAATCCATTTAAATTTAGCTTGCAAGCGGGCTAGGCGGGTTTCTGATCCTAAATAGGGATCGGCATAGTCTAGGCTGTAAATTTGTCTAAACCCGGATTTAGGATCCAGTGAGTTATCACCCCGGCTAGTCCGAGAAAAGTTAATTCCTGCCAGATAAAACGACGGCATATAATCGACGTCAGACTGAGTATATTCTTCGCGTATGGCCTCCAACGAATAACTCATTAGCCATTGATTTTCTAGTCTTTGCTGACGTAATAGTCCCAGAAGGTACTTAGTCGACTCGAGCTGGCCTGTGTTACTAAAATCACGATTCTCGGCATCATATACCTGAGTCACACCGTATTTGTCCCGCAGCAAACCGAGGCGGATCTTCAATTGATCGTCTAAGGGATGCGTGAGCGGAATCGTATAAGTGGTTAATAACTTTGGTCTATCGGGCGACCATTCGAGACTGGTTTCTTGGGAATGCCCGTATTTATTGATTTGTGGTGTACGCCAAGTCACGCGCACCCTCGGATCAAAGGCTTGATCTGTTTTGCCAATATCACCACCAAAACCGAGTTCAATTGCGTGACTTGCCTTAGGTGTTAATTCGACTCGCATTGGAATATGGTTATCTTCGACGTTATCGATTTGCGGGATCACTTTGATATTGGCGAAATAACCAGTATCTAATAACTGACGATTCAAGGCGCTTACACGGCGAGTTGAGTATGAAGCACCTTCTTTAAAGGGGATAAGATCCTCTAATATATCGGGTTCTAAGTTATGGCCATCGAAACTGACTTGGCCAAATCGGTAACGTTTGCCTGAATCAAAATGCAAACTTACCTGTGCGGTATTAATATCGCGGTTAACTTTAATTTGTGATTCAGTAAATTCGCCATCGAAGTAACCTCGTGCCAAGGCTAAGGTGACCAGTTGCGATTTTACGTCGCTGTAAACACCGTGATTTAACACATCGCCGGGTTTAATGTTGACCTTTGCGAGCCATTGATCGAAGGCTCGGTCATCAAGCATTTCACCACTAAAATTAATATCGACCCACTGAACAATGGTTGGCTCGCCGGGGCTGATTTCAAGTTTTAATTCCCACGGTCCCTTGTCATGCTCAATCAGCTTTTCTTCTACTTCACCGTGATAGTAGCCCATGGATTCTAAGGCGGTGCTGATATTGTCATCGACATTAAACAAAAAGGCACGGCGCTGCACCTCAGATTCAGGTAAAGCGCCTAAGTGAGCAACTATGTTGCTTCGAAGCGCTTCATTCACGCCTGTAACAGATAATTTGATAAAATCATCTGCTGCCGCGACTGATGTGACTGAAATCAGACTCAGAAACAAGCAAAGACGAATGTAATGTGAGGTGATTTGCAAAAATGGCTGCACTTTATAGTCCCTGTGATTTGGCATCATTGTCGCCAGAATAAAACCAACAGGCAAGGAGATGATTGAAATTACACGATGAAATGGTTACAAAGGACGCTACTTTTTAAGGGGATGTAAAGAATGAAAACAAAATTAGCCACCTTTAGTTTAATTATTTCGGGCCTACTTTTTATGTCACATAACACCTTTGCCAATGATAAACCGTTCGCCATTGCGATCCATGGCGGTGCGGGGACGATTTCTAAAGCTAATCTCACCCCTGAACAACGCCAAGCCTACAAAGATAAGTTAAAGGAAGCGGTCGATAAAGGCTCAAAAGTCTTAGAGGAGGGCGGTGACAGCTTAGTGGCAGTACAAACCGCAATTAATATCCTTGAAAATAGCGCTCTGTTTAATGCAGGTATAGGCGCGGTTTACACCTATGACGGCGGACATGAATTAGATGCCTCCATTATGGATGGCAAAACCATGAATGCCGGTGCTGTTGCTGGAGTGCGTCATATTGCCAATCCAATTGACTTAGCCTTGGCCGTGATGAATAAATCTGAGCACGTGATGCTCTCGGGCGCAGGAGCGGAAGAATTTGCACTGACTCAAGGTTTTACTTTAGTGCCAAACCGTCATTTTGATACTGACGAGCGTTATCAGCAATTACTCGATGCACGGCAAAAACTGCAAGCTGCGGCTAAATCTGAACAAGTTGCTAATGTTGAGATGAAGGACCTCGATTACAAATTTGGTACCGTTGGTGCTGTCGCCTTAGATAAAAAGGGTAACTTAGCTGCAGGTACATCGACCGGTGGTATGACGGCAAAACGCTTTGGTCGTATTGGTGACTCTCCTGTCATCGGTGCTGGCACTTATGCTGAAAACGGTGTTTGTGCCGTATCGGCAACGGGTCATGGTGAATTCTTTATCCGTTACCTCGTCGCGGGGGATATTTGTGCCAAGGTGAAATATCAGCAAAAATCTATCATTCAGGCAGCAGATGAAGTTATTAATCAACGTCTTATCACTGCTGGCGGTTCAGGTGGTGTGATTGCAGTCGATCAGCGTGGCAATATTGCTACGCCATTTAATACCGAAGGTATGTACCGCGCCACCCGTAGTAATGGTGAGCCAGCCCAAGTGCTGATTTGGCATGATCAATAATGTCATTTGTAGAAGTATCTAGGTTTATAACTGACATGACTTAGAAACGTTAAAACTTCGAAACCTTAAAAAGCGAGTGCCGCAAAAGTGGACTCGCTTTTATTTTTATATCTTAATTTTACTAATATCTTGAAAAGTAACTAGATAAATATCATTAAGCAGTATGGCTTATGATGTTTATCTGAGTGGTGCGGTTTGAGTTGGCCTAATAATTAGCGCTGTTTTAACCTTTGAAATTCAAATCTAGCAGTATAGAAGCCTAGATGTCTATATATCCAAATGATCTATTATTACCGTTTAATATATCAAATAGTTATTAATTCATTATCCATCGACCCATAAAGGCATAGAATCCGGCTCAGACAATGCATTAAATGGGAGTCATTGATGGAACAATTACCGATATTGAATTTAAGTGATTGGCATGCCGGTGGACAACGTCGTAACGCTTTTATTACTAAGCTTGCCGATGCAGCCAGAAGAATAGGGTTTTTCTATCTCACCGGCCACGGCATTGAGCTTGCTAGACAGCAGCAAGTACTTAAGTTAGCAGCAGATTTCTTTGCGCTGCCCGTCGTAGATAAACTTGCGGTGAAAATGGCTAATACACCGCATTTTCGCGGTTATACCCGTTTGCAAGGTGAATTGACCTTAGGGAAACCGGACTTGCGGGAACAGTTTGATATCATGCAAGAAGAAGTGGCTAACCCTCAGCAGTCTGATGTGCCTATATGGTGGCAGCTACAGGGGCCTAATCAATGGCCGTCACAATTACCACAGATGAAATCGACTTTATTGGCATTGCAACAGGATTTAGCCGATACCAGTGTCACACTATTGAGGGCTTTAGCTGTTGCGCTAGAGCAGCCAGAAAGCGCCTTTGATGCCACGATCGAAGCGGGTCCTTATCAGCATATGAAGCTTATTCGCTATCCCAGCGCGGATGGACAGACTTCAGGCCAAGGCGTAGGGGCACACAAAGATCCTGGCTATTTGACCTTAGTGCTGCAAGATAAACAATCCGGTTTAGAGGTTCAGACTGACAACGGTTGGTTAAGCATACCGCCATTAGAAGACGCCTTTGTGGTGAATATAGGTGAATTACTTGAGTTGGCTTCTAATGGGTATTTAAAGGCAACCAACCATAGGGTTACTAGCCCGCCTGCTGGGGTCGAGCGCTACTCGTGCGCCTTTTTTATGGCGGCGCAGTTGAATGCGACAGTCCCTTTGTTACCTTTGCCAAAGCATCTGGCGAACCAAGCTCAAGGACCGGCAAGCGATCCATTAAATCCACTTTTCCACCAAGTGGGCCAGAACGTATTAAAAGGGCGTTTACGCTCTCATCCCGACGTTGCTCAAGCACATTACGCCTCATTCGCTCATGCCATTTAATGGTTATTAGGATCTATTATGCAATTTAAAACTAAATTACTTCACACCCATTATGCCGCTGATAACTCGACGGGCGCGCTTACAACTCCTATCTATCAAAGTAGCACCTTCGCCTACGGTAGTGCCGAGGATGGTCGAGCCCGTTTTGCAGGTGAGCAACCGGGCTTTATCTACAGTCGCATGGCGAATCCGACAGTGCAGGCGCTTGAATATCAATTAGCACAACTGGAAGGGGCTGATGAAGCACTCGTTGTTGCGAGTGGGATGGCGGCAATCAGCAGTATTTTCTATGCCTTAGCCAGTCAAGGTGATGAAATCGCATTTATCGACCCCGTATACGGTGGCACTGCGGCATTTTTAATCCAAACGTTAACCCGCACGGGTATTACTGTGCGCCGTTATCAAGACGATGATCATTTATTGGCAGAGATTACCGCCGAAACAAAAATTATTTTATTTGAGCCCATCACCAATCCGACCTTAAAAGTCAGTGACTACCGTAAGGTTAAGCTTGCCGCCGAAAAAGTGGGCGCTATAACCATTTGTGATAATACGTTTTTAACCCCGTATTTATTCAAACCGCTGGAACATGGCATTGATATCGTGATGCACAGTGCCACTAAGTATTTAAGTGGCCATGGCGATTTGATCGCAGGTGTTGTCGCTGGACCTAAGGCATTAATGCAACCTATTCGCACTATAGCGCTTAAACATATCGGCGCTGCGATTGGGCCACAGGAAGCCTATTTATTACAGCGAGGCTTACGTACCTTAGCACTTAGAATGGATGCTCATCTTGCGGGCGCGGCTAAGGTCGCCGCTTTTCTTGCAACCCATCCGAGCGTTGCAAAAGTTTATTACCCAGGGCTAGCAGAGGATCAAGGTCATCAAGTTCTGAGTGAAACCATCAACGCCTTTGGCGGTATGGTGAGTATTGAGCTCGAAGGGGGTTTTAATCGAGCGGCGCAGTTTTTAGATCATTTGAACTTGTTTACTCAAGCGGTCAGTTTAGGCGACTTAGAGAGTCTTGCCTGTCACCCAGCAAGTACCACCCATGCTGCTATGGATGCCGCAAGTCGGCTAGCTTCAGGGGTGAATGACAACCTGATTAGATTGAGCATTGGCGTCGAAGATCCTCAAGATTTGATTGCCGATCTTGAGCAAGCCTTAGCCATTTAAGCATATTGATACTAGCCATCCCCAGTTAAATTGATTGGGGATTTCAAAAGTATAATGTTATTCATTTCGTCTATCTAAAGTTAATTTCCGTATTTTTTTACGTTTTTTTTACGCGTCAGAATTGTTTTCGTCTGTTAAAGTGAAAATCTGTATGACATAACGACTTACATTTTGATGGAAAAACTAAGTGTTTTTAAACTCTCTGTTAGGCTGAGCTTTATTTCTGAGTGCCTACTCGCTATTTGCTTGTATTTACCCTCTTGGAGGGGCTCATCTAAAGCATTATTATTGTACTCTAACTCGTTGTCGTTATGATTACACTTCAATGTTGTTTTCAATATGCGTATATGGCTGCATTTGTTGAAGCTATTCGTGTTTATTTAACATTCCTTGTTATTCCCTCCCAATGATAGATGTGGCTTTTTTTATTAATCTAATCACTTTTATTGTCATAGCCATTGTCGCGACGATAAGTCAACTTGCAGTCCACCTTAAACAACATAGAGTATTAGGGAAGACCTATTTTGTAACCTAACTCTGTTATCGATTGCATATGATTTTAGAGCAGGACGTGAGCGCTCGTATTTTATGATACCTAATAAATTATTCATTAAGTCTTTAACGATAAATATCTAAAGGTGAGTTGGAATGATTGCAGTCAGTGGAATACAGAAATCTAGCTCTCGATTTCATACCATAATTCATCTATGTAGCTTTTTGATTGTCATATATAGCTTCACCATGTTGATGCCTATCGCTGTTGCATTATTTTATAAAGATGGATATATCACTCCATTTTTAATCACATTCCTCCTTTCCCTTTTTATTGGTGTGGTCGGTTGGAAGATGACAAGTGAGGAAAATAAAAATCTGCAAAAACGTGATGGCTTCATGGTCGCTTGTTTATTTTGGCTGATATTTTCCTTAATGAGTGCATTACCTTTTCTTCTTGATAGACGATTGGACTTGAGTTTAACCGATGCCATGTTTGAAGGTGTGTCTGGCATTACGACGACTGGAGCCTCGATTTTTTCAGATATTGATGAACTACCCAAATCGATTTTATTTTATCGAGCACAGCTTAATTTTCTTGGTGGGTTAGGGATAATTGTTTTGGCTGTTGCAATTATGCCATTTCTTGGTATTGGTGGCGCAAAATTATATCAATCTGAGATGCCAGGTCCCATGAAAGAGGAAAAGATGACGCCTCGCCTTGCGGATACGGCTCGAAATTTATGGGGGCTTTATAGCGTACTTGCCTTAGGCTGTGCAGTTGCTTATAAACTTGCAGGAATGAATTGGTTTAATGCCATATGTCATAGTCTATCTACCGTTTCATTGGGTGGATTTTCCACACATAGTGACAGCTTAGGATATTATAACAGTGCTGCAATTGAGCTTGTGGGTGGTGTGTTTTCAATACTTGCAGCAATCAATTTCGCCTTATACTACATAGTGTTAGTTCGGCGAAGCTTCAAGCCTATTTGGTATAATGCGGAGGTTCGATTTTTTATTCTCATATTATCTATCGTTGTTGGGATCGCTTGTTTAGAGCTGAATCGTACTCAAACTTTTGATATTAAAGATTCATTGGTACATGGATTTTTTCAAACGGTTTCAGTTATGACGGACAATGGATTAGGCTCTGCGGGTTATCCTAATTGGCCCAGTCATATTGTGCTTTTATTATTAGGCGCGAGCTTTTTTGGTGGATGCTTTGGTTCTACTTGTGGCGGTATTAAAGCTGTCAGATTTTTACTTTTGTACCGTCAAGGGATCCGAGAAATTCATCAATTGGTTCATCCTAATGCCATTTTAACGACAAAGATCAGTGGCCAAGTCGTTTCAGACAGAGTCATTCGCTCAGTATGGGGATTATTTTTCCTGTACATATTTTTTACTTGCGTTTTTGTATGGGGATTGGTCGCCATTGGACATGATTTTGCCACCGCCTTTGGAACAGTCGCCGCGTGCATTAATAATATGGGAATTGGTTATGGTGACACTGCATCTGGATTTGGCACGTTAAAAGATGCGGCTAAATGGCTGATGTGTGTCGCTATGCTTTTTGGGCGATTAGAAATATTTCCTGTACTCATAATTTTCTCACGGGCATTCTGGCGATTTTAATTTTAAGTGTATTTTATGGTTAATTTGTCGAATTGACTGGGAGGGTCAGTAAATGAAATGGTTATTGAGATGTATATTACTCATTATGCTAGTAGGGTGTCAGAAATCGCCAGTTTATACCAAGTTAGAAGGCCTTGCGCAGGGAACGAGTTGGCATGTGACATTTTGGAGTAAAGACAAGATAAATAGTACAGAGATAAACCGCGAGATTGAGCGGCAATTGGCAGAAATAGATCTTCATATGTCTACTTATCGTTCAGATTCGGTGATTTCTCGTTTTAACAGTATGCACTTAGCTATGGCGGTCGGGGATGATATTTTAGCGCTCATAGGGATAGCCAAGGAGGTCACTTCAAAAACGGAGGGTTGTTATGATTTGACCATTAAACCATTATTCGATTTGTGGGGATTTACCCATAATCAATTAACTATTCCTACAGAAAGTGCACTTCAACAGACATTAACCTATGTAGGCTTACATCATTTAAGTATTGATAATCAAATGTTAACTAAAGATTTGCCAGAGGTACATCTTGATTTATCTTCGATTGGACAGGGATATAGCGTAGGCAAAGTTGCAGATGTGCTAAAGCGATACAATATCGATAATTATTTGGTAGAGATTGGCGGCGAAATGGTCGTACACGGCAGTAAGCTCGACGGTTCTGCTTGGAAAATCGCGATTGAAAAACCGCTGCCAGAACAGCGAATAATGCAAAAGGTTCTGCTTATTAATTTCCCTCAAGCGATCATGACATCGGGTACATATCGTCATTATTTTGATCATTTAGGGCAGCGCTATTCACATATTATTGATGCGCGAACCGGTAAACCCGTAACCCATAACACAGTATCTGTAACTGTATTGGCAACGGATCCGGCTAGAGCAGATGCTTGGTCTACAGCGCTATTATGTTTAGGAAGTCAAGAAGGTTTAGTCGTCGCTAATCAGAATGATATAAAAGCATTATTTATTGATGACAATAAAGGTGTACTTAAAGAGATTAAGACAGATAGCTATAATAAAATGAAAAAAATAGAGCTTAATTAATCTACAATATCATTGCTAGGTCATGTGTTAATGCCAGTTAGTATTTCTAGCTGGCATTTTTATTTTACTTTTATAGCTAATGCCATGGTTTATTGTGGCCTTGTTTACCACTGATTATGATGACTTTTACGTATTCTTTACGGGATTAGTCATTTGAACTCTAGAGACTTTACGCGGTTAATTCATATATTTGTTCTGTTACTCACTTTCTTAAGGACAAATTATATGGACTGGATATTTCTAATACTTTCCATAGCACTTTTCATCTACTTAGCAGTGGCAATGTTTGCCCCTAATAAGTTTTAGGAGTCGTTATGTTTGAAATTACCCTTATTTTTACTACTGCGCTTGGGCTCGCATGGCTGTTGGGATCCTATATGACAGGGGTTTTCTCTGGTCAGTCCCATTTTTCAGATCGTTTATTTAATCCCATTGAAAAGTGGATTTATCGGGCTATAGGCGTAAATGCCCATTCGGGGATGACATGGAAATCCTATGGTGCGGCGTTTCTTATCAGCAACTTGGTACTTGGCATTTTGGCGTTTCTTATCCTTAAATTCCAACATGTGTTACCGCTTAACCCCGATGGTATAGGACCATTATCTTGGGATCTGGCTTTGCACACTGCGGTGTCATTCCTCACCAATACCAATCAACAGCACTATTCCGGGCAGGCTCAGCTCAGTTATCTATCCCAAGGATTTGTCATTGTCACGCTGCAATTTGTCACTCCAGCCATGGCGCTGGCTGTTTGTGTGGCGATTTTGCGGGGAATGTTAGGCGGGTTGAATAATGACAGCGCCAAAGAGGGTGAGGCTCGAAATCTGGGTAACTATTATGTTGACTTAGTGCGCGGTGTACTCAGATTTATGCTGCCATTAGCGGCTATTGTGGCACTGTTACTGACTTGGCAAGGCGTACCGAGTAGTTTTGATGGTGCGCAAAAAGTGAACACCTTAGATTCTGCATCACCTATCACTGAGCAGGTCGTTCCGATTGGCCCCGTTGCATCTATGGTGGCCATTAAGCAGTTAGGTACTAATGGCGGAGGCTGGTATGGCCCCAACAGCAGTAACCCGCTAGAAAACCCAACGCCAGTCAGTAATGCAATCGAGACCATTGCCTTAGTGCTGATCCCTATGGCCGTCGTCTTTATGGCTGGCGGAATGCTAAGACGCAAAAAATTTACCTTGATGGCTCTGGTTGCTATGGGTTTATTGAGCGTCAGTTTTCTTGGGGCAACTGTGTACAGCGAGTTGCAACCCAACGCCGCCTTTGCGGGATTAAGCGCCCAAGGGCCTAATATGGAGGGTAAAGAAGTTCGCTTTGGACCTGAGCTATCGGCGCTATGGGCTTCTTTTACCACACAAACCTCTAACGGTTCGGTCAATGCCATGCACGATTCCTTCAATCCAATCGGGGGATTGATGACGCGATCAGGCATGCTACTCAATGCGATATGGGGCGGTATTGGCTGCGGTTTTGTTAACTTTATCGTTTATGTGTGGATTGCTGTGTTCTTATCGGGATTGATGATTGGCCGTACGCCAGAGATATTTGGTCGTAAGCTCGAAACTCGTGAAATCACCCTTTTGGGAAGTCTATTAGTTTTACCTACCTTGTGCGTCTTAGGTTTGACGGCGATCACTGTGGCTATCCCGAGTATTACGGGCAACAGTAACCCCGGCTTTCATGGGATTTCGCAAGTCTTTTACGAATATACCTCCGCTTTTGCTAATAACGGTTCGGGTTTTGAAGGTTTAGGTGATAACACGCCTTGGTGGAATATCAGTTGCGTTATCGCCTTACTGCTTGGTCGATACCTGCCGCTGTTTTTACCGCTGGCGATTGCGGGGATGATGTCGAGTAAAAGAGTGAGTCCCGACAGTAACGCGAGCTTGAAGCTCGAGAGTCCCACCTTTTGTTTCACCCTTATTGCTGTGATTTTAATCATTAACTTCTTGTCTTTCTTACCTGCGGCGGTATTAGGGCCTATTGGCGAAGCTTTAGAACTTGCCACTATGAGTCTGGAGAAATAGTCATGCATAAACCTGCTCAAATATTAGATAGCGCCGGCGTGAAGCAAGCTGCCTTTGGTGCTGTAAAGAAAATGTCCTTAGTGAGTATGGCTGGCAACCCTGTGATGTTCGTAGTGATGGTCGGCGCTTTACTCGCCGCTTTGATCACTGGACAAAAGTTCTTCAATGGCGAGATGGTTGGTTTTGAGTTAGCCACGACCCTTATTCTTTTGCTTACCGTGTGGTTTTCTAACTTTGCGGAATCCGTGGCAGAGGCAAGGGGTCGCGGACAAGCGGCCAGCTTAAAGTCGGCGAAAGAGGCCTTGCAGGCTCGGCGTATACGCCACGGTGAGTTGGAATCAGTATCCGCAACTTTGCTTGTCAAAGGCGATAAGGTGAAGGTTTTACAGGGTGATTATATTCCTGCCGATGGTGAAATCATTGAAGGGATAGCCACGATCAACGAATCGGCGATTACCGGTGAATCTGCGGCTGTGCTGCGTGAAGCGGGTACAGATCATTCCGGTGTGATTGGCGGCACTAAGGTACTTACGGGTGAAATTACTGTGCTGGTTGCCAACGATCCTGGGAATAGCTTCTTAGATCGTATGATAGGGCTGGTCGAAGGGGCGAAGCGTCAGAAAACACCGAACGAAACGGCGTTGACTGTGCTACTTGCATCATTGACTGCGGTTTTCCTCATCGTGGTGGTGACTTTGCCACCCATGGCGGGTTTCGTCGGTGCAAGCCTTGATTACACTATGTTAATTGCGCTGTTAGTGTGTTTGATCCCTACGACGATTGGTGGCTTGTTACCTGCCATTGGTATTGCAGGCATGAACCGCGCCTTAGCCGCCAATGTGGTCGCTAAATCGGGTAAAGCCGTGGAAGTTGCGGGGGATATCGATACGTTACTGCTAGATAAAACTGGCACTATCACTTTCGGTGATCGTCAAGCGACCGCATTTTTACCCGTGAAAGGCATTGCAGCTGAGATGTTGCGTGATGCGGCGGTGCTGTCTTCCCTCGATGACCCCACCCCTGAAGGGAAATCTGTACTCAAATTGGCCATAGATTTGGGCGCGGTGTTACCCGTCAAACCTACGGATGCGACTTTTATCCCATTTACACCGGAGACTCGGGTTTCTGGGGTCATTTTAACCGATGGTATTCAAGGCATTAAAGGCGCGGGCGATGCGATGCAGTTTTGGGCGCAGCAGCATCAAATTCACTGGCCTGAATCTGTTAACGCGCTTATCCGCAAAGTGGCTTTGCAGGGGGGCACTCCCTTAGTCGTCGCCAGTGGCACGCACATTTTAGGGGTTATAGCCTTAAGTGACGTGATTAAGCCAGGCGTTGCGGAGCGGTTTGCCCGTTTAAGGGCGCTCGGTGTACGGACCATCATGGTGACAGGGGATAATCCGCTAACGGCTGGCGTGATTGCCGCCGAAGCTGGGGTCGATGATTTTGTCGCTGAAGCTAAACCTGAGGATAAACTTGCCCTTATTCGCGCAGAGCAGGCCAAAGGTCGATTAGTGGCTATGGTGGGGGATGGTACTAACGATGCGCCGGCATTAGCGCAGGCCGATGTAGGTCTTGCGATGAACTCAGGTACCCAAGCCGCTAAAGAAGCTGGCAATATGGTGGACTTGGATTCAGATCCCACTAAATTACTGGCTATCGTTGAAGTCGGAAAACAATTGCTGATTACCCGCGGCGCCTTGACTACATTCTCCCTCTCCAATGATGTGGCTAAGTATTTTGCCATTATTCCAGCGGTATTTGCGGGGGCTTTACCTGCGATTGGTGCGCTGGATCTGATGCAGCTTCACAGCCCAACCTCAGCCGTACTCGCAGCGCTCGTATTTAACGCTCTTATCATTCCCGCCTTAATTCCATTGGCATTAAAAGGCATCAAACTCAGACCCATAAGTGCCGAAAAATTACTGCGAAATAACATGCTGATTTATGGCTTAGGTGGGGTGATTTTACCCTTTGTCGGCATTAAAGCGCTCGACTCAATCATTGCACTTATGCTCTAGGAGACAGTAATGAATTCAATCGTATATTCCACTAAAACCCAACATGTTGTTATGGGATTGAGAGCCAGTCTCGCCCTGTTATTTGTGTGTGGCGTTGTCTATACCGGCACTGTGACTCAGCTCGGTGGCGCTTTATTTCCCGAACAAGCTAAGGGCAGTGTGATCCACAGGGATAATGTTGCTATGGGTTCTGAGTTCATCGCTCAGCCCTTTGTTAATCCAGCCTATTTTTATAGTCGGCCGAGCGCTGTCGGTTACGATCCTATGGCGACAGGTGGTAGTAACCTTGCGCCGAGTAACCCGGCGTTACGTGAACGTGTGATGGCAACAAGCCAAGAAATCCAAGCTAGGGAATCCGTTCAGGCCGCTGATATCCCTGTGGATTTACTCGCCACATCGGGCGCGGGACTTGATCCTCATATTTCACCCGCAGCGGCCAAACTGCAAGTTGCGCGCGTGGCTCAGGCTCGACAGTTAGCCGAACCACAAGTGTTGACCTTAGTGGCGCAATTTATCGAACCACCGCAGTGGGGCATTTTTGGGCAAGCGCGCGTCAATGTGCTCAAGCTCAACCTCGCTCTCGACCAGATTGCTAAACACGCTCAATAAAACAATATTCTACTGAATTTAAGGATAAATTTTTATGTTACCGATTAAGTCTGCTCCTTGTTCGCGCCTCTGTGCGGGTGTAATGATGGCATTATCTTCACTCTCTATGGGCGCGTTTGCCAGCACTGAGGCTCAAGGGGGGAATGCCTCTTGGCAGAGTCAAGGGAGTGTGATGCTCATCAGTGATTATGCGTTTCGCGGTATTTCTCAAACTGATGAAGGACCTGCAGTTCAAGCAGGGTATACCTTAAACCATGATTCTGGTTGGTATGGCTCGCTTTGGGGCAGTAACATCGAATTTGGGGATGGAAGTTTAGAACTCGACTTGTCCGCTGGCTGGGCTAAAGATTGGGATAATGGCTTAACAACGGACCTAGGCGTGATACGTTACCAATACTCGCAGGACGATACCGACCTGAGTTATAACGAAATTTATGCTGTGGTAAGCTACGCCGATGCTAAGTTAGGGCTGGTTTATTCTCCTGATTATTTTGGCGAGAATGTGGACGATTTTCAGTATGTTTATGCCAGTTATGAGCCGCAGCTGTTCTCTAATGTCAGCTTAGTACTGCATCTTGGGAGCAATTTTTTTGCTTCTCAGCAAGATATGGCACTGTTTTTAGGTTCTATGGCCGCTAGCAATAGCCACTATTTAGATTGGCGAGTTGGGCTGAACCTCAATATGACTGAGCAGGATGTGTTGAGTGTCGGTTATGTCGATACGGATTTATCGCAGAGTCAGTGCCAGTCCCTGTGTGATGCGCGCTGGATAGTGAGTCTTTCAAGGAGTTTCTAATCGTGGTACCAATCAGTCAAACACAGCAAGCCAATGCGCTCTTAAGTCAGATACAGCAAAATGATAAAGGTAAACTGACGGTTTTTCTTGGGGCGGCACCTGGCGTGGGCAAGACCTATGCAATGCTCAGTGCGGCAAGGGAAATGGCCCAGCAAGGTGTCGATTTGCTGGTTGGACTGGTGGAAACCCATGGGCGTGCCGATACCGAGGCCATGGTAGCGGGTTTTGAGGTATTGGCACGTAAACCCATTGATTATCATCATAATCGTTTAACGGAATTCGATTTGGATGCAGCGCTGCTTCGTCGGCCTAAGCTTATCTTAGTCGATGAGTTGGCCCACACGAATGTCCCCGGTAGTCGCCATAAACGGCGCTATCAAGACGTCGCAGAATTATTAGCTGCGGGCATTGATGTCTATACCACAGTCAATATCCAACATTTGGTCAGTTTGAATGATCTGGTTTTGCAAATTACTCAAGTGCGGGTACGGGAAACCGTCCCCGATCGCTTCCTTGATGAAGCCCATGAAATTATATTTGTTGATTTACCGCCATCAACACTCATCGAACGCTTACAGCAAGGCAAAGTTTATCTGCCAGAGTATGCTCGCTCGGCTTTAGATGCTTTTTTTTCGGTCTCGAATTTGACTGCACTGCGCGAATTGGCAATGAAAAAAGTCATAGAGCGAGTCGATGCAAAACTGATTTGTGAACTCGATGCCAAAGCACAGGGAACGGATTTTGTTCTCAAAGACAGATTGCTGGTTTTAGTGAGTAACAGCAGTGATCATCAGTATTTGATCCGCATAGGTCGGCAGATTGCCGAGCGGCGGCAAATTCCTTGGTTAGTGCTTTGGGTCGATACTGGCAAAGCGCTGGGCCTTTATCAGCGGAAAAGGCTAAATGAGGCCTTTGCTTTAGCGAAGGAACTTGGCGCGCAGACTGAAGTATTACGCGACACGAGCAGTTATCAGGCCATTTTACCTTACATAGCCCTGCATCGAATTAACACAGTATTAGTCGGCGCGGGTGTGAAACGCACCTATCCTTGGTGGCGTAAAAGGCTGTATCAACGTTTGATTGAGTCTGGTTTACCTGTTGAGGTGAGTGTCTATCACGCACCCGAAAACCAAATGCAAGTACGAGATCCCATTACGCCTAAAGCCAGTTTTGGTGATCTTCGAGGCCATATTCTTGGGCTGATTGGCGTGGTGGTTATTTTTCCGCTGGTGGCATTTTTAGATACTTGGCTCAGTAATGGCAATCTGGTGTTGTTATATGTTTTCTTGATTGTCAGCATTGGTTTAACCTATGGCGCTAGGCCTGCCATGGCAACCGCGGTGTGGTCTTTTTTCAGCTTTAATTTCTTTCTTACTGATCCCAAATTTACTATGAATGTAAATAGTCAGGATGATATTGCCACTTTAATCTTTTTGATGTGTATAGGGCTTATCAGTGGACCGGCGGCATCTCGGATCCGAAATCAGTTTATTTTGCTGCGTGAGTCAAATCGTTATGCTGAAACCTTAAAAGATGTTGCCCAAGAATTATCGGTCGCCGATGATGAAAAAGCCCTTTGGCAAACGATAGGGCGCAAGATTGCTGGTTCAGTGAATGCCGATTGTTATATTGTTTTGCAGCGTAAAGACGGTCAGCGATCCTATTTACCGCTGCTGAATACGCCATTTAACGACCTTGATTTAGCCGCAATCGATTGGACCTTGCGCCATGGGCAAGCTGCGGGGCGTTTGAGCGATACCTTGAGCGCATCGGGTGTGAGTGTGTTCCCCATTGAACTTGAAGGTACGACAATTGGCGCGGCGATTTTAGATTGGCAACCCACAGTCAACGAACTCAGTCCGTTTGATAGAGAGCTTATTCTGGCCATGTTACAGCAAGGCGCTAATACATGGCGGCGTATTCAGTTAGTGTCAGATCTTGAATCAGCACGGGTGAAAACAGAAATTGAGCAGTTACGTTCCGCATTATTATCGTCAGTGTCTCACGATCTAAAATCACCACTCTCAGCCATGATGGGGGCGGCGGAGAGCTTAAAACTATTGAATAAACAATTGCTAGAGGCCGACCGTAACGAGCTACTTGATACTATTTTGCAAGAAAGCCGTCGTTTGGACAGCTATATCCAAAATCTACTCGATATGACACGCCTGGGTCATGGCACTTTGAGCATAGAGCGTGATTGGGTTTCGGCAGATGACATTATTGGCAGCGTACTTGGCAGGCTTAAACGCTATTTCCCTAATGCAATCGTTGAATATCACAGAGAAAAAGAACCCCCACTCCTATTTGTGCATGCGGCGCTGATTGAGCAAGGATTATTTAACATTCTAGAGAATGCTGTTCGATTTTCACCACCAGAAGAGCCTATTTGTATTGAATTGACCATTTCTAATCACCGTTGCTGTATTGCAATTGAAGACAGAGGGCCAGGGATTCCCGCCAGCCATAGGGATCAAATTTTCGATATGTTTTATGTGGTTGCCGATGGCGATCAGAAAAAACAGAATACAGGTATGGGGCTGGCTATTTGTAAAGGCATGATAGCTGCACACGGCGGTAGTGTTCGCGTTACCGATTGCCTACAGGGGCAAGGCACTCGTTTTGAAGTTGAATTGCCGTTAGACTATCCCGTTCCTGGCTAATCATTTTTAGCCAAAATATCCTTAATAAACCACAGAATGGACTAGAGACGTGGCAATAAAAATCGTGGTTATCGATGATGAGACCCAAATACGCCGCATGCTGCGGATTGCACTCACCAGTGAGGGCTATGACGTTACCGAAGCTGAAAATGGTCAGCAAGGGCTCGCAGCTGTTGCTCGACAGCAACCTGAATTAGTTATTTTGGATTTAGGCTTGCCGGATATGGAAGGCCATCAAGTGCTACAGGAGTTACGGGGATGGTCCGATGTTGCTGTGATTGTATTGTCGGTTCGTAATCAAGATAAAGAAAAAGTCGCAGCATTAGATGCAGGCGCGCAGGATTATGTGACCAAACCCTTTAGTGTGGAAGAGTTACTGGCAAGGGTGCGGGCGATTTTAAGGGACCATATCAAACCTGAAAAATTACCCATATTAGATGACGGCAAGTTACAGATTGATTTAAGTCGCAGGCTGGTTAAAGTTGATCATCAAATTGTCGAACTCACACCCAAGGAATACGCAGTATTGTCTAAATTGGCGTCGTCACCTAACTGCGTTGTCACTCAGACTCAGTTGCTCAAAGAAATTTGGGGACCCGCTCATACAGAAGACACACATTATCTACGGATTGTGGTCAGTCACTTAAGGCAAAAATTAGGCGACTCCCCGAGTGAACCTCAGTATGTGCGGACTGAGCCCGGTGTAGGCTATCGCTTTTATATCGACTTATAGCTTGTATCAATAGCGAATTTAAATGCGTTGGAATGACAAGTAAAATGATCACCGAAGACGGATGGTATTATCTGCCGCCATTGAAGCTCAATCGGATACTTGCCTGATTTCAGTTTGTAGTGTTCGCTTCAGTTAACTCTAAGTTGCTCTTTCTGGCTGCCTTTGTTGGCGCTATTTTTGTCCTGTTAGCTCTTGTTGACATAGGGTTTATGCACTAGATAAGCCCAATCGATATAAATCGCACATTCTTGCCGATATTTTGACTAGACTACAAACGTAGGGTTAATTCGAGGGAAAGACTATGGACTTAATTAAAATCCGCGACCATATGGATCGTCAGCCCGTGTTGCTGCGCGCTAATATGTCGCTCGCGACTGCGGTCGAAAAGCTGTTAGATAATAATAAAATGGGCGCAGCAGTGGTTGATGATGCGGGCGATTTGGTGGGCTTTTTATCCCAGCAGGATTGTTTGGCTGTGATGATCAAAAGTAGCTATCACTGTGATATGACCTCAGTGGTGAAGGATTGCATGCGAACTGAAGTGCTGTTTGTTGGGCCAGATGACAGTATTTTGCAGCTCGCCGAACAAATGCTAGGGCCTAAACCTAAGGTGTATCCAGTGGTTGAACATGGCAAAGTGATTGGCACGATTAATCGCACCAATGTGCTCAAAGCCATGAATATCTATATGCAACAATGTTATCTGTCACCGGTTTAATCTAAGTCGAGCCAGTGCGAAACTGACACGCCATATACTGAGGGCAGAGTAAATTAGCAATACCATTACGCCACTTTCCTTGCTAGGATCGCCGTTTTTGATGCTAGCAATGGAATTTGGATTTGAACTCAGACAAACATCCGCTATCGAACGCCTTTCTTAATCTTTGTTATCAGAGCGACGCGTCGCGGATCCGTCGTCGTTTATTTAAGCTCAATAAAGAAGCCGACTCAGATAAAAAGACCCAAGTCTTAGCTCAGCTGAGCGAGCAAGCGCAGGCGGCGTTTGAGAAGGTTGAGCAGCGCCGTAACGCTCGCCCTAAAATCCACTATCCTGAAAACCTGCCTGTTTCCTTGATGCGCGATGATATTGCACGCGCGATTGCGGGCAATCAAGTGGTGATCATCGCCGGTGAAACGGGCTCGGGCAAAACGACCCAGTTACCTAAAATCTGTTTGGAATTAGGCCTAGGTTGCCGTGGCATGATAGGCCACACCCAGCCACGACGTTTAGCAGCCCGCAGTGTGGCGAGCCGAGTCGCAGAAGAATTACAAAGTCCGCTCGGTGAAGTGGTTGGCTTTAAAGTGCGTTTTGCCGATGCGCTTAAGAGTGACTCTTATATCAAGTTGATGACCGACGGTATTTTACTGGCGGAATTAACCTCCGATCGTAATCTTGATCAATACGATACCATCATCATAGATGAGGCCCACGAGCGCAGCCTCAACATCGATTTTATTCTGGGCTACCTCAAACAAATTCTCAAAAGACGCCCCGATCTCAAAGTTATTATCACGTCGGCGACCATAGACGTTGAGCGTTTTTCTAAGCATTTCAACAATGCACCTATTATCGAAGTGTCGGGCCGTACCTTTCCGGTCGAAACCCGTTACCGACCTTTAGTGCAAGATAGCGATGCCGATTTAGATCAAATCGAAGGCATTTTTGCCGCCGTCGATGAACTGGTGGCCGAAGGGCTGGGCGATATTCTGATCTTTATGAACGGTGAACGGGAAATTCGCGATACGGCCGAGCAATTGAGTCGGCGTAATTACCGCGATACCGAAATTTTGCCGCTGTACGCGCGTTTATCCTATGGCGAGCAGTCCAAAGTTTTCAGTAGTCACAGAGGTCGGCGGATTGTATTAGCGACGAACGTGGCGGAAACTTCGTTGACTGTGCCGGGCATTCGTTACGTTATTGACCCTGGTACGGCGCGTATCAGCCGTTATAGCTATCGCACTAAGGTGCAACGTTTACCGATTGAACCTATCTCGCAGGCGAGTGCCAATCAGCGCCAAGGCCGTTGTGGCCGTGTAGGGCCGGGTATTTGTATCCGTTTGTACGATGAGGCGGATTTTAATAATCGTCCGGCGTTTACCGATCCTGAAATCTTGCGCACTAACTTGGCTTCGGTCATTTTGCAGATGCTGGCCATCGGTTTGGGTGATATCGCCGGTTTCCCCTTTATCGAGCCACCCGATCCACGCCATATCCGCGATGGTTTCCTGTTGCTCGAAGAATTACAAGCGGTTGAGAGCAAACACGGCAAGCTAGTGCTGACACCACTTGGGCGCAACTTGGCGCAAATTCCTGTGGATCCGCGTTTGGCGCGTATGGTGGTCGAGAGTCAGCAGTTAGGTTGTTTGAACGAAGTGTTAGTGATTGCCGCGGGCTTATCGATTCAAGATCCCCGCGAACGTCCGATGGAGAAGAAGCAAGCCAGTGATGAAGCCCATCGGCGTTTTGCCGATCCCAGTTCCGATTTCGTCAGCTGGATAAACCTGTGGCAGCATTTAAAAGATCAACAAAAAGAGTTATCTGCTAGCCAGTTCCGTAAAAAGTGCCGCGATGAATATTTAGCCTATTTGCGCGTTCGCGAGTGGCAGGATTTATACGCCCAGCTTAAGCAAGCCGTACACGATTTAAAGTGGCGCCTAAACGATACGCCAGCCAATTATGACAGCTTGCACCGCGCGCTCTTATCGGGCTTATTGAGCCATGTGGGTTTTAAAGATAACAATAACGAGTACTTAGGTGCGCGTAATCGTAAATTCTTTGTATTCCCAGGTTCACCACTGGCCAAAAAAGGCCCTAAGTGGATCATGGCGGCTGAGCTTACCGAAACCTCACGCTTATTCGCTCGCTGCTGCGCCAAAATCGAACCCGAATGGCTAGAGCCCTTAGCGGCGCATTTGATCAAGAAAAGCTATGTGGAGCCCCATTTTGAGGCAAAACCTGGCAGCGTTATCGCCCTTGAGAATCAAGTGCTCTACGGTTTGACGGTTGTGCACCGTCGTAAAGTGCAATACGGCCCCATCGATCCCGTTGAAGCGCGTGAGATTTTTATCCGCAGCGCTTTGGCAGAAGGGCAGTTACAGACCCAAGAAGCATTTTTTGTCGCTAACCAAAAGCTGCTCGAAGACATTGAATCCCTCGAGCATAAATCCCGTCGCCGCGATATTTTGGTGGACGAGCAAGTGTTGGTGGACTTTTACGAGCCGCGGATCCCGGAAGGGATTTACAACGCCCAGCTGTTTTTTGGCTGGTGGAAGAAGGCAAAGCGCGAGCAACCGGATTTACTCGATTTCAGCAAAGCACTGTTAATGCAGCGCAATGCCGACCATATTTCGACCTTGGATTTCCCCGATACGTGGCACAAGGGCAATTTGCGCCTGCAGCTGAGTTATCACTTTGAACCTGCGGCGGCGGATGATGGCGTGTCGGTGCACATTCCGGTGGCGCTGCTTAATCAAATCGACGATAGCGATTTTGATTGGCTAGTGGCAGGGCTAAGGGAAGAAAAGTGCATCGCACTGATCAAATCTCTGCCTAAGAGTTTACGACGTAACTTTGTACCCGCGCCTGACTATGCCCGCGCTTGTGTGCAGGCCATGGTGCCTTTTAGTGCCAGTTTGCTTGAGGCCATGTGCAAGCAATTATTGCGCATGAGTGGCACGCGTATATCGCCGGAAGATTTTGATTTAACGCAACTGCCCGCGCATTTGCAGATGAACTTTAAAATCGAAGACGATAAAAACAACTTAGTGGCTGAAGGTCGGGTGCTCGATATCTTAAAAGCCGAGTTACAAGGCGTGGTGGCTAAGGCCATTCGTCAGGTGGCGGATAAAGGTATAGAGCAAGAAGCGTTAACTGAGTGGTCCTTTGGCGATTTGCCGCAGCAATATCAGCAGCAAAAAGGCAATTACCAAGTGCGGGCGTTTCCGGCGCTGATCGATAAAAAAGACAGTGTTGCGATCAAATTATTTGATGATGAATTTGAGGCCTTAGATGCCCATCGCCAAGGTCTGCGACGGTTATTGCTGCTAAACATTCCATCACCGGTGAAACACTTACAGCAAGCTTTGCCGAATAAGGCGAAATTGGCGATGTATTTCAATCCCTTCGGTCAAGTGCAAATCTTGATTGATGACATTATTGCCGCCGCTGTGCAGCAATTGTTGGATGAAAAAGCCCTCGATGTGCGTAATCAAACCCAATTTGAGCAGGCAAAGGACTGGGTTCGCCAAGAACTAAACCCGACCGCCGAGCAAATTGCATTGAAGGTTGAGCAGATTTTGACCTTGTATCAGAGCATTAAAAAGCGTCTTAAGGGCAAAATTAGCTTAGATATTGCCTTTGCTATGAGTGATATTCAAAGCCAATTAGACAAGTTAGTGTTTAAAGGGTTTGTCGAATCCTGTGGTTGGAATCGGTTAGCCGATGTGGCGCGTTACTTAAAAGCGATTGAAATCCGTGTCGAGAAGTTGCCCGTTGATCCGACCCGTGACCGTTTGCATATGCAGAGCATCAACAAGGTTCAAGAAGCTTTAATCGCACAACTGGCTAAAGTACCGCGTTCTATGCCAACACCGCCTGCGTTAATCGAGGCACGCTGGATGATTGAAGAGTACCGTGTTTCCTGTTTTGCGCAGGTGTTAGGCACGGCTTATCCGATATCTGAAAAGCGCATTTTGAATCATATTCAACAGGTTTAATGGACTGATTTAAAGGTTGAACTGAGCGCCTTTGTCCGATTAATGTAACAATAACGCGATCAAAAAATGACTAAATAAACCGAGAAAACTAACTATTTTCTCGGTTTTTTATTTTCCCTATGCTTACTCTGCTCACGCGATATACCTCCAGTGATGCGCCATGAAATGAGCGCTTTTTCTGGGTGGCAGCGATGCTTTTATGCCGAATATCTTTCTTTTGGGATCAAGTCGTTATCTCGCATGTTTTAACACCTTTCTATTGCCTACTCCTTTATGAATACTCAGTTTTTTTTTGCGGGTTTTCTGTTGTTTTCTTGCAGTGATTTATCCATTTCAGTCGCCTATTAATCATAAAATCAATTCAAAAACCTAACTTGTAATTGCAAAAAACGTTTAAAAACTGAGATCTGACGAATACTCACATCAAATTGATGATCTGGATCAAGCATCATCCGCTTTACCAATTTGGAGGTATACATTTTGTTAACAACTAAAAGGTATGATCGCTTCGTGATCCAAAGATGCAATAGATATACATAAAACCTGCCGCTGGCGATTTTTTGCAGCGCATTCAAAGTGGCAGGAACACACCTCTTGGAGGATGCATGAGTGCTAGCACCGCAGAAGAAAAATCCTTAGAACTGAAAATCTTTATCTTTTTAACCGTGTTTCTCGCACCGTTATTGTCCGTACTACTGGTCAGTGGTCTGGGCTTTGCTATTTGGTTCAGCCAAATTTTGACGGGTCCACCGGGCGCTGGTTAAACGTAACATCATCAAATAGTTAAAAATAAGAGTGGAATGTCGGATGAGCAAAGAACTCCATATCACCAGTTTAGTGGTGCAGGTCTTACCGCAGAAAATGGCAGATGTTAGACAACAGATAATGACCATTGAAAATGCCGAACTTTCCGTCAACAACGAAGTGAAATTGGTCGTCGTGATCGAAGGCGAGACGCAACGCGCCTTGATGGACAGTATCGAAGCGATCAATGCCATTCCGGGCGTGTTATCAGCCACTATGGTTTACCACCAGAGTGAAGTGCTCGAAGAGGGTGAAGAATGAATATGAACAGACGTGACTTTATTAAGGCCAATGCGGTGATTGCCGCTGCAGGCGCCGCTGGTTTAGCCTTGCCCGCAGGCGCAAGCAACTTAATTACCAGCTCAGAACAAACCAAATTAGAGTGGAATAAAGCCCCATGCCGTTTTTGCGGCACGGGCTGCTCTGTGATTGTCGCAACTCGCGACGGCAAAGTGGTTGCCACCCATGGCGATGCCAACAGTGAAGTGAACCGTGGGCTCAACTGTATCAAGGGCTATTTCCTATCGAAAATCATGTATGGCAGCGATCGCTTAACAACGCCTATGCTGCGGATGACAGATGGCAAATACGACAAGCACGGTGAGTTTTCGCCCATCAGTTGGGACAGTGCCTTCGACATCATGGCGCAAAAATGGAAAGAAACCATCAAAGCTAAAGGGCCAACCGCCGTGGGCATGTTTGGCTCGGGCCAATGGACAGTGTGGGAAGGTTATGCTGCCGTTAAGCTGATGAAAGCGGGTTTTGGCTCGAATAATATCGATCCGAATGCGCGTCACTGTATGGCGTCAGCTGTGGTCGGGTTTATGCGCACCTTCGGTATCGACGAACCTATGGGTTGCTATGACGATATGGAAGCCGCCGATGCCTTTGTCCTTTGGGGCTCGAATATGGCGGAGATGCACCCGATCCTCTGGAGTCGAGTGACAGACAGACGTCTCAGTGCCAGCCATGTAAAAGTGGCCGTGTTGTCGACTTTTGAACACAGATCCTTCGATTTGGCCGACTTGCCGATCGTGTTCACCCCGCAAACCGATTTAGCCATTTTGAACTACATAGCTAACTACATCATTCAGAATGATAAAGTGAACTGGGACTTCGTGAAGAAACACGTTAACTTCCGTCAGGGCACAACAGATATTGGTTATGGTTTACGTCCGACACATCCCCTTGAGAAAAAAGCGAAAAATGTTAAAACGGCGGGGGATTCAACCCCAATTGATTTTGAGACATTTAAAGCCTTCGTGGCGGATTATAGCGTCGAAAAAGTCAGTAAGTTGTCG
This sequence comes from Shewanella sp. NKUCC06_TVS, assembly GCF_019345515.1. NCBI lineage: Bacteria > Pseudomonadati > Pseudomonadota > Gammaproteobacteria > Alteromonadales > Shewanellaceae > Shewanella > Shewanella sp. NKUCC06_TVS. The sequence goes on along the minus strand of NZ_JAHKQX010000003.1, from coordinate 150,635 downwards.
GGCGTACCCGAGGATAAACTGATTGCGCTGGCCAAGCTGTATGCCGATCCCGACATCAAAGTGACCTCATTTTGGACCATGGGTTTTAACCAACATACCCGAGGTGTGTGGTGTAACAACCTGATTTATAACATTCATCTCTTGATGGGTAAAATTTCAACCCCAGGTAACAGTCCATTCTCTTTGACGGGTCAACCATCAGCCTGTGGCACGGCCCGTGAAGTGGGGACGTTTTCCCATCGCTTACCCGCCGATATGGTCGTGACCAATCCTGAACACAGAAAGCATGCCGAAGACATTTGGAAGATCCCAAGCGGCATTATTCCACCTAAACCCGGTTATCACGCTGTCGAGCAAAACCGTCGTCTAAAAGATGGCGACTTAAATTGTTACTGGGTGCAAGTGAACAACAATATGCAGGCGGGCCCAAACATCAATGAAGAAGGTTTACCGGGTTACCGTAATCCTGCCAACTTTATCGTGGTGTCCGATGCCTATCCGACGGTGACGACTCAAGCGGCCGATTTGATTTTGCCCACCGCTATGTGGGTGGAAAAAGAGGGCGCCTATGGTAACGCCGAGCGCCGCACTCAGTTTTGGCATCAAATGGTGCAGGCACCGGGTGAGTCCCATTCGGATCTGTGGCAATTGATGGAGTTTGCGAAGCGTTTCACCACAGACGAAGTCTGGCCTAAGGATGTATTAGCGGCGAACCCTGAGTTCAAAGGGAAAACCCTATTCGAAGTCCTGTATCAGAACGGTAATGTTGATAAGTTCCCACTTGCGGATGCCGATCCTAAGTATTTGAACGATGAGGCTAAACACTTTGGCTTCTATGTCCAAAAAGGCTTATTCGAGGAATATGCGACCTTTGGCCGCGGCCATGGCCACGATCTCGCCCCATTTGATGTTTACCATGAGGCTCATGGTCTGCGTTGGCCTGTGGTCGATGGTAAAGAAACTAAGTGGCGCTTCCGTGAAGGCACAGATCCTTATGTTAAGGCGGGTAAGGGCTTTGAGTTTTACGGTCATCCCGATGGTCGTGCGGTGATTTTCGCTTTGCCCTATGAACCTGCCGCAGAAGCGCCCGATGAAGAATATGATATCTGGTTGTCGACGGGGCGAGTGCTGGAACACTGGCATTCGGGTTCTATGACCCAACGTGTGCCTGAGTTATATCGTGCCTTCCCCGATGCCGTATGTTTTATGCACCCTGAAGATGCGAAAAAACGCGGTCTGCGCCGTGGCGATGAAATTCGCGTTGTGTCCCGTCGCGGTGAAATTAAGACCCGAGTTGAAACCCGTGGCCGCAATAAACCGCCCGTGGGTTTAGTGTTCGTGCCTTGGTTTGATGCTAGCCAGCTCATTAATAAAGTCACTTTAGATGCGACAGATCCCTTGTCAAAACAAACTGACTTTAAAAAGTGTGCGGTGAAGATCGTCAAGGTTTAAGGAGAACACGATGAAAACCCTAAAATTAGTCTCAGCGATCGGTTTATTGGTATTTGGCTCATTCATCATGACCAGTGTGTCTGCCGCCAGTATTCCCGAAGATAAAATTGATACCCTGCGCCAAGCGCCTATCAATGTCGAGCCTACGCCACCTGCGATGCAAAGTGTGCGTAATACCGATGTGAAGGAAGTGCGCAGCTATCCCATGCAACCACCTGTGATCCCACACAAGATCGACGGCTATCAGCTTGATCTTAAAGTGAACAAGTGTATGGCTTGCCATGCTCGTAGTCGCATTGGGGATTCGCAAGCGCCTATGGTCAGCGTCACGCATTTTATGGACAGGGACAATAACTTTTTAGCCGAGTTATCGCCGCGCCGCTATTTCTGCACTCAGTGTCATGTGCCGCAGTTGGATGCCAAGCTACTGGTCGAAAACGACTTTGTGGATATGGAACATCTGATCAAAGCCAACACTGAGCAGAAAAAACACTAGGAGTTAGCATGTTAGATAAACTGAAAAAAATCTGGCAGGTACTCAATCGTCCGAGTGTGCATTACAGTTTAGGTTTTTTGACCTTAGGTGGTTTTGTGGCAGGGGTGATTTTCTGGGGCGGGTTTAACACTGCCCTAGAAGTGACCAACCAAGAAGCTTTCTGTATTGGTTGCCATGAGATGGAAAATAACGTCTATCAAGAGCTACAGACGACGATTCATTTCACTAACCGCAGTGGCGTGCGGGCGACGTGTCCTGATTGCCACGTACCGCATAACTGGACCGATAAAATTGCCCGTAAGATGCAGGCATCTAAGGAAGTGTGGGGTAAGGTTTTTGGGACGATTAATACCCGTGAGAAGTTTGAAGATAAGCGTCGTGAACTGGCAGAACATGAGTGGGCAAGATTAAAGGCCAATGATTCGCTCGAGTGTCGTAACTGCCATAACTTCACTTACATGGACTTTACTCGCCAATCACCCAGAGCGGCGCAGATGCACTCAACGTCACTGGCAAGCGGCGAAAAGACCTGTATCGACTGCCACAAGGGGATTGCTCATCATCTCCCTGATATGGCCGGAGTGAAGGGGTTTTAATCTAGGGCGCAGTGTTTATCCGTGTGACTTAGCTTTGCTAAGTTAGACAACTCCAGCAAAAGGCCAAGCGTACTCCACGCTTGGCCTTTTTATTGGCACGTCACTATTCAATTTCTTGGGGATGCTTCAATAGGGTATTATTCAGTCCGATTAGCGCGCTACAATCTGGCTGAGATAGTCTTGCTTGTATGAGAGGTAAAGAGATCATGATGGAAGATCAACCGCAACTTGAAAAACTGTTAGAAGATATTTTATGTACCAGCCCGAGTCTGTTTGAAATAGTGCAGGGGGTGCGACAGGAGGTCAAAACCGCCGCTACCACATCGTCGCGGGCCATTACTGAAGCCGTTAAGTACGGCGGTATACTCTTTAGCACTAAAGCCAGTTTTTGTGGTGTGTTTGCCTATAAACAGCATGTTTCATTGGAGTTTAGCTCAGGCGCGAATCTTAGCGATCCACACAAGGTTCTCGAAGGCAGTGGCAAATTTCGTCGCCATATTAAGTTGGTGTCAATCGATGATATTGCTGCCAAGCGAGTCGCGGAATATATTGCGCAGGCGTTGAGTCTGGCGGATTAATGGTTGTTTAGCCGCATGATGTGACTAAAAACGGACGAATAAAAAAGGAGCTGAATATTCAGCTCCTTTCGTTTTGCTAAGGCTTAATAGAGATGTCTTAGCTATGCAGTACCAAGTTAAGGGAGATTAGAAGTTCGCAGTGCGCGGTGCACGTGGGAAAGGGATAACATCACGAATGTTGTTCACGCCCGTCACATAAGATACTAAACGCTCAAACCCTAGACCAAAACCTGCATGTGGCACTGTGCCATAACGGCGCATATCACGGTACCACCAGTAATCTTCTTGGTTCAGATCCATTTCGGCTAAACGCATATCCAGCACGTCTAAACGCTCTTCACGTTGAGAGCCACCGATGATCTCACCAATACCTGGGGCTAACACGTCCATTGCGGCAACGGTTTTACCGTCATCGTTTAAGCGCATGTAGAAGGCCTTGATATCTTTTGGATAGTTTTTCACTACCACAGGGGCTTTGAAGTGTTCTTCGGCTAAGTAACGCTCATGCTCAGAAGATAAATCGATACCCCAAGACACTGGGAACTCGAAGGTTCTGCCACAGTTTTGCAGAATTTCAACCGCATCCGTGTAATCCACTTGAGCAAAATCGCTTGAAACGAAAGATTGCAGACGGTCGATCACAGTCTTATCAACGTGTTGGGCGAAGAAGGTTAAATCGTCCATACGCTCAGTCAATACGGCATTGAACGCGTATTTCAACATAGCTTCGGCAAGGCCTGCGATGTCGTTTAAGTTAGCGAAGGCGACTTCAGGCTCAACCATCCAGAATTCCGCTAAGTGGCGGCTAGTGTTTGAGTTTTCAGCACGGAAAGTCGGGCCAAAGGTATACACCTTTGACAGTGCACAGGCGTAGGTTTCAGCATTCAACTGGCCTGATACGGTCAGGAAAGCTTCTTTACCGAAGAAATCTTTATCGTAATCGACTTTACCTGCTTCAGTACGCGGCAGGTTTTCCATATCTAAGGTCGATACGCGGAACATCTCACCGGCGCCTTCGCAATCTGATGCTGTGATAAGTGGGGTCGATACCCAAATAAAGCCTTCTTCATGGTAGAAGCGGTGAATCGCTTGAGATAGACAGTTACGTACGCGAGCAACGGCACCAATAATGTTAGTGCGTGGGCGTAAGTGCGCTAATTCGCGTAAATGTTCAATTGAGTGACGCTTAGCGGCCATTGGGTAAGTGTCTGGATCATCAACCCAGCCAGCGACTTCAAGTTCAGTCACTTGCAGCTCAAATGCTTGGCCTGCACCAGGAGATTCCACCACGTCGCCTGTCATCACAACAGAACAACCCGCAGTCAGCTTTAACACTTCGTTGTCGTAATTATCTAAGCTATTGGGCACGACACCTTGGATAGGATTAAAGCAAGAGCCGTCGTAAACAGCTAAAAAAGAGATGCCGGCTTTAGAGTCACGACGGGTTCTGACCCAGCCACGCACTGTGACTTTAGAACCGACGGCGTGCTCACCTTTAAATACAGATGCGACAGATGCAATGCTCATTGTTGCTTAATTCTCCAACGAAACGTTTTATATGAAAATTTTGGAGGTTTATATTACCTTGCTGGTGGCTTTTCTCAAGCTGAAAAAGGTATCCTGAGGTTAATAATATCGATATTGAGCGATATAGTGAGTTAAACGGCGGGAGGCGGTATGAGCAAGACTAGAATATTTCAAATTATCCTTGCGACCTTATCCATTTTAGGCTGGGCAATAGCCGTCTATGCGCTATTAGTGTTTAGTGATGCAAGGCCAGACCGTGAAGTTGGGGCCTATTTGACCCGTGGCGCGACATTTAGAGTCCATTGGGATCCACATGAAACCCAATTATTGCAGTATTTGATTTGGGTTTGTGGCGGTATTAGTTTGGTCAGTTTAGCGTTTAACTATTATGTCGCCCATCACAGTCGTATGGGTTATTGGTTTAATATTCCCATGTTGCTGTTAACCTCTATTGTCGCTGGTTTGTATATCCACTTGGTGGTTTAAGCTAGTCATCATTGTTTGGCTAATTTAACAGTTTGGCTTTTTAACGGTTTAGCAATGGCAAGTGAAGTCAGAGGATATCGGCAGGAATACTTAATTGGCGGCACAGATGGTCGATAATCGCGGCAGTCGCACCCCAGATAAACCGTTGTTGATAGGGAATAAAATGCACGCTGTAATAGCGCCCTTGGCGTAAAAAGCGTTTTTGGTGGCGATTATTCGGTTCAATAAAAAAGCTTAATGGCACGGTAAAGCAATCGGCTACCTCACCGGGATCGAGTTTTAAATCAAATGCCTGCTTGATAATGCCAATCACAGGGGTGATTTCAAACCCTGTGAAGGTATTGTGGGCTGGAAACGTGCCCACCACGTCGACGTTATGCCTTGAGAGTCCAATTTCCTCTTCTGCTTCCCTTAACGCGGCCGCAATCGCATCAATATCATAGGGCTCAATTTTACCGCCGGGGAAACTGATCTGCCCCGGATGAGCGCGAAGGTGCATCGGTCTTTGGGTCAAAATTAGATTTAGTTCACCGTTGATATCCTGCAGCGGGATCAACACCGCAGCTTTGCGCAGTCCAAGGTGAGGGAAGGCCGCCGGATCTTGCAGCGCTAAAGGGTGCAGATTAAATCTGAGTCTAAATTCCGCTTGATCCATCGACGTTCTCGTTACTGTTTAGTTTTAAAGTTACGGCTTTTGCGGCTCTGCGCCAAGCAAAGGCAAAATCCGGCTGATCTTATCAAAGGTTTCTTGGTATTCAGCATTCACTTCTGAATCCGCCACTATGCCGCCGCCCGCCCAGCAATAGAGTTTCCCCTGCTCAGACACAATAGTGCGAATGGTAATACTGGTATCCATTTGACCGTCTTGGCTGATATAACCCATAGATCCACAATAAAGGCTGCGCCGTGAAGGTTCGAGCTCTTCGATAATTTCCATGGCACGAATTTTCGGTGCGCCGGTAATTGAGCCGCCGGGAAACGCCGCGCGCAGTAAATCGCTGGCGCTGTACTTAGCATCGAGCTTGGCCGTTACTGTACTGACAAGGTGATGCACCGCAGGAAAACTTTCAATCTCAAATAGATGCGGTACACGTACTGAGCCTGCTGCCGCCACTTTGCCAATATCATTACGCAGTAAATCGACAATCATGACATTTTCGGCGCGATCCTTTGGTGAGTTTGCCAGTGTATTGGCGGCTTTCACATCCAATGCGGGATCGGTATGACGCGGCAGCGTGCCTTTGATAGGTTTGGTTTGAATATCGTCACCGCGAAGCTGAATAAAGCGCTCGGGTGAAATCGATAAAATCGTGTTTTGCGGCAGACGCATAAAGGCCGAGAAGGGCGCTTTATTGGCATTGCGCAGTTGGCTATAGGCCGACCACTCATCGCCTTGATAATAGGCTTCAAATCTTTGGGTTAAATTTATTTGATAGCAATCACCGCTGTGTAAATAGGCTTGAACTGCTGCAAATTTTGCCGTGTATTGGGCTTTGTCTATCTGTGCTGTCCATGGGCTAGTAAGCACAAATGTGGCAGAATTTGGCTTTTTAGTGATTTTATCTTGAATTTTATTCAACTCAATGTCGAGTGCCGTTTCACCTAAATAATGCAGTAAATGCCAACACTGGGCTTGGTAATCAAAAACTAACGCCCAGTCGTAAAAGCCGATGTTCATCTCTGGCAGTTGAATATCTTGCTTGGCCGTTATCGGCAGGGATTCAATTCTGCGGCCTAAATCGTAGCTAAAACTGCCCATTGCGCCACCACTAAAGGGCAAATCACAATCAAAAGATTTTGAATACCAATGGGTTAATAAAGTGTTGAGTAACTCGAAGGGATCACGGTTTGGGTCTATTGCCTCGGGTAAGCTCAAGTTCGTATCGATGAGCTTTATATCGCTACGCTCGCCCTGAGTCACTAACGTTGCGATAGGATTGGCGCAAATGATGTCGAATTTGGCGTCTTGATGCGGCGCGTTCGCCGAATCTAACAGAATTGCCCAAGTGTCATTTGCAAAGTGTTCGAACAGTGCTGCGGTACTTAATGTCCAGTCAAGTTGGCGTGATGCAAGCTGTTTTGACGCCCTAATTGCCATCGATTAACCCTATTCAAAATGTGATGTAGCCCAAAAAGATGTGAAAGAGTATCATATTGGCCCAGAAAGAATTAAACAAAAACAAGTTAGGCCGCAAAGGCTGCTGGAGCGCTCCTACTATGTCATCTCACCATAAAATGTCTGAAACTTCTGTGATTAAACAAGCCGACTTTATTGAAAGTGTGGCGGATGCTTTGCAATACATTTCTTATTACCACCCGAAGGATTTTGTTGATGCCATGAGCCAAGCTTATGAGCGTGAACAAAGTGCGGCGGCGAAGGATGCGATTGCCCAGATCTTAATTAACTCTCGTATGTCGGCCGAAGGTAAGCGTCCTCTGTGTCAAGACACTGGGATTGTGACCACTTTCGTGAAAGTGGGTATGGGTGTCCAATGGGACAAAACCGATATGACGATCCAGGAAATGGTCGACGAAGGTGTTCGTCGTGCCTATACCAATCCTGATAACCCACTGCGCGCATCAATAGTGTCAGATCCTGCTGGCAGCCGTAAAAATACCAAAGATAACACCCCATCTGTGGTGCATATCGACATGGTGCCTGGCAACCACATCGAAGTGGCGATTGCAGCCAAAGGCGGCGGCAGTGAAAACAAAGCTAAGATGGTGATGTTAAACCCATCTGACGATATCGCTGCATGGGTAGAAAAAACGCTACCGACCATGGGTGCGGGCTGGTGTCCACCGGGTATGCTGGGTATAGGCATTGGCGGCACGGCAGAAAAAGCGGCCGTATTAGCCAAAGAAGCGCTGATGGAAAGCGTGGATATCCATGAGTTGCTCGCCCGTGGCGCGCAAACGACCGAAGAAAAGCTGCGTTTAGACATTTTTGAGCGCGCGAACAACTTAGGCATAGGTGCCCAAGGTCTTGGCGGTTTAACCACAGTGTTAGACGTTAAAATCAAATCGGCGCCCACCCATGCGGCGTCAAAGCCAGTGGTGATGATCCCGAACTGCGCGGCTACACGCCACGTACATTTCCATTTAGATGGCTCAGGTCCTGCGGAATTAACGCCGCCATCATTGGCCGATTGGCCAGAAATCACCCGTGAAGTGGGTGATGATGTGCGCCGCGTGAACTTAGATACTGTGACTCAAGCGGATATCGAGCAGTGGCAGAGCGGTGAAACCATTCTGCTGAGCGGTAAAATGCTCACAGGTCGCGATGCTGCCCATAAGCGCATTCAAAGCCTGATTGAAAGCGGTGAAGGTCTGCCAGAAGGCGTGGACTTTACGGGTAAATTTATTTACTACGTTGGCCCCGTTGATCCAGTCGGTGCTGAAGTTGTCGGTCCTGCGGGCCCAACCACAGCAACCCGTATGGATAAATTCACTGACTTAATGTTAGAGAAAACTGGTCTTATGGGCATGATAGGTAAAGCTGAGCGCGGCCCTGCGACAGTTGAATCAATCAAAAAACACAAAGCGGTATATCTGATGGCCGTTGGCGGCGCTGCGTATTTAGTGTCTAAAGCGATTAAATATTCTCGCGTCGTGGCCTTTGCTGATTTGGGCATGGAAGCGATTTACGAGTTTGATGTGCAAGATATGCCAGTGACTGTGGCTGTGGATTCGCATGGTGTGAACGCCCATGAAACTGGCCCAGCAATTTGGAAAGTGAATATCGCCAACGCGAAAGCGTAAAGGTGAGGATGCAGCGGATTGAACTTGATGGCTTTTTAAGCAAAACAGCTTAAGTTTGAGTTCTGATATCTGTTCTTGAGGTAAAACGTTGCGCCACTGACATTTTGTCACAAAAAAATACGCTCAGGTTCGCCATTTGGCTTGCCTGAGCGTTTTTGTTTCGATAGTGTGGCAAGCTTATCTTCGAAAGATACGATCTCAGATCGTTTTTTAACATTCGTGTTTGCAGCAATGATGATTATCGAATATTTGCAAGCCTCGAACCTGTTCAACAAAAGACGGACATAACAATGAAAATAGCTCCTCTCCTATTGGCGCTCGGCGCTGCGGGACTGGCGTTATCAGCCCAAGCGGCCGATCCAACGCCTTTTACTGTGCAACAACTCATTAAACTCAATAAGATGCACTCTGCGACTGTGTCCCATGATGGCACTAAATTAGTTTATGGTCTTAAAACGGTAAACGATAAGGGAGAGGCCAGCTCGGATCTGTATCTATTAGATTTGATAGACACGAAGGCGAAACCACTGCAATTGACCTCTGCCACGGGCACTGAGCACGATGTGAGCTTCGCCAATGACGACAAGTCGATTTATTTCCTTGCCAGTCGCAGTGGTTCAAGCCAGTTATTTCAACTGCCATTAACGGGCGGTGAAGCGGTACAAGTTTCTGATTTACCTTTGGATATTGATGGCTACAAATTATCAAACGACGGTAAACAAGTTGTACTCAGCATGCGTGTATTCCCCGAGTGTAAGGACTTAGCCTGCTCAAAGGATAAATTTACCGCCGAAGCTGAGCGTAAATCGACTGGCCGTGAATACAAGCAGTTAATGGTTCGCCATTGGGATACGTGGGAAGACCACGCCCGTAACCACTTATTTGTTGGCGCTGTAAACGGTGAAAAACTGACTAAAGTAGTGGATGTGACTCAAGGTTTAGATACTGAAACGCCGCCAAAACCTTTCTCGGGTATGGAAGAAGTAACTTTCACCCCAGACGGTAAGTTTGTGGTTTATAGCGCGAAAGCCCCTAGCAAAGATCAAGCTTGGACCACTAACTATGATTTGTGGCAAGTGCCAGTGACAGGCGGCACCGCAACCAACTTAACCAAAGACAATCTTGCATGGGATGCGCAGCCAACATTTTCGAGCGATGGTCGTTACATGGCCTATTTAGCAATGAAAAAACCGGGTTTTGAAGCAGATCGTTACGGCATTATGCTGCGCGATACTAGCACAGGCCAAACCAAAGAAGTTGCGCCATTATGGGATCGCAGCCCAAGCTCACTGATGTTTGCTCCTGACAATCGTACCTTGTATGTGACGGCACAAGACCTAGGTCAAGTCTCTATTTTCCAAGTGAATACCCAATTTGGCGATGTGCGTTCTGTCTACAGTGATGGCACGAACAGTTTAATTGCGGTCACTAACGAACAACTGATTTTCGATAGCAAAACCTTAGTTGAACCGGGCGATCTCTATAGCATTACGACTGAAGGTGAAGGGCTTAAACGTCTGACCGAAGTGAATAAAGACAAATTGGCCGAGATCAAGTTTGGTAAGTTTGAACAGTTCAGCTTTAAAGGTTGGAATAACGAAGACGTTTACGGTTACTGGATCAAACCGGCGAACTTCCAAGAAGGGAAAAAATACCCAATTGCCTATCTCGTTCACGGTGGGCCGCAAGGTTCATTTGGTAATGCCTTCAGTGGTCGTTGGAATGCCCAATTATGGGCGGGTGCGGGTTATGGCGTCGTTATGGTGGATTTCCACGGCTCTACTGGTTACGGCCAAGCCTTTACTGATTCAATCAGCCAAGATTGGGGTGGTAAGCCATTAGAAGATCTGCAAAAAGGCCTAGCAGCGGTGAGCCAGCAACAAAAATGGCTCGATCCGCAAAACACCTGTGCGCTCGGAGGTTCTTACGGCGGCTACATGATGAACTGGATCCAAGGTAACTGGAACGACGGTTTCAAGTGCTTAGTTAACCACGCGGGTCTGTTCGATATGCGTTCTATGTATTACGTGACCGAAGAAGTGTGGTTCGCAGAGCATGAGTTTGGCGGCACTTATTCAGATAACAAAGCGTTATATGAGAAGTTTAACCCAGTGAATTATGTTGAAAACTGGAAAACACCCATGCTGGTTATCCACGGTGAGAAGGACTTCCGCGTCCCTTATGGTCAAGGTTTAGCGGCATTCAGTTTTATGCAGCGCAAAGGGATCCCATCAGAGTTATTGATTTTCCCTGATGAAAACCATTGGATCTTAAAACCTGAAAACTTAGAGCAATGGTATGCTAATGTCTTCGGTTGGATGGACCGCTGGACTAAGCAATAACGACCCGTGCGTTTATGGGCTTTGCACCGACGAAAGCCCATAGAAGCAAGGCTCGCCCTGATAGGATTATCATCGGCAAGTCATTTAATGCTCAACTGACAATCAAAGTATTTTTAGTCTGTATTTAAACTAAGCGTTTTCTGACCAAGTGTATTTTGATTAAGTGCCTTTTGATTCAGTATCTTAAAAAGCCAGACTTTGTTCTGGCTTTTTATTGTGTCATGAAATGTTTTTAATCAAGGAGTTAAGATGAAAATTCGAGCCGCAACCTTAACTGACATCCCTGAAATAAGCGTATTACTCACTCAATTAACCCAAGAATTTATCGCCCCAACTTGCACTGCTGAGGGCGCTGCAATCTTAGTCAATGCCATGTCGATAGAGGCGATTGGTAGCTACTTTGCTATGGGTTATCAGTACCATGTCGCCATAACGGACTCAGGCCAACTCGCAGGCGTAGTGGGGATGAAGGCGAATAGTCACTTATACCATCTCTTTGTCGCCTCCCATGCGCAGGGGAAAGGCGTGGCGCGAATGTTGTGGGAACATGCCAAAGCTCAATGTTTAGCCCAAGGCAATTCGGGCATATTTACCGTGAACTCGGCGCTGAATGCGCAGGCTGTGTACTTAGGCTTTGGCTTTGTGCCCCTTGGACCCGAGCGAGAACGCGGCGGGATCCGCGATATTCCCATGCAGCTAGTGCTTTAGGTTGACTGTACTCATTTATCATCCGAACACGAGCACTATCATTCGACTGAATAGTAATTCAACGAAAAAGCTTGAGCGAAAAGAGCTTGAATTAAAGCACTAGAGTGCAAAGAACTTGAATAAAAAGAACTTTACCGAATAGAACTAAAAATAGAGGAATTATGGCAAATTTAACATTTTATCCCATCGGCACCGTAGGCGAAAAATGGGGCGAGGCTGAAAAAGCCGCATGGCTGGCGAGTACCCAAATCAAGCGTTCGTATCAGGACGATGTCGTGACGCCACTCAAGGCGATGGAAGCAGCACTCTTGGCACTTGGGCTTACCGTTGTGCAATATGGCGCCTTGTCGATAAATGCGGAGCGTTATCCCTTGCTTGCGGTTAAGTCAGCGTCCTTCGATCCTCAAAAACTGACAGTATTAGTCACGGGTGGCGTGCACGGTTACGAGACCAGCGGTGTTCATGGTGCCTTGGCATTTTTAGCGGATAAGGTGGCGCATTATGTTGATCGCGTCAATCTTGTGATCGCCGTGTGCGTGAGTCCTTGGGGTTACGAAACCATCAACCGTTGGAACCCTAAGGCTATCGATCCTAATCGCTCATTTTATGCCAATAGCCCAGCGGAAGAATCGGCGGCCTTGATGGCCTTAGTCGCATCCGTAGAGCAAGATTTTGATGTGCATGTGGACTTACATGAAACCACTGATTCAGATGAATTAGAATTTCGTCCAGCGCTTTGCGCCCGTGATGGAAAAGAGTACGTCAAAGGTACTATCCCAGATGGTTTTTATGCTGTGGGTGATACCGAAAACTCAATGGATGCCTTTCAGAAAGCTATTATTGATGGTGTGAGTAAAGTGACGCACATTGCTCCTGCCGATGAGAAAGGCGAGATCATTGGCTCGACTGTGGTGCAGCACGGGGTGATTAACTATCCGCTTAAGTCATTAGGGCTTTGCAGCAGTGTCACTGGCTGTATCTATAACACAACGACAGAAGTGTACCCAGATAGCCCAACGGCCACGCCTGCCGAATGTAATCTGGCGCAGGTTGCAGCCATCACCAGCGCCATTGATTATGTACTGGCACAGCGTTAGTCACAGTTTGTTGTGATGTTCAGCTTAGTGATCGTAAGTGAGTGATGCCCAGTTGAGTTAGCTGCTAGTGAAGTCATTTTGCGTGCGATCGATTAACGCATCGACTCCTTAATTAGGTCATTCACGGAACATCACGCAATAAAAAGCCCTCATTCGAGGGCTTCTTCATTTATGTCGCGCGGCTTTTATTAAGCACGAGCCTAGCATTGGCAGGCGATAACCTAGTTGTTGTCGCTATAGTCACGGCCATAATAGCTATCGAGGAACAGTTGTTTCAGCTCGTTAATCAATGGGTAACGTGGGTTGGCACCGGTACATTGATCATCGAACGCATCTTCGGCTAATTCATCTAACTTGGCGAGGAAGTCGGCTTCGTTGACACCGGCTTCTTGGATAGAAGCAGGAATGCCAATCGTCTTCTTGAGGTGTGTGATTTTCTCAAGCAATTTTTCGACTTTTTCTTCATCCGTCTTTCCGCCTAGTTTCAAGTGATCTGCGATGGCAGCATAACGGCACAGGGCTTTTGGCCTGTCGTATTGGCTAAAGGCCGCTTGCTTAGTGGGCAGATCCGTTGCGTTAAAGCGTATTACGTTGTTGATCAGCAGCGCATTGGCTAGGCCATGGGCGAGATGGAACTCGGCGCCCAGTTTGTGTGCCATTGAGTGGCAAATCCCAAGGAAAGCGTTAGCAAAGGCGATACCCGCAATAGTGGCGCCATTGTGGACCTTTTCACGGGCGACAGGTGATTGTGAACCCAAGTTGTAGGCATCGGGTAAATATTTGCACAGTAAGTCGAGGGCTTGTAGCGCTTGGCCATCGCTGTACTCATTCGCCATCACGCTGACATAGGCTTCTAATGCATGGGTCACCGCATCTATGCCACCAAAGGCGGTGAGGGATTTAGGCATGTCCATCACAAGATTTGGATCAACAATCGCCATATTGGGCGTGAGTTGATAGTCGGCAATCGGGTATTTTTTACCTGTTATTTCGTCTGTCACTACCGCAAAAGGTGTGACTTCTGAGCCTGTGCCTGAAGTCGTCGGAATTGCCACCATCATGGCTTTGGTGCCCATTTGGGGGAATTTGTAGATACGTTTACGAATGTCCATAAAGCGCAATGCGAGATCGGCAAAATCCACATCTGGATGCTCGTACATTACCCAAATAATCTTAGCCGCATCCATTGGTGAGCCGCCGCCGAGCGCAATTATCACATCGGGTTTAAAGCTTTGAGCGACCTTAGCGCCTTGACGGACTATGGCTAATGTGGGATCGGCTTCAACATCGTAAAAAATTTCGGTTTCAAGGCCTTGGGCTTTTAAAATCCGCATGGTTTCATCGCAATAACCGTGGTTGAACAAAAATCTGTCTGTGATGATTAAGGCGCGTTTTTTATCGCTCAGTTCTTCGAGCGCGATGGGCAAACTACCGCGGCGGAAATAGATAGATGCAGGAAGCTTATGCCACAACATGTTTTCGGCCCTCTTAGCGACGGTTTTTTTATTGATTAGATGACTCGGGCCAACGTTTTCTGAAATCGAGTTGCCGCCCCAAGAACCACAGCCTAACGTCAGCGAAGGTGCCAGTTTGAAGTTGTACAGATCGCCAATACCGCCCTGTGAGGCTGGGGTGTTGATCAAAATACGTGCTGTTTTCATTCTAAAACCAAAGGCATGCACACGTTCTGTTTGGGTATCTTGGTCGGTATAAAGCCCTGAAGTGTGGCCAATGCCGCCGAGCGCGACTAAGGCTTCGGCTTTATCCATGGCATCGTTAAAGTCGGTGGCGCGGTACATGCCAAGTAATGGCGATAATTTTTCATGGGCGAAGGCTTCGCTGTCGCAAATGTCGGTGACTTCACCAATCAACACTTTTGTCCAGTGTGGCACTTCAAAGCCCGCCATTTTCGCGATACTGGCAGCACTTTGGCCAACGATATCAGCATTTAAACCGCCATTTTTCAAAATGACGTGTTGCATCGCAGCGGTTTCATCCTTCGATAGCATATAGCCACCGTGGGTTGCGAAACGCTCTTTAACCTGCTCATAAATACTGTCGACCACAATTACCGCTTGCTCTGACGCACAAACCACACCGTTATCGAAGGTTTTCGACATGAGAATCGAACTGACTGCGCGTTTGATGTCGGCGGTTTCATCGATAACAATAGGTGTGTTACCCGCACCTACGCCAATAGCCGGTTTACCGGAAGAGTAGGCGGCTTTCACCATGCCTGGGCCTCCCGTTGCGAGGATTAAATTCACCTTAGGGTGAGTCATTAATTGATTCGATAGTGCAACGCTGGGTTCATCAATCCAACCAATAATGTCTTTGGGCGCGCCCGCGGCTATGGCAGCATCAAGCACTAATTTTGCTGCAGTTGTGGTAGATATTTTGGCCCTAGGATGGGGCGAGAAGATAATTGCGTTACGGGTTTTAAGGCTGATTAAGGCCTTAAATATCGCGGTCGATGTGGGGTTAGTGGTCGGTACTATGCCACAAATGATACCTACGGGTTCAGCAATGGTAATAGTACCGAAGGTGACATCTTCAGATAAAATTCCGCAGGTTTTTTCATCTTTATATTTGTTATAAATGTATTCGGAGGCAAAGTGGTTTTTAATTACTTTGTCTTCAACCACACCCATGCGGGTTTCTGCGGCGGCCATTTTCGCCAGCGAGATACGCGCATCGGCAGCTGCAAGGGCGGCTGCACGGAAAATTTTATCGACTTGCGCTTGGCTGAATGTCGCATACTCGGCTTGTGCTTTCGCCACTCGCTCGACCATGAGATCCAGTTCTTGTGCATTAGTCACTGTCATGATTAATACTCCTAAAAAGATTTAGTGAATCAAGGCATTCACTAAATCCTCTTTATGGTAGAAAATTACACCTAAAGCCGCGTTGAAAGTGTGATATCAACGACAATATCGTGCTTTTATGTAATAAAACTACACTTAGGGTAACTTTTTTGTTTAAAATTGCGCTGAAAATGCATCGGCTTCGATAACTAAATATTATTCGAAGTTGTGATTTAACCTCAAAAATCTCATTTTTCAGTCAATAGCGCTTGAGATACTATACTTGCCCTCAAGCTTATTTTGATGAAGACGGCGTGACACGCACATAAGGATAGTCCCTTGGAGTTAACTCTTTACGTTAAATTTTTTCTTGGCCTCGTTGCCATCATTAATCCGGTTGGCTTGTTGCCTGTGTTTGTGAGCTTAACGAGCCATCAAACGGAGGCTGAGCGGAATCACACGGGTAAAGTAGCGAACTTTGCGGTTGTGGTGATCCTCTTAGTCACGATTGTGGCGGGGCAGCACATTCTGAATATGTTCAGCATTTCGTTATCTGCCTTTAGAATTGCTGGTGGCAGCCTGATTGCCATTATTGCGATGTCAATGTTGCAAGGTAAGTTAGGTGAAGTGAAGCGTAACCAAGAGGAAGACCGCGAATCCTCGGCGATGGAATCTGTGGCGGTTGTGCCTTTGGCTTTGCCACTGATGGCGGGACCTGGCGCTATCAGTTCGGTGATTGTCTTTGCCGCTGAGCATAATTCATTGTCGAACATTATTGCGATGTTCATTACTGTGATAGTGTTTGGTTTAGTAAGTTTTGGCCTGTTTAGAATGGCATCTATCATTTATAAGATCCTCGGCAAAACGGGTATTAACGTGATTACCCGTCTCATGGGACTCTTGATGTTATCTATTGGTATCGAAGTCATTGCGGCTGGTGTGAAGGGATTATTCCCACAGCTTTTCAGCTAGAGTCATCTTCAGTCACAGATTAAGTGTTCCTTTCTCTAGAAAAACGCATTGGAATTTTCAATGCGTTTTTTATTTCTATCTGATCCTTGTTTGACGTTTCTCAAGTTTGCTCTGCGATTAGCAAAATCTAAACTATTGATGGAATATGGGGGAAATCCTCGTTTATCAGGATATTAGCTTGTGCAATTTCAATAAACCTTAGTCGTCCTACGGTTGATATTATGCTATACCTAGTGTTCGGTATTTGGATCTAAAACTAAGTTTAAAAGGATATTTCTATGAAATGGCAATGGATTGGTAATCTCAGTCTAAAACAAAAATTATTAATGGTTGTCTTGCCTCCACTGTTAGCCTGTTTTTTATGTGGCACGCTTTACCTCATTGAAAAATATGAATATAGAAAAGATTTAACCTTAGTAGTGCAATTAAGCGAGCTGGCCGTCACCAACAGTAATTTAGTGCATGAGTTACAAAAAGAGCGCGGCATGAGTGCTGGATTTATTGGCTCAGCAGGAAAAGCGTTTGCGGGTAAAATACCTGATCAAAGACAATTAACGGATACGCAGCTCGGCCTCTATCAGCGTTTTATCACTGAGAACCATCTGCCGGAGATATTTGCCCCAAAACTTAGAGAGCTAAACGCTCAACTCGGGCGTTTAAATTCAATCCGCTCGCAGGTGGATAGTTTAAGTATCAGTGTCGCCGATGAAGTTGCCTATTACACTGAGTTAAATAAGTTATTACTGACGATAGTCGATGAAACCGCAAAAACGGGTGCTAATCAAGAAATCGCCATTAAAGCGACGGCTTTTAGTGCTTTTTTGCAATTAAAGGAAAGGGCGGGGATTGAAAGGGCGGTACTCAGCTCAACCTTTGGCCAAGCTGGATTTAAGCCTAAGGTTTATGCCAAATTTATCACTTTGGTTTCGGAGCAAAATACCTATCAAGAGCGTTTTTTAGCACTAGCAAATTCTGATTTATTATCCTCGTTTAACCGTTTACAGAGTTCAGCTGCAATGCATGACGTTGAGCTGTTACGTCAAATCGCATTCGAGCAAGATAATCAAAAAATCCTGCAACAAAGTCCCGAAGAGTGGTTCAGTAAATCGACCGCGCGGATTGAGCTATTACGTGAGTTTGAACAGCAAGTCTCGGCAGATTTACTTAATACCACCCATGAAAGATTAACCTTAGCGAATGAGAAAATGTTCTTAGTGCTCGCGACCTTAATCTCAGTATTGGCGATAGTCTTGATATTGAGTCTATCTGTTATCCGTTATTTGCATGACAGTGTGCATCACTTATATTCGACCATCACGCAAGCCCGTAAACATTACGACTTAAGTGTGCGTCTGACTCACTCTAGCTCCGATGAATTCGGTGAACTCGCCATCGCCTTTAACGACATGATGAGTGATTTTGAAAAAGTGATCCTACATGTACGTTCCAGTGGCGCTAAATTGCAACAAGCTGTGGCGCAAATGGATCTCTGTACCCATGCCATGGAGCAAGATGTGATGGCGGGCCACAGTGAGGCAGAACAAGTGGCCTCCGCTATGACGGAAATGAGTGCAACAGTGGCCGAGATTGCCAGCAATGCAGTGCAGGCATCCGAAGCGTCTTCCGCTGCCAATATAGAGGCTAAAGAAGGCAACCTCGAAGTCGGCCGAACCAGCAAAGCGATCAAAGCGTTAGCCGACGATATTAGTGGAGCTTCTAAAGCCATTAACGATTTAGATCGTGAAATTCACGGCATAGTGGTAGTGCTTGAAGTGATCAGCAGTATTGCTGAGCAAACTAATTTACTCGCGCTTAATGCCGCCATTGAAGCTGCCCGCGCAGGGGAAATGGGCCGCGGTTTTGCTGTAGTTGCAGACGAAGTCCGAAGTTTAGCGCAGCGCTCACAAACCTCGACCTCTGACATTAAAAATATGACAGATAGATTGAAGGCGGGAGCGAGCATTGCAGTAAAAGCCATGGACAGAGGGTTAGCTCAGGCTAATAGCAGTGTCCATGAAGCTGAACAGGCAGGTATCGAATTGAAACGTATTGTGGAGCAAGTAGACATTATTGACCGCATGAACGAGCAAATTGCCACAGCAACCCATGAGCAATCGGCGGTATCCGAAGACGTAAATCGTAATGCACTGAAGATCAGTGAGATTTACCTTAATACTCAAAGGATCTCCGATGAGCTTAGGGAGCTGACCAAAGCCCTGACGTTTGATGCGAATTCAATGTCAAAAGAAGTACACAAATTTACCGTCAATTAACGGTATAAAACGGTGAAAAGATTCAAGAAATCACGGCGGTTTGTTTAGCAATTGTGCAACCGCCTGAAACTGAGTCTTTTTTACTTGACCCCCTTTAGGCTTTTGCGTACAGTACCGCTCCGTTAACGATGAAAGCCTCTCGGCAAGGCTATACGAAATCGTTAGTGATTCTTAAACGTGAAAGATTAACCACGCTAACATAAATCGACATATGGTGAGGTGTCCGAGTGGCCGAAGGAGCACGCCTGGAAAGTGTGTATACGGTAACGTATCGAGGGTTCGACTCCCTCTCTCACCGCCAAATTAAAGCAAAGGGAATCAGTATCTTACTGATTCCCTTTGTTGCTTTTTGGCAAAAACTGGGCAAAATCGCCGTTTTGTTCTCCTTCTGTGTCCTTGGTAAAACCAAGCATTTCTGACACTCGATTAGCTATTTTTTGCGAGTCCTTAGGTTTTTGCCGCATTAGGTATGTTATTCGTCGTCATTCTTTTACGCGCTTGAACTAAGGTATAGCCGCCACTTAATACTATGAGTAGGCTTCCCAGAATAGTCAGCAAATCTGGGGATTCTCCAAATATAAATATTCCTAAAGCTAAGGCAAAGAGTAAACGTGTATAACGAAAGGGGCTTACTACCGATACATCTCCAGTGCGCATAGCGATTGTCAGCGCATTATAAGCCATTACACCAAAGACGATTGCTCCAATTATCTGTATTGCTGCGGTAGCACTAAACTGTATTGCTTCATTTTGGTAAATCAGTATCGCTAAGCCTGTAGGAATCAACACAAAAAAACCATACACTCCAAGCTGCATATTAGATAACACGGGAGAAGCTGCGCGTGTTGCTAAATCGCGTCCTGCAAAACCTAAGGTAGCGATAACGGCGAATAAAGATGTGGCCTCAAAACCATCAAGTCCTGGACGAATGATCATCAGCACGCCCATAAAACCAATCAATACTGCAAGCCATCTCTTATGACCCACTTGTTCACCGA
This sequence comes from Shewanella sp. NKUCC06_TVS, assembly GCF_019345515.1. NCBI lineage: Bacteria > Pseudomonadati > Pseudomonadota > Gammaproteobacteria > Alteromonadales > Shewanellaceae > Shewanella > Shewanella sp. NKUCC06_TVS. Next base: position 130,544 of record NZ_JAHKQX010000003.1, on the reverse strand, counting down.
ACAACAATGCCGCGCCAAGCATGGCGATTAAAGGTGTGGCTTGCAAAATAGCGGATGCACTTGAGAGTGGCGTTAACGTGATGGCTAAAGCAAAACAGAATCGGCCGACGATTTCACATAGTGCACGTACTAATATGGGGGTAGACAAGACTGCAGGATGAAGCACAGTTTCACCCTTTCGCCAGGTTAACAGTATAAAAATCAACATTCCACCTAGGCCAAATAGCGCTAAAATGAGGCCGATAGAGGTGGTTTCTGCTGCGGATTTGATCAGCATGTCTTCAATAGAAAATGCTGCCATCGCAGCAACCATAAACAGACTACCTTTTCTATTATTCAAAATAAATTCCCTAAATGCTTAGACGCTATCTCTAGTCAAAAGTTTTGTCATGAGAGTTCTGGTTTCATCAACAAAGGCACAGAAGTTACGATATAGCTTATTAGAATCCAATAGAAACATCATTTTCTGATCACTATAGCAAGCTTTCTCTGCTTATCTGAATAGGATTCGCTGCTTAAGGTAGTAATGATTCTGGCTTAAAAATAAATAGGGATAATAAGCATTAGCAAGAAATGATAATAGATACAGATATGGTTTTTTTATCTATATCAGATGGCAAGTTAAGCCTCTTTTTACCATAAGGATTATGGTTGGTGTATTGTTTTAATATTATCAACTTGTGCGGCTAGTATAAGATATTGATGTCAGGTATGTGCTGCTGTTTTTCAGCTTTTATGATGAATAACATTGTTTGAAAGAGGTCTATATTGTGAGGTTAATTTTATATGTAGTAGTCTTAAGTCAATAATGGCAACGCTTAAATAATCCATCAGTTGATTTTATACTAAGTGATTTTGTATTGGGGATTTAGTGTTTTTAGGTTTATATAAAATGAATTTGCGTTGAATAGTACGGGAAAGTTAACTAAATAACTTTGGGGAAATGATTAATCGCTCAACTAAAACTGCGCGATTAATCATATTAACGAAAAAATATTGTTGTTTTAAAAATTAACTTTGGATATTAATCGTTACTTTCTCGATGACGATAGGTTCACGGGGCACGTCTTCGTGGCCAGCGACCGTGGTGGTTTTGACTTTCTCAATCTGCTGGATAATGTCCATTCCCGCCGTAACCTTACCAAATACCGCGTAGCCCCAACCGTTATTGGTGGTGGCGGTATGGTCTAAAAAGTCATTATTGGCTGTGTTGATGAAGAATTGCGCGGTGGCCGAGTGAGGCGCATCGGTGCGAGCCATAGCGATTGTGCCTATGGTGTTACTTAGGCCTTTGTTGGCTTCGTTAACGATAGGCTCGTGGGTCGGTTTTTCCTTCATTTTTGCGGTAAACCCGCCGCCTTGGATCATAAAGCCTTTGATTACTCGGTGAAAAATAGTGTGTTCAAAGAAGCCTTCTTCACAATAGCGAACAAAGTTTTTTGAACTGACAGGCGCATGTTCAAAATCGAGTTCTATAGTGATGTCGCCTAGATTTGTGCTAAATGTAATCATGCTAATATCTTCTATCTTAATGAGTTTTTATATCTAATAAGTCACGACTTGTACTGAGTCATTACTTAGTTTTAGGGCCGCTATTCCACGGATTAAAGGGCGCGCTGCGACCCGTTGTATCGTTACCATTGTCAGTCTGAATAGATTGCGGCCGTGTTACATTGGCTTTAACCTCTGGCTTTGATTTTGCGCTGCGATGCTTTTTCGCATGGGCGGTTTCAAAGGAGCCTTCCTTCGCGGGGCGCGAGGATCTGGCCTCAGGTGCCCGAGTTTTAAAGGTTTTTGGCGTAGTATTTTTGGGCACAAAATCGAGAATAGACACAGGCACTTCTTTGTTCGGCACAAAGCCTTCAATTTCTTTACGCACTATGAGGTGACCTAGACGGCGCTCGATAGCACATAGATTCCTAAAATCATCTTTAGAAACAAAGGAGATGGCTTCGCCGCAGGCGCCAGCACGACCGGTTCGGCCAATACGGTGAATATAATCATCGGCTTCATCGGGCAAATCATAATTGACCACACGGGTGAGGGCGTCGATATCGATACCGCGGGAAGCAACGCCAGTCGCGACTAAAAAGCGTAGTTTGCCAGATTTGAAATCCACTAATAATTGCTCGCGTACCGCTTGGCTGCGACCGCTGTGAATGGCTTCGGCGGCAATGCCACGTTTTTCGAGTTGGCTAACCAGTTTGGCGGCGCCTTGTTTCGTCTGGATAAAGATCAGTGCCTGTTCCCACGCTTGCTCAGTGATGAGTTTGCTTAACAGGGCCGACTTTTTATCTTTATCGACAGTGATCAACCATTGGTCGATTTGTGGTGCGTTTGCGCTGTCGCGGGCAATTTCAATTTCGACAGGGTTTTCAACCGCTGTTTTCGCTAAAAAGCGCACTTGCTTAGATAAGGTTGCCGAAAACAACAGATTTTGGCGTTCTGTTGGCAGACGTTCGATAATCTTATTGATGTCTTCGATAAATCCCATATCGAGCATTCTATCGGCTTCATCTAGGACTAATATCGAGATTTCATCGAAATGAATCGCTCTTTGGGTGTACATATCGAGCAATCTACCGGGTGTTGCCACCAGAATATCGACGCCTTCAATAAGACGTTGTTTCTGCGGTGCGGCATCCATGCCACCATACATGGCCATAGACGTCAGCGGCAGGTATTTTGCGTACTTGGCAATATTATCTTCTACCTGAACGGCCAATTCACGGGTTGGCGTTAAGATTAATGCACGAACGCGTTTAGCACGGATTTTCGGCATGTCGGCGAACATTTGCAGTATTGGCAACACAAAACTGGCGGTTTTACCTGTACCTGTTTGCGCGCCAGCAAGCAGGTTTTTGCCTTTCAAGATCACCGGAATGGCTTTTTCTTGGATCGGAGTAGGTTGTGAATAGCCGAGCTCAGTGATGGCTCTTAAAATCGGATCGCTTAATCCAAGTTTGGAAAATGGCATTGAATGTCTCAGGTAAAGGGTCAGGTCAATAATGTATAAGCAAACTGTTACGCTAAAGCATGAACAGTGGAGCAGGGCGATATTATAGCAGGAGGTGAAACAGAATAGGCGATTATCATTATTTGTGTGTGTGTTTGGTAAAGAGGGGCTTATACGTCGAATAGGCGAATGATAGGCGGTAAAATATTGAGAACTTACAATTTTGTAACCGCGCATGTATTCATGGCTAACATAGCTGCAATTATTGGGGCAATATGATTAACTGAGGTAATTTTTATATGCCTGATAAATCTTAACAAAGGACCCATAATAATGAAAAAAAACGCTATTTCCCTTGCGATAGTGCTATCGCTGGCCAGCCTTGCTGGCTGTCAATCCCATACGAGTCAAACCGCGCCCGTGGTCGCACCTGAAGTTAAAGCCCACTCATTTGAGCAATTTTCAGCATCCTTTATTGATTCATTGTGGGAATTGTCACCGACTTGGGCCTTATACAGTGGCAAGCATGTTAACGATGGTTACCTTGAAATCCCCGATGCAGCAGGTCGAGCAAAGACCTTAGCGTTTGTGAAAGTTCAGCAAGCGCAGTTGACTCAGTTCGAGCAAAAGTCGCTAACGCCGAATGAACTGATTGATTACCATCTGATCGACAATTTACTCGGTAGCATGGCATGGGAAATTGACAGTTTTAAATCTTGGCAGTGGGATCCTTCAAGTTACAACGTATCGGGTGGTTTTGCCCAAATCATCAATGAAAAATTCGCTCCATTAGATGACAGATTACGTTCGGTATTAGCGCGTTTAGAAAATGTGCCAGCTTATTATGCTGCTGCGCAGGCGAACATTAGCAAACCAACATTGGAGCACACTGAGTTAGCAGTGCTGCAGAATCAAGGTGCATTTTCGGTTTTTTCCGATGACTTATTAAAACAGGTCGCCGACTCTGGTTTGACTGATGTGGAAAAAGCGTTATTTAAAACGCGTTTCGATGCGGCCACTGCGGCGATTAACGGCCATATCGCTTGGTTAGACAAATTAGTGGTTCAACTTAAAAAAGATGGAGCACGTAGTTTTAGAATTGGCGAGGCGTTATATGAGCAAAAATTTGCCTTTGATATCCAAGCGGGGATGACGGCGAAACAGCTATATCAAAAAGCCGTAGCCGATAAAGAGCGTGTTCAAGGAGAAATGGCTAAAATTACCGATAAGTTATGGCCTAAATATTTTACTACGCCAAAGCCTGCTGACAGTAAGCTCGCCATTCGCCAATTAATCGATAAATTATCGACTCAGCATGTTCAGCGCGATGAATTCGTGAATGAAGTGCGTAAGCAAATTCCAGAGCTGATTGAATTTGTAAATAAGAAAAAACTAGTCACATTAGATCCTAAAAAACCACTCGTTGTCCGTGAAACGCCCGAATATATGCGTGGTTATGCCGGTGCATCAATTAGTGCACCTGGACCCTATGAGAAGTCAGGCAATACTTATTATAACGTGACGCCGCTCGATGGCATGAGTGATGAGTCCGCCGAGAGTTACTTGCGTGAATATAATCACTGGATCCTGCAAATCCTCAATATTCATGAAGCCATCCCAGGGCACTACACTCAACTCGTTTACTCTAATCAATCTCCGAGTTTAGTGAAAAGTTTATTTGGTAATGGTGCTATGGTCGAAGGTTGGGCGGTTTATGCAGAGCGTATGATGTTAGAAGAAGGCTATGGCAATTTTGAGCCTGAAATGTGGTTGATGTACTACAAGTGGAATTTACGTGTTATCTCTAACACTATTTTAGATTACAGTATTCATGTGAAAGGCATGACCGAAGACCAAGCTATTGCCCTGATGATGAATGAAGCCTTCCAACAGCAAGCTGAAGCTGAAGGCAAGTGGCGCCGTGCGACACTTAGTCAAGTGCAACTGACGAGTTACTATTCAGGTTATCGAGAAATCTATGATTTCCGTGAAGAATACAAAAAATCGCAAGGTAAAGATTTTGACCTTAAAACTTTCCACGAAACATTCTTGAGTTATGGTAGTGCACCAGTGAAATATATTCGCCAATTAATGCAGAGCAAATAAGTTCGCATATTGATATAAATCAGCAGAGCTTAGGCTCTGCTTTTTTATGCCAAATCGCTAGACAGGTATAGTGTGAGCTTAACATAAGTTGGCATTGTTACTTATGAAATGAAATCGTTAACACTGTCCGAATAATGAAAGCCGAAAATTCTGCCATATAACCGAAAAAGTATATATTTCGTTATATGGCATATGCAGATGTTAATTAAACAATTTAACTGCGTGGTGATAGAGCACAATGGCGATAAACTTACTTCTTAGATTTAGATGATGCCATCAGCGCTAATACTTCATCGTAAGAAATGTTAAATTCTCTCGACAAGTTAATGATTTTTGTTTTGTAGGTTTGAATATTCTCTTGCTGAGCTAATTGATGTTTCTTTTCTTCAACTAACTCATTAACGGTTTCTTGTAATATCAATAATCGACGTAAACTATAGTCGAGAGATTTAATATATTTACCCATTTGTTGCTTGTTACGTGCTTGCTCAAGATCCGTTGAGACTTTCTTATCATATCCATACTCATCAAGAGCTGCGATTGCGCTCTGTAAATCAAGATCAGTTGTCATTTGGTTTTCGCTTTATAACAAAGAGGTGTGGGAACAAATTTATGAAACTTTAAAGAGTGTCATAGGACGTTAACTATCGCAGATTATAATGCTTATGCCAATATACACCAAGCCTTTGCACGTTAAAATGAAATAAAAAATTCCGCTGATTTTTGCTTTGACCTTGTCGGGGTCTACAATTATGAGTAGTCTAAAGTTATAGACTATCATGGAGATTCAAATGCTTGATCTACTACCAGATTTATTCGACCACTATCCGTCTAAATTACAGTTACTTCCCCTTGCATTTAAACCCTTTGGTGGTAAACGGCTCTTCTGGGGCGAGATAGTCACAGTAAAGTGCTTTGAGGATAATTCAAAGGTAAAAGAGATACTTGCACAGGATGGGCATGGAAAAGTGCTCGTTGTCGATGGCGGCGGTTCTCTGCGCCGCGCATTGTTAGGGGATCTCATAGCGCAGAGCGCCTTAGATAATGGTTGGCAAGGGATAGTGATTAATGGTTGTGTTCGCGATGTGGCGAGATTAAATACTTTCAGCTTAGGTGTCTTTGCCTTAGGGGCTATGCCGATAAAAACCGAAAAGTTAGGTCAAGGCCAAATTAATGTGGCTGTGGATATGGGTGGCGTGACGGTTAAGCCCGGTATGATGCTCTATGCTGATGAAAATGGTATTGCAGTAAGTGATGAAATGTTGAACTTTGCATTTTTAAATTAACATTTCTAAATGCATTAGTTGCTATAAATTCAAGTTGTTTTTGATAAGGATATTTATATGAAATTCATTAAGTGGCTCTTAGCCTTAATGGTGACGCTCATTCTTTTAGTCACCGTTTATCTCACCGTCTTTTTCGACCCTAATGATTTTAAACCTGAAATAGTCGATGCCGTAAAAAAACAAACGGGTCGTGAATTAGTCATTACTGACGATTTATCTTGGACATTTTTCCCTGTCATAGGTATTAATCTAGGGGGAGTGTCTTTATCTAACCCTGAAGGCTTTACGCCTAAGGCTATGTTAGAAGTCAAAAAAGCCGTTGCTGAAGTGGCGCTCATGCCGTTGTTTAGTCAGAAAATTGAAATTGCAGAATTGAGTCTCGATGGCGCAACGATCAATTTAGTCACCCGTAAAAATGGCACTAGCAGTTTCGATGGGTTGAGTGGCGATAATAGCCCAAAAACTGCGTCTCCAGCTGCCGCCGAATCCTCATCGAATGCCAAACTTAACGACATTAATATTGGTGGCATTTCTATCACCAATACCCAAATTAATATGATTGACGAAGCTAATAAGCAGACTCAAGTCTTTACCTTAAGTAGCTTCACCCTAGGTGAGTTCTCCTTAGATAAATTTGCGCCTATCGCCTTTGAATTCAGTGCAACTATGCCGGATATGACGATAAGTAGCGAAGCTAAAGGTGAACTAAAACTCAGTCGAGACTTTAAACAACTCGTTATCAATGGGCTGAAAATTGATACTGTGGTGGAAGGTGAGAGTATTCCGAACAAGAAACTCGAAACATCTGTCAGCTTAGCAACTCAAATCGCCCTTGATAAACAGCAATTGTCCGTCGATATTGCGCAGCTTACCGCGGCGAGCATTACCGCTGCGGGTAAAGTGGGTGTTAATTATGGTACGAAAATTCCACAAATTAATGCTGATTTTCAAGTTGGCGATATTGATTTAGATACACTGTTACCTAAAACAGAGGCCACCGCCACCGCTGAACAAGCGCCAGCAGCAAACCCTCAGGCAGTTGAGCCTGATCTCTCAGCCCTTAAGCAGCTTGATGTAAAACTCAAGTTGACTGTTAAGTCTATTAAGGTCGCGAATCTGTCGACTCAAAATTGGTTAATGGATGTGGGCATTAAAAATGGCGTGTTAGATTTGACGAAACTGAATGCGGATTTATATCAAGGTCAGTTGCTGGTGAGCGCTCAGGTTGATGCTCGTCAAGCTGTGGCGAGTTATCAATTTGATAAAAAAGTGACGGGCGTACAAATTCGTCCTTTGCTGAAAGATGCGGCGGATGTGGATTTATTGGCCGGTACAGCCAACTTTGATGTGAAGGGGAAAGGTAAGAGTTTGATCCCTGAGCAGTTAAAGAAAAACCTGTTAGCGAATGGTCATTTTGATATTAATGACGGTGCTCTGTACGGGGTAAATATTCCACAGATGATCCGCAGCGCACAAGCTAAGTTAAAGGGCGACTTATCGCCAGAAACGAAGGCGGAGCGCAAAACTGACTTCTCGAGTCTGACGGGCAGTTTCTCGTTGGATAATGGCGTTGCCACGAATCCAGATCTTGCCTTGTCTTCGCCTTTACTGCGTTTGGATGGTAAAGGCACTGCGAATTTATTGACTGAAGCCTTGGACTACAGACTAACCGCTAGCCTAGTGAATTCATTGAAGGGTCAGGGTGGTAGCGACAAGGATGCGCTGGCTGGAGTTGACATTCCGTTGGCGATTACAGGCACTTTCCAAAAACCTGAATATGCTTTGGATACTAAAGCCTTACTGAATAATCAGCTAAAGGAAGAAACCGACAAAGCTAAGGAAAAATTAAAAGACTCCTTATTGAAAAAACTAGGCGGTTTTTAATGGTTGCTTCAACGCGTTACGCATTACTTGTTTGTGCGAGTGCTTTTGTCGGCGGGCAACTTGTTGGGTGCTCGGCGCCCGAAGCCGCTGACACGAGTCAGTCAACCAAGGGTGAGACTACAACAGCTGCGGCCGTTCAGCCTGAGATTATTCGCGCTGCCGATCTGGCGCTCGATGTTTCTGGGCTTAAAAGCACTCCGACATTAAAGGCTGAACCTGTGATGGCAGAAAAGGCACAAGGCTTGCTTCGCGGCGAATTAACTCTAGAACCTTTTATCGATTTTAAGCAGTCGGTTAAGGCGACATTGACTGTGACAAATCCACAAACCTATGCTGTCGGCCTGCGTTATAACTCTGGGATGACGGCGGATTTGTGGTTGGTAACGCAAGAGGGCAAACGTCTGTGGGCTTGGTCGGATGATATGATGTTTACCCAAGCATTACGTGATAGCCAATTGGCGGCAGGGAAAGTGATCACGACTTCATTTAGTATTCCGCCCAAAGCATTTGCAGGAATACCTGCAGATGGTGCTCGCTTAGAAGCGCATTTTGCCGCTAAAGCATTAGAGTCTGATGCCGTTGTTATGGCGCCCGTTGTCTTATTACTGACGATGGAATAACGCCGCCTCTCATAATAGAAAAAGGCAGCAATCCGATAGGGTTGCTGCCTTTTTGTTATCTATGGCTCAATTTTGCTTAGGATTTATAGCACTAATCCGTTCGAACTATGTGCCAGTTTAGTCCCTACGCACTCAACTTAGTTTCATCAACCACTAATTTGATCACTTGGCCTGGTTGTAAATACTGTGATTGCGCTAGGCTATTCCACTCGAGTAGCTCGGCAACAGTTACGTTAAATTTATTGGCGATACGGGCAAGTGAATCACCGGATTTTACCTTGTAACTAACAGTACGAATTTGTGCGGTTTGCTCAAGCTCCTTTGGTGCTAAGATCACTAACTGCTGACCGTTTTGTAGCTTGCTATTCTTAGCCAATTTGTTCCAAGTGCTGAGTTGTTTCACCGTCACTTTATGGGCTTGGGCTATTTCTGAGAGTGTGTCTCCTGACTTAACCTGATAAGCAATTTTTGTTGATTCAACTGCAGCATGTGATTTTTTCGGCAATTGCTGCTTAGTTGACAGGGCATAAAGCTGCTTGTCTTGCGCATCGACAGGAATAATCAAATGCTTGCCTGCGACGATCGTGTTGCTTTTCATGCCGTTGGCGGCGCGAATAGCGGCAACGGTCGTATGGTGCTGCGTAGCAATCTTGCCAATGCTATCGCCAGATTTGATCGTGTAACGTAACCAGCTGATCCTATCTTCGGTTTCTGTTTCAGCGAGCGCTTTTTTAAATTCTTCCGATTTATCAATTGGTAGCACTAAGGTGTGCGGACCAAGTGGCGATGTAGCCCAGCGGTTATAACCTGGGTTGAGTTTTTGTAACTCAAGCGTGGTCATATTGGCAAAACCTGCCGCCATGGCTAAATCAATTTGGCTATCAATATCAACCACTTCAATTGTCGGATTGTTGTCAATTGGCGCTAAAGAAATACCATATTCATCAGCGTGTTTAATGACTTCTGCCAGTGCGAGCAGTTGCGGCACATAGCGTTCTGTCTCTCTGGGCAAATCCAATGACCAAAAATCCGTTTTTAAGCCTTTTTTCTCGTTACGTTTGATTGCATTGAGCACCCGTGATTCACCCGAGTTATAGGCAGCAATAGCATAAAGCCAATTGTTATTGGTTTTATCGTAGAGGTATTCCAGCATATCGAGCGCCGCAGTCGTTGATGCGGGGACATCACGACGACCGTCATACCACCAGTTCATTTCTAAACCGAAATGACTGGCCATAGGTGTGGTAAATTGCCACAGACCCGATGCCGCGCCAGTCGATGATGCGGAAGGATCAAAGGCGCTTTCAATTATGGGTAACAAAGCTATCTCTATAGGAAGATGACGCTTTTCAAGTTCTTCTACAATCATGTACATATAAGGTGCAGCACGTTCCGAGATGATCGCCAGATGCTGTGGATTTTTGATGTACCAATCACGGTATTGATTCACCAATTTTTGATCTGGAACCGGTAACTGCATGCCTTGACGAATTCGCTCCCACACATCGGTAATTTGCGCCGATGGAGCCTCGGTTGCGAGGTAATATTCTGGGACTGTATTTTCGGTTGTGACGGCTTCAACTTCTGTTTGGTTAACGCCATGGTTGTCTAATGTTTGACAGCCTGTGAGTAGGGCAAATCCCCCTACAACAACATAAAGTGATACTCTCATTGAAAACGGTAGTCCTCTGTTAGTGCATCGCTTTTCTTTATAGTAACAGTATGTTTTATATGAAGATAAAGACGACGCAGCGCGCAAAGTTTTCACGCAAAACGAGCCATTCTATGGGATCTTTTCGATCTTGTCCCTTAATTATCGTACATAATGTAAGGCCATTTTTGACTTACATCATCAAAAATGAGAAAAACTGTTTGAATTTCAATCTATAATATTGCTTTTGTGATCAAAAATTATCTTTCCACTGTCTGAGTAAGGTAAAACCGCTGAGTTCGTCTAAATTTGCGTGATTTAGACCGCTAAAATGCTGTTTTATGTTATCGACAATTTCAGTGTCGCTAGGGCGTAAAAAGGGATTGATGGCACGCTCTAAAGCGATGGTGGAGGGAACAGTCGCTTTGTCTTGGCGACGTAACTGCATCGCGCGTTCGTTATAGTCTTGGAGCTCGCGATTGTTGGGATTGACCGCGAGGGCAAATTTGAGGTTTGAAAGTGTGTATTCATGGGCACAATAAACCCGAGTGTCGGCGGGAAGCTGGGCAAGTTGCTGTAGTGAGTTGAGCATTTGCGCTGGCGTGCCTTCAAATAAGCGTCCGCAGCCGCCGCTAAACAGGGTGTCACCGCAAAATAAGGCATCTTCAACAACGTAGGCTATATGTCCTGCTGTGTGGCCTGGTACATCTAAGACTTGCAGCTCAGCGCTGAGATACTCCAGTGTGAATCTGGGCTTGGCTTTTGCGTGCAGTGGATGTGTGATGCCTTCGATCTTCTCATTATCTGGGCCATAAACTGTGAGTCGGTCTTGACTGTAGGCTTGAAGTTCAGCGACGCCACCCGTATGGTCATTGTGGTGGTGGGTCAGTAAAATGCCCGCTAGCGTGAGTTGATTGACCTCTAGATAGTCAATAACCACACTCGCATCGCCGGGATCGACGACATAAACCTGTGTATGCGGTTGTTGTTGTAACACCCAGATATAATTGTCATTAAAGGCTTTGATCGCTGTTATAGTGAGCATAGAACCGCCTATGTCTGTATTTCAATTCGAAGATAAAGGTATTATCCATGAGTGAACGGCCCTTGGCGACCTTTGCCGCTTTTGTCCTGTGGCAAAATGGCAGCAATCTTTGACCCAATTGGATACTTGTCTACCCAACTAACGGAGGAACTCTGTGTCGCATTTTAGTACTGAGCTCAAACCCGAACAATGGAGCGACTTACCCAATGGTGAGGCGTTGCAACAAGCTGTTGCTAAACAACTTGAAGATTGGTGGCCAAGAGTCTTTGGTTATCATTTATTAAAGTTAGGGCCTTTGAGTGCCGAATTGTCGAGCATGGCATCGCCAGTCGCCCATCATTTTTCACTCTCGCCATCCAAAGGCGCCTCGATTGAAGGCGATTTTTGTCATTTACCCCTGCAGAATGCGGCGATAGATGCGGTGGTGATGAGTCTATTGCTCGAATTTGAACCCGATCCTTACCGTATTCTTCGTGAAACCGATCGGGTACTCATCGCCGGAGGCTATCTTTTTATCGTCGGTTTTAATCCCTTGAGTCCAGTATTTTTGGGTAAGTTATGGCCTAAGTATCAGGATTGTCTCCCATGGAATGGCCGCTTTTTTATGCCATCAAGGGTGCGAGATTGGTTAGGTTTATTAGGTTATCAAGTGGTGGGCGATGAGCGTTTGGTCTATCACCCCTTAATGGGTGATTTCACCCAAGGTAAATTTTTTCAACAGAGTTTAGCGTCATGGCTTCCTAGCGCGGGCAGTTTGTATTTGATTGTGGCGCGTAAACTCGAGTCGCCACTCACGCCTATTCGCGATAAACGTAAGGTGCGGCAAACGAATTGGACCACGGCGCCGACCGCGGGACGTTCAGGGCATTTATCAGAGCATTCGGAAAACTGATAAGCCATTTCCTTTTTAAGTACAGGTTTTAATATGCGGATCACCTTAAGACAATTGGCGGTATTTGAAGCTGTGGCACGTAGCGGCCAAGTCGCAAAGGCGGCGGAGCAGGTTAATTTATCACCACCTGCCACTTCTATGGCTTTGGCTGAGTTAGAAAAACAGCTCAATGCCCGCCTATTCGAGCGCATTGGTAATCGATTACAGCTGAACTCGCAGGGCAATTTACTGTTGCCACTGGCGACGGATTTATTGCACCGTGTTGAGCAAATTGAGCAGGCATTTACCTACCATGGTGGCGATTTGGTTGGGCGCTTAAGTATCAGTGCCAGTTCGACCATAGGTAACTATCTGATGGCGAAAGCCGCAGTGGCATTTTGTCAGCAGCACACTCAAACCCATGTGGATGTGGCGATCACAAATACTCAAGATGTGATCCAAGCGGTAGCTCAGTTCCGCTCTGAAATGGGTTTTATTGAAGGCCATTGCACTGACAATCGTTTGAGTGTCGAGGCATGGCATAAGGATAGGCTGCTGGTGTTTTGTCATCCGGCGCATCCTCTGGCGGGGAAAGTGGTTAAACCTGCAGCTGTTAAAGGCCTGTCTTGGGTGCTACGTGAGGAAGGATCGGGCACTCGCGAATATTTTGTAAATGCCGCCAATGAGTTGGATATGCAGCCAGAGGCTAAATTCTGCTTTACTACGCCGGATGCGATTAAATTGGCCGTGAAACAAGGTGCTGGGCTTGGGGTGTTATCTGAGTTGGCGCTGGAGAAAGAAATCAGTCGTAAAGAGTTGGCGTTAGTCACGATTGAGGGACTCGTACTCGAGCGGCAGTTTTATCGCATCACCCATAAGAGCCGTCAGGCGACATCCCTAGGTCAAGCTTTTGTGCTGTTTTGTGAGAATTTTTTCAATATTGCAGGTGTGGAACTGAAATAAACCGTTTGATAGCAATGGCTCATAAATAGTGAGCATAAATGTTGACGGTGGACTGACACTGAGATGAGTAGTGAAATAAGCCATCACGCCCAAGTGCTTAACTTAGGCGTGATGGCATCGAACTTACTTTTTCGAATTTAGCGAGTTTACACTGAGTAGCACTGGGTTATGGCTGATAACCTAAATCGGGTTGGGTTGGTTTAGATTCTGCCGCGGTGCGAGCTAACACATCGCAACGTTCGTTTTCGGCGTGGCCTGCATGACCTTTAACCCATTGCCAGTCGATAGTGTGCATCTGTGAGGCTTTATCTAATCGTTTCCATAGGTCAACGTTTTTGACTGGAGTACGGTTTGATGTCATCCAACCTTTTTTCTTCCAGCCATGTATCCATGTCATTATGCCTTGGCGCATATATTGGCTATCGCTGGTGAGCACGACTTGGCAAGGCTCTTTCAAGCTTTCTAACGCTATGATTGGGGCTAACAATTCCATGCGATTATTGGTCGTGAGCGCAAAACCGTCGGACATCTCCTTTGTATGGCCTTTATAATTCATTACAATGCCATAGCCGCCAGGACCGGGATTGCCTAAGCAAGAGCCGTCGGTGAAGATGTGGATCAGTTTTAGTTCAGTCATCAAATTGTTACCATAGCCGGGAATTTCGGCCGAGTATAACTAAAAATTGTCATAAGAAGCGCATAAAAACATGAATATTATCTCTAATGCTAGCCGTCAGGTTATTTTAGATACCGAAACCACAGGTATGAACCAGGGCAGCGGCGCCATCTATTTAGGTCATAGGATCATCGAGATTGGTTGTGTGGAAGTGGTAAACCGTCGTTTGACGGGGCGTTATTACCATCAATATATCAATCCAGGTCAAGCAATTGATCCCGAAGCTATCGCTGTTCACGGTATTACCGATGAGCGCGTGGCTAAAGAGCCGCGTTTCCATCAAATTGCTCAAGAGTTTATCAACTTTATCGACGGCGCTGAAATCGTCGCACATAACGCGAACTTCGACGTGAACTTCATGGATCATGAGTTTTCACTGCTGCAGCCGCGTGGTCCGAAAACCGCTGATATGTGTGAGATCCTCGATACCTTAGAGATTGCTAAGTTTTTACATCCCGGCCAGAAAAACAATCTCGACGCGCTCTGTAAGCGTTACGGCGTCGATACCTCTCGCCGCGAGTACCACGGCGCATTACTCGATGCCGAGATCCTCGCAGATGTTTATCTGATCATGACTGGCGGACAGACAAAGTTTAATTTGTCTAATGAAGAAGCGGGGCAGGAAGCGGGGGGGATTCAACGTTTTGATCCGCAATCACTTAATCTTAAAGTGATTGGCGCATCGGCCGATGAACTGACAATGCATGAACAACGCCTTGATTTAGTCGCAAAATCAGGTAAATGCCTCTGGAGAGGATAGAAGAATTACTATGCCGATGTCGCGCCATAAACCCATTTTAGCTTTTTGCCTGCTTGTCACTACGCTGTTATTAAGTGTGGCGAGTGTATTGGCCGCTGACCTAGATCCAGCCCAAAAAGTCGTCAAGCCACCTAAGGCTACGCCGATTGTAGGATTGGAGACGGCTTCCGAGCTTAAAAACCGTTTTCGTATTGATCATATGGTCGATAACATGACCTTATTAGTGGAGCGTGAATATGGCTCTGCGCCTGTGGTCATAGTGTTACCCGATGGCAGTAAATGGTACGCCAATCGTCATCCCGCAACCGTTAAGTGGGTTGATGGTATAACGGGCGATATTATTTACATTGAGTCACCACAGCCCGGACCTTGGCAGTTGGTGGGCAAGGTTGTCTCAGGTTCAACCCTTAAGAAGCTCTCAAAACTCGAAATCGAAGTCCAGCCTTTACCACAGCCAATCTTCCAAGGTGAACAAGTTAAAATTGTCGCGCAGTTAATGGGTGACGAGCAGCGTGTGCGTATGCCTGGGTTAGATTATTTAGTCGAATGGACGGCACATTTTGTGAGTAAACATAAGGCGGGCGATGAAAACTTTGCCGCGGGTGACATTATTGTTGGTTCCTATAAAGACAATGGTGAAGATTACGATGAAAAACCCGACGATGGTGTATTTACTAGCAATATCAATATAAAGCAGCCTTGGGGTGATTATGAGTTTGTCGTGCAGGCACGTAATAATGTGTTTGAACGGCAGGTTTCATTCCCGTTTAAATTGTCACCTCGGCCAATTAATCTAGAAGTTATTACCCCTGACGATCCGCTAACAGGGCAATGGAAAGTCATGTTACACGTGGATAAGACAGTGTTGCAGCTGGCTGAGACGCATTTTTCCTTTGAGTTAGTCGGCCCTGCTGGCTTGCAACTGCCTTTGGTTGTTAATGGTCTCACTGAGCCTGACTCTGAATTAGATTTACCTACAGTGACAGAGTTTGGTAGTTATCGAATTAAAGGTTTTGTGGCGACGACGACTGTCACTGGTCGTGAAATCGTGCTGGATTTACCTGAGCTTTTCTTTAACTTAATTCAACCACCAGAACCACCACCGAGCACCGAAGAGTTGGCTGCTGTTGCTGCACAAAAAGCGGCAGAGGAAGAAGAGCTGGCGAAGAAAGATGCAATGTTCTGGATCATTACAGTCAACGCTATCTTATTAGTCTTAGGCGTGGTGGGATTAATTGTGTGGCGTAAGCGCCAAAGTTTGGCGCAGGCCTTAGCTGCCGCGGAGTTACGTTTATTGAATGAAGCATCTGCAAATCCACCCGCAGCGCCTTCATTAGATGAAATCGATCTCACTATGCCAGATGAGGCAGATAAAGACCGTTAGCCAAGTGTTGCTTAATATGTTTGATTTATGACTTTGAACTGGAACGTTGCAGCGATATTTGGGATATAAATCAAGGTCTGCAATTGATTTGGTTTTTTTTTAATCAAATGATAAATCGAAGTAAAAAAACGGTTGACGCCTGCAGGGCTCAACCGTATTATTCTTCGCATCTTAAGCAGAGCCTTGATAAGTGTGTTGAATTATCGTTCTGTTTTAATATCAGCGGCCTGTCACGTTGTGTTTAGTGGGTTAGATACTCGTTAGATATTTGGATATGGAAGAATTTGGAGCGGTAGTTCAGTTGGTTAGAATACCGGCCTGTCACGCCGGGGGTCGCGGGTTCGAGTCCCGTCCGCTCCGCCAAATTGCAAAAGCCCCATCGAAAGATGGGGCTTTTTGCTTTTTACTGATCTACTTAATTTCTGCACCGTTCATCTTATTAGCGATGAGACTCGATTCAAGGATCACGCTGAAATCTTAATAGGATTAAGATAGCTACTGTGGAGCCTGTGGGGTGTCGGTGAGGATGACTTCAACCCGACGGTTTTGCTGGCGGCCACTGGCGGACTCATTGTTGGCAACAGGTGAGCTTTCACCTTTACCTAGGCTACTGAGCCGATTGGATTTGATCCCTTTTCCCTGTAGAAAATGGCTAACACTATCAGCTCTTTGCTGCGATAAACCCAGATTGTATTGTTCACTGCCTACGCTATCAGTATACCCTTCAATCATGGCACCACGCGCGGGATACTTGTTCAGAAAGTTCGCTAGGTTGGTTAGATGTTGACTGGTCGATGACTTAAGATTCGCTTTGGCAGTGTCAAATAAGACATCACCTAAGGTTACGACCCAACCACGTTCTGACTGACGGGCATTCAGCAATGTGAGCTGGGCTTGCAGTTCGGTCGTTTCCTGACGCGCATCTGCAGCATCAGCACGGGCTAGGCGCGCATCTTGATGGGCTTGATTGGCCTCTGTGGTTCGAGCATCCAATCTGGCGTCATCGCGTTTTTTAGCGAGGACTTTGTGTTGATCCTCGGCAAAGCGGCTCTGCGCTTGAGCTAAGGCAATATTGACTTTCTTATCAGCAACAAACACTAGGTGCTGTGATTGTTGCTCATCTTTTACCGGTTGTTCAGCAGCGCGAACGGCTTCTTCAGCTTGTTTAATGGCAGCAGGGGCTAAAATTGCCAGTTCATTATTCGCTTGCAGTTTATTAAGTTCTGTACGGATATCACCGATGCCTTCAGCTATTTTAGGCGTACTGCTACAAGCTGCTACTGTGCTTAGGATTAGGCTATATGCCAGTAGATGGCGGCTAAAACGTAAAGGCAGACCCGATGAAACGATAGGTTTTTTCATTACTGAATTCCTCCTGAACGGCGCAACATTTCTTGCTGCAGTATGCTGATATTGTTTTTCATTTCATTATTGACGCTATTGGCTTGTGCCAGCTCAGCGCGAGCTTGTGCCAGTTCGGCCTCAAGGCTCGCCTCTATGGCGTAACGATCGGCGCTGACAGTGTCCATATTGAGTAATGCGCTGCTTGCAGATTGAAGTTTAAGTCTGGCCTGTGCCAGTTCATTTGAGGCATATTGGCCGACTCTTGCTTGCTCAGCGCGGGCAATGGTGTGTTCAGCTCGTTCCATTTCTGCGGTCTTAGTCAATGGCGTTGAACTGCAGCCCACGAGCGCTGTTGCAATACAACCTGCTAATAAGAAGTGTTTGGCTCGCTGCAGACCGATTGAATATTGCTGTGGTTGTTGATTTTTATTGATGTTCATTTGAAATTCCTTTCTCGGAAACAGTGTTCAGAGTGTGGTCTTTAGGTTTGTTATTCCACCATGCACAGTTAAATATGCTGGTGAATAGCCTCATTTTTGAGCCAGTTGGTATGAGTGAGTAATTTGACGCCACGGAAATTCATGATCTACTCCTCTGAGTTAAAGAGGGCCGACACAGTAAGGATTGCATCGGCTTGAGCTAAACGCAGTGTGTTACTGCAAGGTTTAGTTTTTGCACTTAATCAATGAAACTTTTCCCTGTTTGTTCGTCACGTCCTAGTCTAACGAGTGATGATTTGGCTCTTTTTCAGTCCAGTTTTCTTCCTTGTCGTTTGATTTAAGTTCTTCAACCTCGCTTATTGTGTGTGCTTTTACTGGTATCCACGTCTTGTTTAGCTTTATCCGCAACTGCAGTTTTGACCATCTGACGGTTGCGGGCTACGACGGGAGGATTGGCTTTGTTGGTGTTGGAATTCTGTGCATCGTTATCGACGGATTTATATTGTTCTGTGAATTTTTTCATATAAACCTCAAGTAACCCGGTGTAGTGCAAGAGTGCATGAACCGTACATTCAGCATGACCTGTTAACTATTAAACGTCTGTGCGTTAGCGCGCATGGGATCCGTGGTGGCAATATTGGCCACGCGGCACGTTTTTTGTTTGCTGGGTGGGCCAAAAAATGAGTAAACATAATGCTTTGATTACAAAGGTAATATGTGGATATTAGGCAGCATCAGTTTGCGCCATGTTGGCGTGTCGGGTTGATGACTGCCTGTTCTTGTTTATGGTTTGCAGTACCAGTGTGGGTTTAGTACTGAAGTGGCATATGGGATAACGATAGAATGGCTGTTGTACGAGTGGTCTAGCCATCCGCTATGTGTATTTTTATTTGAAGTACCTAGGATACAAGAATTGAAATGTGAGTTTTTCTGGCTGATGTAACTAAAGTATCGGTTGTTTTTAAACACTTCCTTTTTAACGCACTGCCTATTGTTACTGTATTCTTATATTCACTGTACGTTTATGTTTGCTGCGCTTGTTGAGGGGGCATCAGCCGTTCTGATTCCTGTCTAACGACCGTGTAACATTCACAACAGGTTTGTTCTAGTAACTCGCGATCGACCACTTCAATATTCCCTCGGCTGTAGTTGATAATTCCCATGCGTTGCAGTTTGCCTGCCGCATCGGTGACACCTTCACGGCGTACGCCGAGCATATTGGCAATCAATTCTTGTGTCATCAGCACGCGATCATCGGGCAACCTATCTATCGAAAGCAGCAACCAACGACACAGTTGCTGTTCAATACTATGGTGGCGATTGCAAACCGCGGTCTGAGCCATTTGGGTCAGCAGTACCTGACTGTAACGCAGTAATAGATGGAGCAGGGCGCCATGACGGTTAAATTCGTCTTTAAGTCGCTGACCAAATAACCGATAGGCAACGCCAGCACTTTGCACTACCGCGCGACTCGTGGTGCTTTCTCCTCCCATAAACAGTGCAACGCCGACCATACCATCATTGCCAACGACGGCAATTTCAGCGGATGATCCATTTTCCATCACATACAGCAGCGAAATAATCGAGTCCAGCGGAAAATACACATAACGCTGTTTCGAGCCGGCTTCACAGACCACTTGTCCGAGTTCTAATGGAACTAGCTCCAGATGCGGGAAAATTCGTTGTTTAACTTCCTCTGGTAATTCACCTAACAACCGATTGGATTCTGGCGGGAAGTGAGTTTCCAGTGGCACGTGTTCTGCTACGGCTTTCAGTTCTAGAGTGTCCATTATGATAGCGTGTCCTTGTTTGGTGATGTCGCTAACTCAGGTTACAGCGAGAAACACCTATGCTATGTACGGTAGCGAACATAATGGCAGGTTTTTTGAATCGTTGAGCGGAAAATATGCACTTAAGTGCGCATTGAGTGATAGCAGCTACAGCATCGGGCAAGTAGAGCTTGCCGATCAAGAATATGTAATCGCCCACGATTATATGAAATGCTGCCGCGGGTCTGTAAATTGCCTGCGGCCTCGGTAATACTGCTTCGCCTAACACCCAGCATGTCGGCTAAAAATTGATGGGTTAGATATAACTCATCAGTCTGAATTCGGTCGTGACTCATTAGCAACCAACGTGCTAGCCGAGACTCAATGGAGTGAAAATGGGCACAGACTGCATTTTGTGATAATTGGCATAACAAGGTGTATAGATAAGTCTCTACTATTTGCTTCAGATTGGTATTTTGAGCGAGTAAGTTTTCAAAGGTTTCAATGGGGAGCCGCCAAGCTTGACCAGAACCTTGGATTATCGCCTCTGAAGGCACTTGCCGAGTGCCCAACAAGGTTGTCGCCCCAAGCATACCTTCGTAACCAATCAAACCCATTTCCAATGCCGGATGTTTGGGGAGTTTAGCAATCAAAGAAATAAAAGCCGTTAAGGGAAAATAGACATATTGATATGACTCGCCTGGCTTGCACAGTAAGTCGGCAAAGTTAAGTTGGACTAACTCAGCTTGCGATAATAAATCCGCTTGTTCCACCACTGGCAGATGACGGATTAATCGGTTCTGAATTTGTGGGGCTAATGTGTCTTGGTGTTGAGTGGGCATAGCGGTTCAACCTGTGGTGGCATTGACTTGGCACCAGAAAATCTGCTGCAAAAAGAAGGGCCGCAGCATCAGAACGGGGCTGCGGAATGATGGAGATTAAATGACTAGTTTTTTAGTTGCGGTGAAGGTGCGCCAGATTTTAGTTGCATATCGTTTTTGACTGAAATTACGCCGGGGACTTTGCTTGTTAGTTTTACCGCAGTATTGATATCTTCACGCGATTTAACAAACCCGCTGAGCTGGACCACGCCTTTAAAGGTTTCAACATTAATCTCGGCCACACTTAAGTTTTTATCACCTAAAATGGCAGCTTTTACTTTGGTGGTGACCACACTGTCGTCTAAATACTCGCCAGTACCTTCTTTGTTGTATGCAGAACTGCAACTGGCCACGGCGACTAAGCCTAGAGCCAGCAGGAAGATACTTAACATTTTAATTGTTCTCATCAGATTATCCTTTTTGATAAAGAGTAAAAATGGGGGCATTAGCTAACGCGTCCCGTTAACAGCAATATAATCAGCACCAGTAGCACTATGCCTATAAGTCCACCAGGACGATAACCCCAGTTTCGGCTATGGGGCCAAGTGGGGAGCATGCCGAGAAATAACAAAATTAAAATAATCAATAAAATAGTCGCAATAGACATGGCTAATCTTCCTAATACCGGGGCAATTTTGCACTGGGTAACATGAGTCTGTGCCGTAACAAATGGGATGTCGGTACGGTGGCGCACTTACAGGGATCTGACGAGTCGATGTGTTTATATTCGCATTAACTGATAAGCGGTATGCCGAACAGAGCGAGTGATTGTAGAGATGCATACTCTAACTTATGTCCAATGACGGACATGTTCAATTCGAAACCAACGTTTGGTATTTCACTTATTCCGTTGTCCAGTTTTATGGGCTGCGCTAATAAAGAGGTCAACAAAATGAATTATCATGATCGCGATGTTTACGGTATTTACAACAATCCACAGTTCGCTTCTCCATCATTGGCACAAGGACCCGGCCCATATCTGATGGGCGCTGAAACACTGATCGGCAATAATGTTGTTAATAATTCTGGTGAAACCTTAGGGGATATCAAAGAAATTATGCTTGAAGTGGAAACGGGCCACGTCGGGTATGCGGTACTGTCGTTCAGTACTTATTTTGGCTTTGGAGAAAAGCTGTTTGCAGTGCCTTGGAAGATGCTGACACTTAATCATGAGCAAAAATGTTTTGTCATGGACATATCATTAGAGCGACTCAAAACGGCGCCGGGTTTTGACAAAGGCCATTGGCCCAATATGAAAGATGTTGAATGGGAAAACGAACTGCACGATTACTACGGTAGCCGTAGGGATTAATGGTGTTAAGCAGGGGATTTATCCCCTGCGTTATTATTTGGATTCGGTAAATATGTATAAATGTGGTTGTGTCTATCAAGTGAGTAGGGCCACACGCATTTTAGTTGTTAGACATTAGCTCATCGTTATAGTTGACACCTAATAACGATAAAAGTTTGAGCTAGCGTATTATCGAAAGTCACCAGCGTGTATTGCTGATCAATGTCTTCGCTTCATCAAATGATTAAAGCCTTGTCGAAAGATAAGGCTTTTTTGTTTTTCTATTTTAAGTTTAAATCCCTATTTAAGGTAAATCTGATGTTTTCGGATTTGTACTACAGCTTATTTTACTTGATGTCGCTAGATTGCTCCGTTTTCTTGATTTTTTCTCCATAGGTGATGAGGGAAGAGTTATATTTAACAGTGGATATATCGAATAGATAATTTCAGCTTACTGTTCATGCTGTTGTCATCTGTGTCATTAAAGCTAAGCTCATTAGTATTTAGCTCAGTTATCTAAAGGATTTATATGGTTGAACACATTACTGGCATGCTAGCGCTAATTGGAGTGCTATCGTTATTTTGTCAATGGCTTGGCTGGAAACTGCGGTTACCAGCGATTTTACCCTTGTTGCTATGTGGGCTCACTTTAGGCCCTGGGCTTGGATTCCTCAATCCTGATGCGATTTTTGGTGATTTGCTTTTTCCGATAATTTCCCTCGGGGTCGCCGTGATTTTATTTGAAGGGGCTTTGACTCTTAACTTCAAAGAAATCAAAGATCATGGTCGTATGGTGACGCATCTTGTGACTATCGGTACCGTGATCACTTGGGCCTGTATCAGTACGGCCACCTTTTATTTACTGGATTTTAGTTGGGAAATTGCATTGCTCTTTGGGGCGCTAGTGGTAGTGACTGGGCCTACGGTTATCGTGCCAATGCTCAGAAGTGTGCGTCCTAAATCCCAGCTGGCGAGTATTTTGCGTTGGGAAGGTATAGTGATTGACCCAATAGGCGCGCTGCTCGCAGTGTTAGTCTTTGAATACATAACCGTTGCCAGCGATCAAACGACGCATGTGCTCTATGCCTTAGGCTCTATGTTGTCCCTCGGATTAGGACTTGGCGCAGTAGCGGGTTATCTAACGGGACAAATCTTAAGACACAACCTATTGCCACACTATCTGCGTAATACCGCCGTTTTGACCTTAATGCTGGGTATCTTTGTCGGCTCGAACCTATTACAAGAAGAATCGGGTTTATTGACTGTGACGGTTATGGGCATTTGGCTTGCGAATATGCGTGGTGTGGATATTGCTGAAATCCTTGAATTTAAAGAAACATTAACCGTTCTGTTGATTTCTGCACTGTTTATTTTACTGGCGGCGCGATTAGATTCTAACTCCATGCTCGGCTTAGGCTGGGGTGGACTGGGTGTTTTAGCGGTGACCATGTTATTGGCACGACCGCTGAGTATTTGGGCTTCTGGTATAGGTACATCTCTGTCGAAAGCGGATAAGTGGTTTTTATGCTGGATTGCCCCTCGAGGTATTGTGGCCGCGGCGGTATCTTCTTTATTTGCAATCAAGTTAGAAGCCAACAATGTGCAGGGCGCAGATGCAATAGTGCCCTTAGTGTTCTTAATTATTATCGGCACTGTGGTGGTCCAAAGTTTAACGGCGGGACGTTGGGCACGATTTCTTGGGGTTAAAGCCGATTCTGCCCAAGGTTTATTGATCTTTGGTGCCTCTAAATTTTCCAGAGAGTTAGCGAAAATTTTAAAAGCCAAAGATGTCAAAGTGCTACTGGCTGATAATAACTGGGACAACATTAGGCTCGCGCGTATGGATAATATTCCAGTGTATTTTGGTAATCCTGTTTCGGAACATGCTGAAACTTATATGGATTTAACTGGAATTGGCCGCGTATTGATTATTTCACCTTACCGACAGTTAAACCCGTTAGTGAGCTTTCATTTCCAAGACTTTTTTGGTGCTAAAAAAGTTTTTGGTCTTAATAATACCGAAGTTGGCAGTGCGCGCCACCAGCTCTCTGAAAGTTATAAGCAACGTTTATGTTTGTTTGGTGATGCAGTGTCTTATGCCAAGATAGCCAGCTTAATGGCGAAAGGCGCTCAACTTAAAGTAACGAATTTAACCGAAAACTTCAGCTTTGAACATTTTCGTAAACGTTACGGTGAAACGGCAATATCACTGGTTTACCTGACGAAGGAAGGTAAGGTCGTCGTAGTGTCAGGCAACGATACTGTGTTCCCGAATGGTATTGAGCTGATTAGCCTGTTGCCGATTGAAGCCTTAGAAGAAGCCAAAGTGCAGCAAGCGATTGCAGAGCGGGAAGCCCAAGAAAAAGCAGCAGAATCTGCTTTAGCAAAGGTAAAAGCGGAAGAGGAGGCCGAGCAATTAAAGCTTGAAAAGGCTCAAGCTGAGGTTGCTACTGAAGATAATAATGCACTACAAGCTGTAGATGAGACCTTAGTGAAGAATTAACCTAGGCTGCTATTGCGTTTAATACTGCCTAATAACTTGAGTCGTGTGATTGGTTATAGGTAATAAAAAAGGAGGCTAATTAGCCTCCTTTTTGTGGTTTAAATCTTACTGAGTGGATTACGCTGCACGTTCCTGTGAAGTGGTTGAAACCACTTCTGGGCGCAGTTCTGCTGGGTCAAAGTCATCAACGTTGATTGATTTCATACGACCAATTTCTGCTCTTTCCAGTAATTGCACTTCGGCATCGCTTAACACTCCTAAGGCTTTACCTTCTGCGGCAACTTTATCTAACCACATAAATGGTAGACGTTTACCACTGGCTTTACAGACTTTGTCATGTAGCGGTTCAGACGCGATGATGTCGAGTAGTGTTTGTTCTTGGATCCCCACAGCATTGTGCTCAGAGTTAGTCCAGAACTGACCTTTACCTAAACGGTTACGGCTTTCACATGGTGTTTGCATGATCTTAGTGACTTTATGATCTAACACATCGCTTGGGCGTTTCAGTGGACGACCGAATGGGAACATCACCACACGTAATACGCCACCAAGGCCCATAGGGAAGTTATCCAGTAAATCGTCTAAAGAAGCTTGTAGCTTATATAGCGCATCTTCAACTGCCCATTGTACTAATGGCAAGTCGTCGGTTTGACGGCCTTCATCTTCATAGCGTTTCAGCGTGGCTGATGCCAGATACAGTTGGCTCAGTAAGTCACCTAAACGGGCAGAGATACGTTCTTTACGTTTAAGGTTGCCGCCCAAGGTTGCCATGGCTAAGTCAGAAAGCAGGGCAAGGTTGGCACTGAAACGGTTCATCTGTTGATAATAACGCTTGGTTTTATCTGAATAAGGCGCGTTAGAGAAACGGCTTGATGTCAGACCTAACCAGAAGCTACGGATGAAGTTACTGGTCGCAAAACCAATATGACCAAAAATAGCTGCATCGAAGTTAGCTAAACCTTGACCCGATTCAGTATCAAACGCTGACTCCATTTCTGCGAGTACATACGGATGGCAACGAATTGCGCCTTGGCCGTAGATGATCATAGAACGGGTAAGGATGTTTGCACCTTCAACAGTAATTGCGATAGGCGCAGCTTGGTAGCCACGGCCTAAATAGTTATTGGGGCCAAGACACACGCCTTTACCGCCGTGAATATCCATGGCATCGATAACGCATTTCTGCATTCTGTCGGTCAGGTGATATTTCACAATCGCAGAGATAACCGACGGTTTTTCACCTAAGTCGATACCTGTGGTGGTCAAAGTCGTTACAGCATCCATCAGATAAGCGTTACCGCCGATGCGTGCCATTGGCTCTTCGATACCTTCAAGCTTGCCAATAGGCAATTTGAACTGACGACGAATGCGAGCATAAGCACCTGTTGCCAGCGCTGCGGTTTTCACGCCGCCAGCTGAGTTTGATGGCAGTGTGATACCACGACCCACAGATAAACATTCCACCAGCATGCGCCAGCCTTGACCAGCCATTTTCGGGCCGCCAATGATGAAGCTTAATGGCACGAATACTTCGTTGCCGCGAGTCGGACCGTTTTGGAACATGCAGTTGAGCGGGAAGTGACGACGACCCGTTTCAACCCCTTCCATATCGGTAGGGATCAAAGCACAAGTAATGCCGAGTTCTTCTTTATCACCAAGTAGATGCTCTGGATCGCGCAGTTTAAAGGCTAAGCCTAATACTGTCGCGACAGGCGCTAAGGTGATGTAACGCTTGTTCCAGGTCAGCTTCATCCCCAGAACTTCTTCACCTTCCCATTGGCCTTTACACACAATACCAAAGTCAGGAATCGAGCCTGCATCGCTACCGGCTTCTGGGCTGGTCAGAGCGAAACAAGGGACTTCTAACCCTTTGGCTAAACGCGGTAAATAATGGTTTTGTTGTTCTGGCGTGCCGTAATGTTGCAGCAGCTCTCCAGGGCCTAAAGAGTTAGGTACGCCAACAGTTGAAGCCAATTCACTACTTAAGCCCGCCAGTTTTTGTAACACGCGAGATTGGGCATAAGCTGAATATTCTAAACCGCCGTATTTTTTCTTAATGATCATGGCGAAGAAACCGTGATCTTTCAGATATTGCCATACGTCGGCAGGCAGATCGGCAAGTTGATGTGACACTTGGTGTTGATTCACCATGCGGCACACTTCTTCAACAGGGCCATCGAGGAAGGCCTGTTCGTCTGCACTTAAACGCGCAACTGGGTAGTTATGGAGTTTTTTCCAGTTCGGGTTACCCGCAAACAGATCCGCTTCCCACCAAGTGGTGCCGGCTTCAATCGCTTCTTTCTCTGTTGAAGACATTTCCGGCATGATGCCGCGATATACCTTCATCAGTGGACGACTGATCACATTTTGTCTAAATGCACTGATATTTAACGGCAGCGCGATCACGAGGAAAACGATCCAAGAGATAGGGCCGACAACATCGAGTGTCCATCCTGCTGTCATCACAACAGCGGCTGTAATAGTGGCAGTGAGCAAAGATACCCGAAGGTAAGCTAGGGCTCCTAGCACTAAGATCATGGCGATGATCCAAAGTAGGGTAGTCACTGTAATTCTCCTTAAATATGACCGAGTGCCAACCACAGGTCATAGAGTGTTTTATTGATTGCGATCACAATTATAGTTTGTGGTCAGACCTGTGTCGCATAAAAGTTAAACCTAAGAGAATTTTAATACAAGTATTTTTCAAACAATTGTTTAAATTATTTGTCAGCTTTGATCATTCCACAAATGTCATCAACTAGTTACAATGCCAATAAGTAGTTTTTTTGATTGATGATAGGCGAGAAATATGTGCGAGTTACTGGCGATGAGCGCCAATGTGCCGACCGATATTGTGTTTAGTTTTACGGGATTAGCACAACGTGGTGGTGTAACTGGTCCCCACGTGGACGGCTGGGGTATTACTTTTTACGAGGGGAAAGGTAGCCGTACTTTTAAAGATGCTTGCCCGAGTAGCGAATCGCATATTGCAAAATTGATCAAATCCTACCCGATTAAAAGTGAGGTGGTGATAAGCCATATTCGCCAAGCGAATCGCGGCTGTGTGTCTTTAGAGAACACTCATCCTTTTACCCGCGAATTATGGGGACGTTATTGGACCTATGCCCACAATGGTCAATTGACGGACTATCTGCCCAAGTTTCATGTCTCGCGCTATCAACCCGTAGGCGATACCGATAGCGAACTTGCTTTCTGCTGGATTTTGGAACAAGTCGCCCAGAAGTTTGGCGGTACTAAACCTGAAGATATGTTGGCAGTTTTCCATTACGTTGCAACGTTGGCCGAGCAAATCCGTGCCTTAGGTGTGTTCAACATGATATTGAGCGATGGCGAGCATTTAATGAGCTATTGCAGTAATAACTTATGTTACATCACTCGCCGCGCGCCGTTTGGTAAAGCGAAACTTATTGATACCGATGTGGTGATTGATTTTGATAAGGAAACTACCGCCCATGATGTGGTGACTGTGATTGCGACTCGCCCATTGACCGAGAATGAACAGTGGCGCGTTATGCAGCCGGGTAACTGGAAGCTGTTCAGATTGGGTGAGCTGTTAATCGATCTCTGATGTGATACCACTGAGCTAAATAATGAGGGCAAGCGGATTTACGGTTGACTTTGTTTTGTTCAGGTCACTTTATTAAAAAGTTCGAGTCAGTATCTAACATACCTTCTAGCAATCAGTGATGAACCATTAGCGATGAACATTAACTGAACTTAGAGGTAGGCCCTAAGTTCAGTTAGATATAGTTCAGTTAAATATAGTTCGGTTAGATATTAGTTCGGTTGGGCTTTATTCGATATGAGTTTGGCTTTAGTTCAGTATTGTGAAGCTAAGGCTTTGTATCATTGGGTTAAGTTTATACATCTTAACTCAATGCCTTACCGATTAACCTTCAGTCGTGCCGAGCAGTTTAGGCACTAGCGGTTTCTCTGCAATGTCTGCAGGTATGGTTTCTTGGTTCGGCACTTCATCGAAGTGGTACTTCAGCAACTTAATATCGAGCTGCTTACTGCCTTTTTCAAAATGTGTTAACCGCACGGGCAAATATGCTAAGTCAGGCGCCATCCAGAAGAAGGTTTGACGCTTTTTATTGTCACGCACGACTTCAATTTTGACTGTGTCGTAACTGCCGCTGTCGATGTTCATTCGTTCTTTACCGATCACATGAAACTTGTATTCATCGACTTCGTTGTCCTTGACCATCTTATAGTCGAGCACTTCTTTGCCTGCCATCATATCTAGCCTAAATTGCAACTGCACCATAAGAGGATCAAAGATTTTATCATCATAGGGAAACTTGCCTTTTTCATCTTTGTAACGGGTATGAATAAAGCCTTGAGCTTTGGCGAATGCGGTTTGCTCCGTGTAATTAGGCCCGACACCTTGGCGTTGTTGTAAGTAACGCAAAGGACTGAGCTGCGAATCATTTTGAGTAAATTCACTCAAGATGTGACGCACATCGGTTAACAATAACAGGCTGAGATCGCTATCAAAACGATACTTAAACACGCCATCTTCGGCATTGGGTAGCGTGTATTTGGCTTTTCCTAATTCAATGTCTCCATAGTTGACTTGGTATTCGGCCGTCTGCGGTGTTAGCGGTGTTGGCGCTGCCATGGCAAACATACTTTGAGTGAGGACGGTAAAACTCACTAATAATGTGGGAATGGTACGCAAAGAATGCTCCTTGGGTCGCAGGTTTTCACCTTGTATCACTACAGAACGGTCGGTAGTGGTTGATAAAAAAGTGTCGAGTAGCATGCTTACTTACACAGTTCTTGGTCAATCAGTTGAGCATAAATCAATTATCGGATCGACTGTAAGCAGGTTATAGCCGAGGACGACGTTTCTGTAAATAGAGATGTAAATAGTTTATGGATCAATATATTAAACTAAAATGGCATTGCCATGACTAAAGTCACCAGATCCGGGCGCCACTCGTATTCAGACAAACTAATTTTGCCGCAGTTCACTGTTATCCCTTCAATTCTTAATAATTCCATCTGTTCTTGAAAGAAGGTTGAATTTTTCTCGAAGGATATTTTGCCTTGACTATTGAGTACCCTATGCCAAGGGAGTGACAAATGTTCGGGAGCTGCTTTTAGCGCTTTTGACACATAACGCGCTCGTCCCGGTAATCCTGCATAATCAGCTATTTTGCCATAGCTGCTGACTTTACCCTGCGGGATCATGGCGACGATATGCCAGATTTTCGCCATAGGAGACAAATCCACTGCTTGGGGCTGTTTTTTCGCTACACTCTGTTTATCTTGTTCAAGGTATTGATACAGTGGTGATTTTTCTTTAGGAAACGATGCCATTGAATTGTTAACCCTCAGCTTAATGGTATTGATACCAATCACATTAAATATCTAATCAGTTCAAAGCCTCACAGGTATTTAAATCTCAGGCGCATTGACGCAGAAATCGTTATTCTCTTTTAAGTCAATGCAACACCAGAGTGGGATACCTGTGAGGCTCCCAAAGGGCGGGTTTCAAAACGCTTTATACTGCGTTTAAGGCTTTCGACAGAGCACCACTATGCCTTCAAGCCTTCGCCTTGTCTAAAGCGCGTTGAATTCTCGCTGAATGAACAGATATTTAATACGATTGGTATGACTCACAAAGAATCACGCTCAAAAACTTTTGCTTGATGAGTTCACGCTAGTGTAACGGTAAAGCGTGGCTTAGCGGAAGATGTGAGAGTATTTGGCATTTAAAGGATTAAGCACTTCTCGATATTTTTATCGGCTAGCTCGATTACTAACAAAATATTTAAACTGTTTTTAGCTTAAATATTGTGTAAATGGTCAAATAGTCCATAATAGCGCCAATTTTTTTGACTCGATGAGAGAAGATAACTGGCATGGCTGTACTCGATATTCTAACTATTCCCGATGAGCGCCTTAAACGTAAAGCGCAACCTGTAAAAGATATTGAAGCTGTTCAGGGATTTATCGATGATTTAATCGAAACCATGTATCACACGGACGATGGTATAGGTTTAGCGGCAACTCAAGTCGGCAGTACAGATGCCATTATCGTGATCGATTTATCTGACGGTCGCGACCAGCCTTTAGTGCTGATTAACCCTGAGATTGTTGAAAAGTCAGGTGAGTTCGTCGGTGAAGAAGGTTGTCTGTCTATCCCCGGTTATCGCGCTAAAGTGTCACGTTTTGAAAAGGTTAAAGTGACAGCCTTAGACAGAACTGGCAAGGCTATCGAAATCGAGACTGATGAGTTTTTAGCCATAGTGTTGCAGCACGAAATCGACCATTTGCATGGCAAAGTATTTATCGAACATTTATCCATGCTAAAACAACAAATCGCCCTTAAAAAAGTGCGTAAATACGCTTAACTTTTGACTTAAGTTGTATTTTAGAGAGTGGTTGTACCTATTGACTAGCCGCATTTATAGTGCGGCTTTTTTGTATTTAAAATCTAATCAAGGAAGATTAATGCTGTGATATGTGAACATAACAGCTTGTTTTTACTCTGATGAGTGGATAAGGTAATCCAAAATCTGCATTAGTTGTGGGTTCAGTTTTCATCATTAACAGCAAGTGTATGGATACGGTAGGGAAACAAATGAAACTTAAGGTAATAGCCTGTGGCATAGCCTCATTCGCCATGCTTTCACTGAGCGGTTGTAGTGCATTTTTTAACGGTAATACTACGGAGAAAAATGCGGTATCAAGTAGCTTAGTTGAATATTTATACCCCGATGAGAAGAGTCGCCAAGCCCAGCAGCCATCCTTACCTGTGCTGCGTTTACCTATTACCGTCGGCATCGCTTTCTTGCCTTCGTCCCATTGGCAAGCCGATGCAATTGATAGCCGAACTCAGATGGCCTTACTTGATAAGGTTAAAAAATCCTTTGTCAAATATGACTATATTGATCGTATCGAAGTGATCCCAAGTACCTATCTTAAAAATGGTAAAGGTTTTGAAACCTTGCAGCAGGTTGCTCGCCTGCATGATGTTGATGTGATGGCATTGGTTTCTTACGATCAATTGATGCAAAGCCACGAGAACAAATCCGCCATCCTTTATTGGACGATTGTGGGTATGTATTTAATCCCCGGTAATGAAAATGCGATTCAAACCTTTGTTGATACAGCCGTTTTCGATATGCGTAGCCAGAAGATGTTATTTAGGGCGCCAGGTATTAATCAGTTAACTGAAAGTTCAACCGCTGTTGGCGTGACGACAACCCTAAGAGAAAAATCCTACGAGGGCTTTGCTCTCGCGGTGAACGATATGATAGTCAATTTAGATGACGAGCTTGCCCGTTTTAAAACTCGGGTTAAGGAAGAGCACGTCGCCACCATAGAACATAAACAAGGTTACAGCGGCGGTGGCAGCTTATCGCTATTGATACTTTCACTACTGGGGATTTTTGCGGTGCGCCGTTTAACGATTTGCCGTGAATAAAAAAATTAAGCGCAAATTAAGATCGTTAAGGATGAGCAAATTGAAGTTTGCTTTGAATCAAGACGTGAGCAAAAAGTATATAAAGTTGAGCACAGGTTCTGGTTACCAATTTACTTGTAGTTAACGTTTTGATTTTTTTTAAAGTGGTTTACAGAGGCTGCGGTATTGCGTCGGACACCACTTAAGCGGCGCGATAGATTACGCGTTTAACAAGGAGAAAAATTAAATGGATTTAAATTCACTATTACTGTTTGCAGTTGCTTGCCTTGCTATCAATCTTATCCCTGGACCCGATGTCATCTACATTGTATCTAACACAATGAAAGGGAAAATGATCAGTGGGCTTAAAGCTGCGATGGGTTTAGGTGTGGGTTATTTTGTTCACACGCTTGCTGCTAGCTTGGGATTATCTGCCATCATTCTCAGTTCAGCGTTGGCTTTTAGTATTGTGAAGTGGTTAGGGGCCGCGTATCTAGTGTATTTAGGCATTCAAGCGTTAATATCAATGTGGCGTGGCAATAATAAAATTGTGGTTGATAACAATAGCAAACCAAACGGCAACGTAGTTTTCCAAGGCATTGTCGTTAGTGTACTTAATCCTAAAGTCGCTTTATTTTTCCTCTCTTTTTTGCCGCAGTTTATTGACCCGTTAGCGGGTTCAACGTCAATTCAGCTGTTAACCCTTGGTCTTATTTTCAGTTTGTTAGCGACCTTGTGTAACGTCCTTTATGCGTCGGCAGGAAGCTGGGTATTTAGTCGCCCCAATTCCCTGCGTTATTCGAGAGCCTTAGAGGGGATATCAGGTGTGTTGCTTATTGGCTTGGCCAGTAAAGTCATGACCAGTGATAGATAGTGGAATAAGGTCATTTTGTCGAGTAAGACATAAGTCCTCATTTGCTCTGATAGATATGAGCTTTTCAATCTAGCTATGACAAAGATCGCTTGTTACAACTTCACAAAATACGGTAGCGCGATGAGTGCTATGCCGATGCAGACGAGTAAGATTAGGTTGCTGACAAAATAAGGGTAGAGCATCAGGGTTATCCCAACGACGAGGGGGATGGGTGCAACTTGGCGTTTGCCATAGGTGAAAAAGCCAAGACCAAAGAGACTAAAGACTAAACTCCATAGTAATAATGCTGGATTATCAAACATCTTGAGTTCCTAAATGGTTAGCCTAGGTAGGCTTTGACCTTATCACAGCGCCAAATTAGTCAATCGATTACTTAAACTATTGGTTAAACGGCTGCGTCGTTTTATTGAGTCTAATGCTGACCATCCCTTAGCGTAATTAAGCTTTATTCATCTTATTGCTGTGATGTTGCCTTATTTCACTCGTGCTATAGCTCATATAACTCTAAGGGTAAGCCGTCGGGATCGCTAAAGAAGGTGAATTTTCTGCCTGTGTATTCGTCAATGCGGACGGGTTCAACGGTAATGTGATGGCTATGAAGATGTTCGATGGCGGTTTCAATCGATGCTACGCGAAAGGCGAGATGCCTAAGTCCACAGGCTTCGGGATAGCTTGGTCGTTTGGGTGGATTATCGAATGAAAATAACTCAATTTGACTCTTATCGGCCAGTTGTAAATCAAGTTTATAGGACTTACGTGCCTCACGGAAATGCTCTGCAAGCACGGTAAGGCCAAGAATGGTTACATAAAAGTGTTTGGACTTTTGATAGTCGCTGCAAATAATCGCTGCATGGTGAATGCCGAGTAACATCGCTTTCCTTTGTGATTTTTAAAGGGTGATCAAATAAGATAGAAAGGTTTGAGAGTATAACGGTTAAAAAAAGATAGCGTCACAGTTTAGCGTGACGCTATCGGTCGATTTCACTTTTTAGCTCACCTAGGCTTTTTGCTCGTTTAATCTTCCAGCTCGAATATGGCTGAAGACAGCGGTGCAAGTTGCATCTGAACTTGTCCTTCACCTTGTTTGACAACCAACTGCGCTTTGTTGTCTTCCAGCAAATCCTTAAGTGGATAGGTCCCATCCGTTAACTGCCATTGGTCGATAAGTGGCTTTGGCAGCTTAAGGGATAATGGCTTTGCTTGGGTTTGATTAAAGTTATTCACAATAATCAGTTTTTGGCCCGTTTTATTGGCCGTATTTTCCTCAAAGCGCACAAAGGCAAAATTGCTGTCATCATAACCCGTTGCGCTGCCATGTGTATCCATTGTGGCGGTTTGTGCGCTGCGGTTGGCGGCATCGAGCGAGTAATATTCTCCTAAAAGCGCCGGTACATTTTTACCTGTGCTTAGGTTCAGTAATTTTTGATAATAAGCCCGCAAAGTGGCTTCCTTTACGGTTGATTGTCCACCATCAAACTTGCCATTGTTCATCCAGCGCTGATGGGCAGGGACGCCAACATAGTCAAAAATACTGGTGCGTGATGCATGACCAAATCCTGGGTTGTCGATGGCGGCTTCTCCCACTTCTTGGCCAAAATACACTAACGTCGGTGAAGTGCCTATCGTTGCCGACACTACCATAGCGGGTAGGGCATTGTGTGGATTAACGGCTTGGGTTGCGGTGGGCTTATTTGTGTGTAGCGATGCTAAAAATGCTGCATTACCAATACGTTGCTCGTCGTGGTTTTCTAAAAAGTGCAGCATGTGAGATTCAATATCCTGCACTTTTTCCTGATCTGCCGCGATATTAGCTGTGCTGGTTTTACCCGCCATCACGGCTTTTAGGGTGTCGTAAAGATCGACCTTATCGTACAGATAATCCATTTTGCCAAGTTGGATATAATCTCGATACAGCTTGGGGTTATAGACCTCGGCCAAGATAAAGGCATCGGGATTTGTGTGTTTTATCTGGCTGTTGAGATAGCTCCAAAACTCCACTGGCACCATTTCGGCCATATCATAGCGAAAGCCATCGACCCCTTTCGCTAGCCAGTATTGCGCAATCTGATTGAATTTAATCCAAGAGCTCGGGAGCTCGGCTAAGTGTTGTTGCCAAAAAGCGTAATGCTGCGCCTGCGTTAAAGTGGCGAAATTGGCTGGCAGGCGAGGGAAGTCATAGGTGCCATCGGGGCGTACGCCGTAATTGATTTTGACTGTTTCGTACCAATCATTGGCATCGGGCTTGGCTAAGCGTGAGCCATTGCCTGTCCATTTTGCGGGAAATTCGTTGAATTTTCCGTCACTTAATGGGTGAGCTTCTCCGCCCAGCGGTTTAAGATTTGCGGGTAAGCTTGGCACTTCAAAGGCATGCGCTTGTCCCTTTGCCCCCTCCGAGCCATTATTAACATCAACTTTATCAACAACGTAATAGAAGTTGTTGTTTTTGGCGTACTCCAGACTGGTATCATCATCTTCGCCAAAATCGCGCACGCCTTGGGGTTTATTAACGGATTGATAATGGCGCGCCACATGGTTTGGCACTATATCGATAATCACCTTTAAGCCGTGGTGATGGGTACGGGCAATGAGCGCTTCGAACTCGGCTAAACGGTTGGCGGGATTGACCGCCAGATCTGGATTGACGTTGTAGTAATCTTTGACTGCGTAGGGTGAGCCCGCACGGCCTTTTACCACATCGGGATCATCTGCACTCACGCCAATCGCGCTGTAATCACCAATCAATGCATGGTGGGGAACGCCAGTGTACCACACATGGGTAACGCCTAGGTCCTTGATACTATTGAGTGCAATATCGTCGATATCATTAAACTTGCCGACGCCATTGTCGGCAATCGTGCCCCAAGGTTTGTTGGTTGGATTTTTATTGCCATAAAGGCGAGTAAAGATTTGATACACCACAGGTTTAAACGTCATAACCTCACTCTCAGACTTTGGCAGTAACTCATTATCAAGCGCCTGTGTCGATGTATTTGCATTGGTCGAGAAGCTAAAAAGCGAGGCAGTTAATAAAGAGGCACTGAATAGAGCGTTTAAACATAAGCTGAGTGATGACTGTCGGCGCTGCGGGGCTTTCGCTGCTTGGGTTATAAGTAAAGCCACTATGGGAAATTTAGCCTCTTGGGGGCACTGAGTCACTCGGGAATTGATAGGCGATAAAAAGCTCAAGACTGAATTCCTTTTAGGGTTGAGTTTTTGATTGGGTGAGTTGTTTGAGCCTGAGTTAAATCGCTAGCTGAGTAACTCATATGATTAGAGGTTTGACGGCTAGATAAGCCAGTATTTAGCTGCGGTCTTGCTTTAAGCTCAAGGATAGTGACCCCTGCGTGGGGCAATGCTAGCGCTTGATTGAGTGAAACTGTGTTGCCACTGATGATATCTGTAGCGGCGCGGTTATCGCCAAGTACACTGGCAAAGCGGTTTACATCTAGCGTGACTGCTTTGTCATTTTTATTGTAAATCACCATGACTTTATCGGCCGAGGGCTGAGTGCAGGCATTGTGTTGGGTTTGAGAATTGTGTTGAGTTAGTGACTTAAGTGCTTCGGCTTTCTGTTCAGCTGATAATGGGTCATTCAATAAGCAACGAAATTGTACATAGATGCCATCCTGCGGCACAAAGTGCAGTAAATCACCCGATTGCAGCGCAGGGGATTGTTTACGGTAATTCAGTAGGGTACGGACAAATTGCTGTGCTTGTCGCTGGGGTTCACTCAGCCCTTGGCCGGTAAAGGCGTTAGTGGCACTGTTGGCAAACCCGCCGGGGAAATCACTGCGCACAACGCCATCGTGACGGCCTTCTGTCGGGCTAGTCATTAACACTTCTGTACCGTAGAACAGCTGCGGAATGCGTTTGGCGGTCAGCACATAGGTGAGGGCCATCTTGTATAAGTCTATATTTTCTTTCACTAAACTGAAGATACGATTGGTGTCGTGATTGCCTTCAAATAGCACTAGCTTACTGGGTGAGGCATACACAACATCGTTGGCTAACATCTCGTAAAGCTTGATAAAACCCGTATCCCAGCTTTCTGGATCATTGAGGCTGGCAATTAATTTTTCATATAGCGGGAAGTCCATCAAACTGGGTAAATCTGAGGTATAACCATCGTCATTGATTTTGCCCTTTTGCCAATAGGACACTGTGATAGGGTTTGCGGTCCATTCTTCACCCACAATATTAAAATGGGGGTATTCAGTCATCACGGCCTTAGACCATTTAGCGAGAAATGCTTTGTCGGCGTAGGAGTAAGTATCTTCACGTATCCCCGAAAGTCCGGCGTACTCGACCCACCAAATGTTGTTTTGGATAAGATAGGTTGCCAGTTTTGGATTGCTTTGATTCAGATCTGGCATAGTGTCGGTAAACCAACCGTCGACAAAATCGATTTGATCTTGCGCTGCCGCGTAGGGATCTTGCACTGTGGTGCGCCTATGGCTGGTGAAACGGGGGCTGGTAACGCTGGATGTGATAGCGCTGGATTTAGCATCGGCAGACTGAGTCAAATTAGGCTTGGATTCTTGATTCTTTAGCTGCGTTTTTGTGGCATCGTTCAGCCAGTCATGGCTAGGTAAATCGTTGAGCCACCAATGGTTAGAGCCGATATGATTCACCACAATATCTTTAATTACTCCAAGCCCAAGCTTGTTTGCCTTAGCGACTAAGGCTTTATAATCTTCGTTGCTGCCAAAGCGGGGATCTACGCGGTATAAATTGGTAATTGAGTAACCGTGGTATGAATACTGGGCTTGATTATTCTCAAGCAGTGGATTGATCCATAACTGAGTCACGCCAAGTTTTGCCAGATATGCTAAGTGCTGGCTGATCCCTGCTATATCGCCGCCATGGCGAGCATCGGGATAGTTGAGATTACTGGGAGAGTTAGCCGCGACTTGCTCTAACATATCGGCCTGACTGTCATTACTGGTGTCGCCATTGGCGAATCGGTCCGGCGTGATAAGGTAAATCACATCCTTATTGCTAAATCCTTGGCGTTCACGGCTACCTTTAGCGCGCCCTTGCAACGTATAGGGCAGGCGATAAAGAGGTTTATTGGCTTTTGAAGCAGAGTCAGTGCTGGAAATCACTAGTTCAAAGGTTTGCGGCGCAGCTTGACTCAGATCTAAATTGATAAACAAATAGTGAGGGTTATCAGTGTGCTCAAGGCTTTTAAGTGTGATGCCTTTTCCTTGGATATCAAGCTTAATCTGCTGCGGTAAGCTTGGAAGTTCGCGGCTATACAGCATCAGCTGTAACTCAGGGTTCTGCATCCCCGCCCACCAAAACGCGGGTTCAAGCTTAACGTCCGTCGATATATCTTGCTTAAAGGTGTTTGCATAGGCCGTATTAAATGAAGAGCAAACCAAGCATAAATAAAGCGCAATCATTAGGTTTTGACGGATCATAATGTAAGCCTTTTAAAGATAGAGAAGTAAAATGCGCTGGCATGATGAAGTTTAACATTGCTGAAATCTACATAAGCAAAAGCCTGCTTCTTAATTGAAGCAGGCTTTATTTGGGGTAGTTTATAAAGAGTAACTTAACCCTAGGAAGTACTGTCTACCGAAGTATTGGATTGTTCCTGTCTGATGTTCTTCACCAAAATAGGTTTTGTTCGGTTCATCAGTTAAGTTATTAATTTGGAATAAGAACTTAAGTCCATTTTCCAGAGCGTATGAAGCTTGATAATCCACAATCGTTTCGGCATCGAAGAAAGCAAGTTGTGATTCAACTGCCACTTGTTCTGAAACATAGCTACTACGATATCTCATGCTGACGCGAGTATCGAAACCATCCAGAGTATAGAACAAGGTGGTGTTGAGTACGCTTTCTGATAAACCTGGTAATGGAATGGATAAGTTTGAACCACTTAAATCTGTGGTAAATTCCACTTCACTGTCTGAATACGAGTAGCTGCCAGTGAAGCCAAGACCGCTGAGTGGCGAGGGTAGGAAATCAAATATTTGGGTATAACCTAACTCAACACCACGAATGTAGCCGCCATTGTCGTTGTTGATTGCAGTTTGATATTGACCTTCATCTTTTACTACTGGGAATTCAACACCATTATCGATAATAGTATCGGGGACGATAAATCCATTACCTTCAAAATCAAATGGTTGGATTGTAAAGTTGTTGATAAAGGATTTAATATCTTTGTAGAACAAGGCTACGACAACCGCACCTTCAGAATCTTCAAAATAGTGCTCGTAAGATAAGTCGTATTGATCAGCATAGAACGGATCGAGTAGAGGACTGGTGTTACCCCAAGCATTGTACTTTTTGTATCCCGGAGTAGCAGAATCGTCATACCAAGATCCCATGCCTGACTTTAGTTTGTCGATTGGAGGACGTGACATCACAGAGGCTGCAGCAAAGCGCAGTTGATCATTTTCAGTGAGGTGGAAAGTTAAGTTGAGTGACGGTAAATAATCGGTATAGGTTTTACCTATCTCGTTACGGATATAATCGGTACTGATCACGCCAAGTTCATCAGTAATCGCTTCACCTAGGCCATAGCCAACTTGTTGTAGACCTTTACTGCTTTGATCTGTTTGAACAACACGCACGCCCACGTTACCCGTGACTTTCATATCGCCTAAGTCAAACTCGAGATTACCTTGGACATAGCCAGCTAATACATCTTCATTGACCGAACCGCTTTGGATCATGGTCCAGTTATTAGACCAATTGGCTGTCGGGGTGAAAGGGGATTGTCCTGTTGCCGCTAACTGTGCGTTAATCAGCTCAATGGCTTTGTTAAAATCAACGGAAAGGAAGCTAGGGTAACCAGATAATTCACCGCCAAAGTTGACGACATTTGTCATGTCAGTGTTCATTTGAAGCACGGGCTGGTTAGTTGGGTTTTTACCAAATTCAAAACCATAACCTGCTTGTGAACGTTGCGCATTAAACTCACGTTCTGAGTAGCGCAGACCAAAATCAACTGAAGTTAAGAAACCAGAATCTAACACATAGTTAAAGTCTAACTTGTAGGCGACAAGATCATTTTGTTGATCGTATGGCCACATACCCACTTCTTTTAAACCCAAAGTCGCCGTATCTGTATAGTCGTGTGAAAAACTGACATCCGCAGGATTCAATCCATGTAGTCTATAGGTGATTGATTCTGCTGAGCGTACTTCATTACCTATATCATCATATAGAACGGCACGCGTACCACCGTTGACGAACTCGCCATCGGCTTTTGAATAACTCACATCACCTGCGATAGTCAAGGCGCCGCCATTATTCCACTCAATATTGACTGAGCCTGATGTCAGTTCTGAATATTTTGAGTCGTTATCGTTAATCACAAAAACAGCAAAGTTATCATTACCAGTGGTTGATATGGTTCCACCAGTAATAGAGCCATTTTCGACAACGGGATCACTGAAAGTACCATTTTTTAATGACTTGACTCGGAAGCCTCTAGCAAAGTTTTCGGAAGTGAATTTTGAGTGGAATAAATCACTTTTCACACTAAGATTGTCTGTAGGTTGCCAATGGATAGCCGCCATATAACCATCGCGAGTATCATCACCACCTTTTTGCTGCAGTTCAAAACCTTCACTGTTTGATTCTAAAATATTATCGCCATTGACATCTTGTTTACCGTCATTGAAACGTAAACCAATGAATTGACTGGCAACATAAGGTTGGTACAAATGGGCATAGCCTAGCGCCACACCGAGTGTATCTTCAAGGAATTTGCCTTGATAGGCAAAGCTAAGACGGTTGCCATATTGATCTGCATCGGAAATCTCATCCGCTCTGTCATTAAAACTGCCGCGAGCATTGATATTAAATGATTGGTCTTTGTCGCTTTTTAAGGGATCTGCGGTTTTTAATTCTACCGTACCGGCGACGCCACCTTCAATCAGCGAGGCTTTTGGTGTTTTATAGACGGCGGCTTGACTAATTAATTCGGATGGATATTGGTCAAACTCAATCGCGCGTTTACCGCCCGTTGTCACTTGTTCGTGTCCATTAAGTGTTGCAAAGACGAAATCACCATCAAGACCTCGAATATTGAGGCCGCTTGCTTGTCCACCAGTGCGCACTGCGGTCACGCCTGGTAAGCGAGTCAGTGCATCAGCGATTGACTGATCGGGAAGGGCGCCAAGATCATCTGCTGAAATCGATTCAGAGACGGTATCTCCAAAGCGTTTATCATTTAGTGATTTGATGACACTGGTTCTAAAGCCTTTAACTTCAATAACCTCAATAGCAGCTTCTTTTGCTTTTGCTTCCTTATCTGTGGTCACTTCATCTGCCGCATAGGAGTGCATACTGGCACCTGCGGCGATGAGCGCTAAGGTTAGCAAACTGGGTTTAAATCGCATCATATCTCTCTTCCCCTTGGAGTCGCTTTATCGCTTTGTAGAGCGTTTATCGTTATCACCGCGTTATTTTTGCGGCCTTTTTTTGGTATATGGGCGCTTAATTGACTGCATAAGTGCTGCGTTTATGACCAAATTGTTATGCAACGGTGAAGATACTACTCCCGAGTTTCTTAGCTGAACAACAGAGTGCATACGTATTCAATACCTAGCAGAGTTAAGAATAGACTGTGATAGAGGGTGAACTCAGGGAATAAAATGATTTTATTTTGTAATCAAGTGACTGTTACTAAAAAGTAAATTTCATTGTGATGCCATGTGACTATTGGCAGCATCTTCTGCATACGTATGCAGGTGTATTGAACCTTATTTCCCTCTTCACGTATGCTCGTTAGCACAAAAGAAGCCGCGATGACTTTACTCTGCAGTAACAAAACGATAACTGTTTGCTTGAGTGTGTTAGGGAAAGTTCGCTGTAGAATAATGATAAAGGGGCAACAATGAGTGAGTTAACGTGGTGGCGTGGTGCAGTGATTTACCAAATTTATCCGCGTAGCCTTTTAGATACCAATGGTGACGGCGTCGGGGATTTACGCGGCATTATCATAAAGCTGGATTACATTGCGAGTCTCAATGTCGATGCCATCTGGATTTCACCTTTCTTTAAATCTCCTATGGCAGATTTTGGCTACGACATCAGTGATTACCGTGAAGTTGACCCTCTTTTTGGCACTATGCATGATTTCGATGAATTGATTGAAAAAGCCCACGGTTTAGGTATTAAGGTCATTATTGATCAAGTATTAAGTCATACCTCGGACCAACATGCGTGGTTTATCGAGAGCCGCGAAAACCGTACGAATCCCAAGGCGGATTGGTATGTGTGGGCCGATCCTAAGGAAGACGGTACAGCGCCTAACAACTGGCTCGCGATTTTTGGCGGTTGTGCTTGGGAGTGGGAACCGCGCAGACAGCAATACTATTTACATAACTTCCTGCGTAGTCAGCCCGATATTAATTTCCATCATCCCGAAGTGCGCCAAGCTGTGCTGGATAACGTTGAATTTTGGCTTAAAAAGGGGGTAGATGGCTTCCGCTTAGATGCCATTACTTTTTGTTATCACGATGAGCTGCTCAGGGATAATCCGGCAAAACCTAAGGATAAACGTCAGGGCCGTGGTTTCAGTGAAGATAACCCTTACGCCTATCAATACCATTACTACAATAATGACCGTCCGCAAACCATCGCTTTTATTGAAGATTTACGAAAGCTCATCAATCGCTATCCAGGAGCGGTGACCTTAGGCGAAGTCTCTGCCGAAGATTCTTTGGCTGTAATGGCTGCCTACACTAAGGGCGAAGATCGCCTGCATATGGCCTACAGTTTTGAGCTGCTGACTGATGATTACAGCGCAAGTTATATTCGCCAAACCGTAGAGGCTTTGGAAGCGAGCATAGGTGATGGCTGGCCATGTTGGGCTATCGGCAATCATGATGTGCAGCGTGTAGCGAGTCGTTGGGGGCAAGATAAGCAGAATTCAGACATAGTCAAAATGCTCAATGCCATGCTAAGTTCGCTGCGCGGCAGTATATGTAGTTATCAAGGTGAAGAACTCGGTCTAACTGAGGCGCCAATTGAATATCATGAGCTGCAAGATCCCTTTGGCAAAACATTTTGGCCTATGTTTAAGGGGCGTGATGGTTGCCGTACGCCAATGCCGTGGCAGCAAGGCGCTGACTTTAGTGGTTTTAGTGATGTTTCTCCTTGGCTGCCAATTGCACCTGCGCACCAAGCGTTAGCTGTGGATCTACAAGAATCTGATGCTGATTCTATGCTCAATGGTTATCGACGTTTTCTGGCTTGGCGTAAGTTACATCCAGTGTTAGTTGAAGGTGATATTAAATTTGTTGATACAAAGGAGCCCATTTTGGCCTTTGTTCGCACCTTAGGCGATATAAAAGTGTTCGTGGGATTCAATTTAGGTGATACCGAGGTCGAGTTTGATTTCTCTGCATTTGAAATCAGTGAGTCGCTGACGGGACACGGCCTTAAAACCGCACAAATAGAACACAATCAGCTGAAGTTTTCGGCATTTACCAGCTTTTATGCAGTGTTAAAGTGAAAATGATTCATTTTTATTCGGTTGAAGTGTTATAGATACGGGATCCCAAGCCCACAGTTCGATATAAACCCGCCCACGGGCACCATGGGGAATGTAACCTTAATTAGTTCCTGATAATAAAAACATACAGAGAGAATAACTATGGCGTCATCAATTAATACCGGTAGCTACACGAGCAGCACTGGCGAAAATGGGTCGGGCAGTTATCGTTTTGCCTTGATCTCATTGACTTCACTGTTTTTTATGTGGGGTTTCATCACTTGCTTGAACGATATTCTGATCCCGCATCTTAAAGCTGTGTTTTCACTGAATTATACTCAAGCCATGTTGATCCAGTTTTGTTTCTTCGGTGCTTATTTTCTAGTCTCAATCCCTGCGGGTAACTTAGTGAAAAAACTGGGTTATCAAAAGGGAATTGTTTCTGGTCTCGTGATTGCAAGTATTGGTTGTGCGCTGTTTTATCCTGCGGCGGCCCTCGCTACTTACAACTTGTTCCTCGGTGCATTATTTGTTTTGGCATCAGGCATCACAATCCTGCAAGTGGCAGCCAATCCTTATGTCAATGCCTTAGGCAGTCGCGAAACTGCGTCGAGTCGTTTGAATTTAACGCAAGCGTTCAACGCCTTAGGCACAACGGTCGCGCCGTTTTTTGGTGCTATGTTAATTCTTTCTGTTGCCAGTTCAGTATCAGGCGATTTAGCCCAAGCGAGTGCTGAAGCAGAAGTGGTTAAACTGCCATACCTGTTACTTTCTGGCGCCTTGGCAATTTTAGCGCTGATTTTTGCGAAGTTAGATTTACCTGTGATCCGTGAGCATGATGAAAGTGTTCAAGGTGAAGTTCAGACCCATCTAGGTAAAACCAGTGCCTTACAAAGCAAGCACTTAGTGCTCGGCGCTGTGGGTATTTTCGTGTATGTCGGCGCAGAAGTGTCTATCGGTAGCTTCTTAGTCAGCTTCTTAGGTGAAAGCCATATAGCGGGTATGCCAGAAGCCGAAGCCGCCCATTACATCGCCTATTATTGGGGCGGCGCTATGGTGGGACGTTTCATTGGCTCTGTGGTGATGCAAAAAGTACCAGCAGGCTCAGTGCTTGCATTTAATGCTTTTATGGCGGCGCTACTTGTGGTTGCAGCGATGACAACCAGTGGCAGCATTGCCATGTGGGCAATTCTTGGGGTGGGGTTATTTAACTCGATTATGTTCCCAACGATCTTCAGCTTAGCGCTTCGTGATTTAGGTCCACACACTTCACAGGGCAGTGGCATTCTGTGTTTGGCGATTGTGGGCGGCGCGATTTTGCCTTTATTTCAAGGCATGTTAGCGGATAATCTTGGCGTTCAGCTCGCCTTTATTCTACCCGTGATTTGTTATGGGTTTATCCTGTTCTACGGGGCTAAAGGCTCAAAAATGTAATGGGTTAAACTGACGGTGGCAAAAAAGCGATCTTAGGATCGCTTTTTTTATGGCTTTAACCTTAACTCGGCGCCAGCGCGCTTGCGTATTAGGGCCTGACCTCCTATGATCCTCCGGTTTTATCATTCATGGTGACCTTTTAAATGTTGAATTCTCCGCTTTCTGCCAGCTCGAACGAATTAGTGATCAGTATCTTAACTATGGTGCTGAGCCAAGGAAAACCCTTAGATCGGGCCTATTCTCAGCATTTTTCTGGGTTGCAATTGGTACCTGCCGAGCAGGCGCGTATCGCATTAACGACGGGTGATAT
Organism: Shewanella sp. NKUCC06_TVS; assembly: GCF_019345515.1. Lineage (NCBI taxonomy): Bacteria > Pseudomonadati > Pseudomonadota > Gammaproteobacteria > Alteromonadales > Shewanellaceae > Shewanella > Shewanella sp. NKUCC06_TVS. The sequence continues at coordinate 85,596 of NZ_JAHKQX010000003.1, read as the reverse complement.
CCTACGTCGTTTAAATTTATATTGTTATCTGGCGGAAATCAGCCCAGATGAGATGGAGCGTTTTGGCTCTAAATTGCTTAATGCTTGGCATTTATTCCATGGGCTTGAATTGCCTAAAATGCAATATTCGCTGCAAGTCGATGAGGCGCGTTTAGCTGAGCGTATCGAGCAAGCGAAAACTAAGCCTGTGTTGTGGGACGGTTGCCCTGAGTGGCTCGATGTTATGGGCCGTGAGCAACTAGGTGAGTCTTGGGAAAAAGAGCGCGCCGCGTTAAGTACTGCGCCGAAACGTTTTTTACGCGCTAATAGCCTTAAGGTGACTCGTGATGAACTGGCCGCTAAGCTTGCCGCTGAGTTTGTGAGCACGCTCTGTGTTGATGGGGTTGATTCTGCCCTTGAAGTGACCTCCGATTCTGCCTTGTTCCGTACCCAAAGCTTTAAAGATGGCTTATTCGAGCAGCAGGATGCGGGCTCTCAGCGCGTAGCTGCGGCGCTTGATGCCAAGCCAGGCATGAAAGTTATTGACGCTTGCGCAGGCGCGGGCGGTAAAACCTTACACATAGCTGCGCAAATGCAGGGTAAAGGACGCTTGTTGGCCATGGATGTGGAGCAATGGAAACTCGACAAACTTAAGGAACGCGCCCGTCGTAATGGCGCACACAATGTCGAAACCCGTGTTATCGCCAGCAGTAAAACCATTAAACGCTTAAAGCTCAGTGCCGATAGAGTATTGCTTGATGTGCCTTGCTCTGGTTTGGGTGTATTAAAGCGTAATCCCGATGCAAAATGGCGTGATACCGTAGAGCGTTTACCCGTGTTAATGGAACTGCAAAAACACATTTTGAACAGTTACAGTCGCATGGTCAAAGTCGGTGGCATAGTCGTCTATGCGACTTGTTCTATCTTCCCTTGCGAGAACCGCGGTCAAGTGGATGCGTTTTTAGCCGAGAACCCCAACTTTCGCCTGATTGAAGATGAAAGTATCAGCCCAGCCGATAGCGGCTTTGATGGCTTTTACCTTGCCAAACTTGAACGTATTCAAGAATAAAGCATTGCTTTTTAGACTAAAGTAAACCTTTTACCGCGCAGGTAAAGGGTTTACTTAATTAACATTAGTGCCTAGAATTTCTTATAAGTTATAAATATTTAACATTGTTAATCAGTATTTATATTGCAACTTTGCTCTTAAGGAAATTATGGCGTACGGCGTTAACCTTCCAGATCTGCTCGATCATGCAGACGTTAAACTCGCCCACAATGTCAGCATAGCTTGTTATAGCAGTATTCTTTCTATGCTGCTCAATGGCGCACCGCTACATGAAATCTTGCACGCCTTAGTCTTAAAAATCGAAGCTCAAAAAGTAGGAACCAGAGGGTCTGTGTTACTGCTCAGTGCTGACGGTAAACGTCTGTTATTAGGTGCCGCCCCCAATTTACCCGACAGTTACAATCAAGCCATTAATGGTGTCGAAATTGGCCCCAATGTGGGTTCTTGTGGCACGGCAGCCTATTATGCGCAGCGTGTCATCGTTGAAGATATCGCTCAACATCCTTACTGGGTTAATTATAAAGAACTGCCATTACGTGCAGGTCTTAAATCTTGTTGGTCAGAACCTATCAAAGATACTCATGGTAAAGTGCTAGGCACATTTGCCATGTATTATGATACGATAAAGTCCCCAACAGAGCAGGATTTAGAACTCATTTCAGAGGCGGCAAGACTGGCGAGTTTAGCCATTGAACGCAGTCGTGCAATGGAGTTTCAGTATTTAGCTGTGAAAATTTTTGACCGGTTACCCCTTGCTCTGGTTATTTCCAATTCTGACGATGCAGTTCTCTATGCTAATCCCGCTTTCAGACATATAGTTATCCCTCAAGATACTGATATCGCTAACTTTCATCCTAAGATTTTTTTAGCATCATCCCAATCTAATGAATTAGTGGGGTTATTTGAGCATTTAGCTCAGGACAGAATGTGGCAGGGTGAGTTGGTGGGTCTTAGGGGAAATGGCGAGGAGTTTTATCTTGATCTTATCGTCACGACCTTCCGAGAGTCCAATGGTCAGCAACCCTGTTTTGCATGGCTATTTTCAGATATTAGTGAACGTAAGAAAGCGGCGCAGCTGATTAAGTATCAGGCCAATAATGACTCTCTTACCGGACTTGCTAACCGCAATGCGTTATTCAAGCAGATCCAAGCGTTAATTACTTCCGACAGTTTGACCCCCGGCTTTAGTTTTATGTTGATGGATTTAGATAACTTTAAGCAAGTCAACGACACCCATGGCCATGACAAAGGTGATGCACTGTTAGTGCAAGTGGTTAAACAGATCAGCGAGTGTGTCGATGACACTATGGTGTTTGCACGCTTAGGAGGGGATGAGTTTGCCTTGCTATTATCTGGGGTTGTTAACCAGAAAGAATTGGCACAAATTGCAGATACAATTAATAAAAATGTGGCAAAACATTATGTGCTAGCCGATGGAAAAGGCGTTTATAGCTCGGTAAGTATAGGGATTGCACGTTTTCCTGAAGATGCCCTCGATCTTGAACAGTTGTTAAATTGTGCCGATCAGGCCATGTATATTTCTAAGGCAAATGGTCGCAATCGATATCATTTTTTTACTGAACAAATGCAGCTAAATGCCGAGCGTGTTGCTAGCCTTCATAATCAGCTTAAGCAGGCATTAGATCAGCATACCTTCGAGCTTTATTACCAACCCATAGTCAATGCGACCACAGGCTTGATTGTCCGTGCTGAAGTGCTGCTGCGCTGGCAGCATGAGGGAACGTTTATTCCACCCGATGAATTTATTCCCATCGCGGAGAACAGTGGTTTAATCGTTGATATTGGTCGAGATGTTCGCCTTGGTGCTATGCAGACTATTTTAGAAATGCAGGAACGAAATTGGCCCATTAATTTATCGGTGAATGTCTCGACTTTTGAGTTTTGGTCCCATGAACTACAAGATGCCTTTGTGGAATCCTTTGCAGCGATTACCGAGCAACTTGAGGTGACAGATTTCCCCTATGACAGATTAACCCTTGAGATCACTGAATCTTTATTGATGAAGCAACATACGTATCTTATTGATGTGCTTAATGGTTTGCGAGTTAAAGGGATTAAAATCTCCTTAGATGATTTCGGGACGGGTTACTCATCTCTATCTTATTTAGCTAATTTTCCTATCGATCAAATTAAAATCGATAAGAGCTTTATCGACAGATTAGATGAAGGCAAACGTCACGAAGCGTTGGTGGAGGCCATAGTGCGTTTAAGCCATGCGTTAGATTTAACTGTGACGGCAGAAGGGGTAGAAACAGAGTCCCAGCTTAAATTTGTAATGGCGAATCATATTCAAGAAATTCAAGGCTATTTATTTTATAAGCCTATGCCCAAAGCTGCATTCTTTGCCCTGTTGGCAAAGCAAGCTGAGCTGCATAAGGGTTTTGACGTTTGACCTTGATGTTTGACCTAGATGTGAGGGCGGCTTAATCAGTGACAGTCTGATTTTAATATTGGGTTTAGATGTAAGGTAATAATTCAAGTTTTAAATATAACACATTGAAACATAATAAATAAAAAGAGCGCCGAGGCGCTCTTTTTATTACTGAAAACAGGTGCTGCACTGAGTCTCTGCGTTCACATTGAGTCAGGTGGCGAGCGCTAAGATTTAGCGGTTATCTGGCTGTTAATCACTAGACTCAAGTATTCAGTAAAATCATGACCGTGATTTTGCAGCATTTTGGGGAACATAGAAATCGGCGTAGAACCTGGGAAGGTATTGATTTCATTTAGTAAAATTTCATTATCCGCGGTTAAGAAAAAGTCGATGCGCGACAGGTGACGCAATTTCATACCTTTAAATGCTTTGATTGCATAGGCGCGGATTTGTTCACTGATCTCAGCTGACACATGCTGTGCCACCACATCGGTGCGTGCTTTACTGTTTTTGGCGTATTTCTCATCGAAGGTGTAGAAGGTGTTGGTATCACAGATGATTTCACCTGGTACTGTCGCCACCACTTCACCGTTGTATTCGTATACTGCGACTTCTAACTCACGGGCTTTAATGGTTTTTTCAACGATAACATAGGGCGCATAGCCGAAAGCATCTTTAAGCACGCCAGCGACTTTATCGCTGTCATCGACTTTATAACAACCAACAGAGGAACCCTGGGAGGCCGCTTTGACGAAGATGGATCCCCATAGTGCTAATGCGGCTTGGGTTTGCTCTATTGCTGTATCATCGAATTGGTTTAGAAAAATATACGGGGTATTCGGAATACCTAAGGCCGAGAACCACATTTTAGCGGTGATCTTATTAAAGCAGTTACTGCTAGCCTCGGATTCACAGCCAAAATAGGGCAGTTGGATCAGGTTAAAATAGGATTGAATGTCACCTGTTTCGCCGGGGTAGCCATGAATGCAGGGAATGACGTAATCGACCGGCCATGGGGCTTTGCTCTCATCGCGGAAGCGAATTTCGCGGCTATTGGTCAGTTCACAATCATCACCCGCAGCGGTGCGGTATTGACCAAATTTATCCAGTTCGACACGCAATACACAAAACTGCTCGGATTTTGCCAGTGAGGTTTCAAAATAATTGGCCGACATGAGTGAAATATCGTGTTCGGCACTTCCGCCGCCGCACAGCAAAAGCAGGTTGATCTTAGACATTGTGAGTGATTCCTCAAAGTGAGCAAAATCGGATGACATCGGCCTGTGGCAATACGAATATCATCCTATAGTACAGCCGCTGTCATCTTAGTTTTCTTGCCCCTATGAGTGCAAGGTTTTGCTGACTGATGGCTATTAAGTGGTGAATTTTAACGCATTACATCGCATTGCAAATATGGGCTTGTGCCTTTGTCGGGTTTATTTTGATTTTTGTGGCGTGAGATGGCAATGTCGTTGGACTATTGCTTCGTCACTGTCATCTAAACTGTGCAACCCAGTACGAGTGACACTTACCTTTAGGCAGATTACAGCATGGTATCTCATGGTGAATAAAAACATTCGGTTAGCCCGCTTACAGGATACAGATAGTGTGCAGGTATTACTTGAGCAACTCGGTTATTCTTTGCCCCGTGCCGCTTTAGCCCAGACGTTAAGCCAATATCAGCATGATTCTTTGCGCCGCAGTGATGAATTACTGGTGTATGAGCAACATAATGTGCAGGGTGACCTGCAAGTTGTCGCTGTGATGGCCTTAATGTTCTTTGATTATTTCCCCGCCTTGAGTCGTATCTGTCGTATAACCGCAATTGTGGTGGATGCCGACATGCGGGGTCAGGGTGTTGGCTCTCAGTTGATTGCCTTTGCGAAAGAAAGGGGAAAGCAAGAGAATTGCCAGTTACTCGAACTCACTACATCGATGCAGCGCATTGCCACACAGCAATACTATGAAAGTATAGGGTTTACCAAAACATCCTTTCGCTACAGCTTAGTTTTGAGTGAACCAAACGGCTAATTCTTGGCTCGAGCGAGCATAATCAGATCCGTTGTCCTTGTGCCTTCGGGTACCGGAAAAACGTTGCGGGTGACATTGATAATTTCAAATTGATTGATTTTAGCAATTGATATTGCTTGGCCCACCACCGATATTCAGTCATCCGAATTTGTACATTAATACAAAAGATCAGAGTAAATAGTTCAGATCAAAACAGATGTTTAGCCCTAAGTTATAGGCATGATTTTTATGTAAATTCACCATTAACTCGACATCCATCAGTTGCGCTAAGGTCACTGGTCTCGCTTCCCAGCGCGGTGCGTGGCCAGCATCATTACAGTGTGCTAGGTATAAACGTCGCGTACTTTGATGTATGCCAAAATACGTCATATTACAACGCTGGCTAATCGTTAAATAGGGCTCAAAGTCGAGTGCATATACCTGCATGTCTTTAAATTCTGACCACTGGATATAGCGGTTTTTTTCATAATAACGCTTAGGTAAAGCGGCATCTGGTGCTATGGCGTCAAACAAGGCAATAACGGCTTGTAGATCCTTAAGTGTAATAATGTCCTTTTTAATCAATGTTTAAATCCTTAGTTTCATGGTTAGAGTAAATCTAAAAGTCATATCTTAAAATGTAGTTCCTAAAGTGTTCCCCATTGACCACAAAGCTTCATTCACCCCCAAAGGCGGTCGGCAAGACCCGATGCGCGTTGGGTTGCTTGGCTACTGGCCCGCTCGAATACGTGCTGGGTGCCTAAGCAGGTAAAGTGGACTTTAGCGCGGGTGATGGCGGTGTAGACCAACTCTTTGGTCAGCAGTTGCCATTGGGCTAGGCTGGGGCTCGGCGGCAATACTAAGGCCACACGGCTAAATTCGCTGCCTTGGCTTTTGTGTACTGTCATGGCATAACAGGTTTCATGGCTGGGCAAACGGGCTGGCAAGACTTTTAACAGGCTGCCATCGGCCTTGATGAAGTGCGCCATTAAACGTTCGGGTTTATCTTCATCCTGCAAAATCAATCCGATATCACCGTTAAACAGGCCTAAGTTATAGTCATTGCTTTGGATGATAATGGGCCGACCCAGATAAAACTCCTGTAGCGGTTTAATCAGCTTGGCATTGGCCAGTGCTTGAGTCACATACTGATTAATGCCTTCAACCCCATAATCGCCCGAGCGCATAGCACATAGAATACGGTACTGGTTAAAGCGTTCAATGATGTCAGCTGTGCTTGGACGCTTGCTTAAATCACTATTACTCGTATCGCTATTCAAGGCGCTGAGATAAGTGCCATATTGCTGGCAGGCCTGCTCCAGAAGTGAATTGAGTCCCATATTATTAGCAGACTCGCTCACTTTGGCTTGGGTTTGGCTTACGACCATACTGTGTTCTAACCAGCTCAATTCTGCAGGTCCCTGTTGCCATACCTGCAAAATACCTTGAAGATCAGCACGATTGACGGCACTGGCGAGAAGTCCAATCCCTGCATCGCCTTTAAATCTGTGGCTGTGCATTAGCATACATAAGCTATCGCCAAGCTTAGGGGCGTCGCTGATATAGGGCGTTAACTCAAAACCTGTTAAAGCACTCAGACGCTCGGCTTGTTCCTTGGAATAGCGCATTTGCCACAGAGCAGGGCTGCTTGAAGCTATGTTGTTCTGAGCAAGGTTATTGGGATCTACTGGTATTTTAAGGCCAGCACAAATATCGGCGAGCACAGCGCCAGCCTCAACCGAGGCGAGTTGGTCTTGATCGCCGAGTAAAATCAAACTGGCGTGCTCAGGCAATGCGCTCAGCAATTTATACATCATGGGCAAATCGACCATAGAGGCTTCGTCGACAATCAATAAGTCGAGCCTAAGCGGATTACCTTGATGGTGGCGAAAGTGCGGCGAATTGGGGATCACCCCAAGCAGCCTGTGTAAGGTTGAAGCTTCCTCTGGAATGCGGCCCAGAGTCGTTAAAAAGTCTTGGCTATTTCTATTGCGAACTTCATCAATAACATTAGCATGGGCGCTGAGTTCCTTCGCCAGACGCGCTTTTGAGGCTTTGATTGATTCGCTTAAGCGAGCCGCCGCTTTTCCCGTTGGCGCGACTAAACGGATTTCCTGCTGTGATTCCATTTGTAGCAATAACAAAAGTTTAGTTACAGTGGTGGTTTTACCCGTACCTGGGCCGCCAGTGATCACTGACAGTTTTTTACCCAGCGCTGTGGCCGTTGCGACCTTTTGCCAATCAATGGGTGCTGTGTCTTCACTGTTAGTGAGTACATTGGTAGTGAGTGCATGGGTCGCGCTCACATTGGCAGGGAACAGTTGATCTAACAGTGACCTCAACTTAGCGATTTGCGGTTGCTCTTGGTGGTTTGCTTCTTCAGATAAGTGCTTAGATACGCTTCCGGACAAGCGGATTAATGAGGCGGCGACTGAGGTTTCAAATTGATGATAACGTTGTAAATAGAGTCTGCCATTATCAAAAATAAGCGGTTTGTTACTGCCCGCTTGGCCGACGGCATCAAAAGTTTGTAAGGTCTCTGTGAGTGCTTCTAGGCTTAAGGTGATTTTACAATGGCTATTTTGTTCGGCCATGGGATTGAGTGGCACTATATGGGCGAGCACTAGACAACTGTGCTGTGAAGATAATTGCTGGCTTAACAGTGCGCACAGCAAAATAAACAAAGGTTGTTGGCTGTCGCTTGGATGTAAGTGGCTCATCTCGAGTGCGAAATGCCGGTCGAGTGGCGTGAGCAGTCGTTCTTGCTCCCACTGTTTCAACAGCTCTGGCAGCGGCGCTGTAAGCTGAATTGCGCCATGGTCTATCCATTTCGCCGCTGTGAGTGAATGTGCATTTAGCCCTTGGGTTGAGCGCATCATGCCGTGACTCCTGTATCTATTGCACCAGTCAATCTGCTGTGAAATAAATTGTCATTAAAAAGTGAATCTAGCGCGAGAATAAGTGCCTTCGGCGGTTTGTCGTAATAAATACCATAGCCGGGATATTGAGCCGACATTCCCCGTAAGAACAAGTAATAACAACCGCCGATATGGCTGTCGTAGTCATAACTTGGCAGGCGTAAACTCAAATACCTGTGTAGCGCCAATGAATAGAGAATGTACTGCAAATCATACCTGTGATCGGTTATTGCGCTTTGCAGTGCGCTCTGATGATAGGCATTGATGTTGTCGCCTAAATGATTCGACTTATAGTCGGCGATATAATATTGACCTTGGTATTCAAAGGTTAAATCGATAAAGCCTTTGAGCATGCCCTTGAGATCATCAAACTTAAGTGTCGACTCATAGCCAAACTGCTGCAGTAGCGCATTGAGCTCAGTATCTTTAAGTTCGCTTAAGGGTAAATAAAACTCCATTTCGACTAAGGTATTCTGCGGCGATAACTTGGCTAAGCACAGATCTGGATGAGCAGGTTTGACGGCGCTTACATGCCCCGTGACCTGCGACTCTAAGGCGTGCGGTATAGCGCACAGCGGTGCATGCAGTACATCCAAATACCAAGTATGTAATACTGTTTGCCACTCGGGCGCGATACCGTATTGCAGCATGGCTTTAGGCAATTGCAGCGGTAAGTCGATTTCTGCCTGCGTAAAATCAATCTCTTCTAACACTAAATGCATAAAGCTACCGGCATTGGCGCCGCGCTCAAAGTTAAAGCGATTGAGCATGCCATCCTGCAGCTCATGGCTTGGCTCATCAGGAATAGAGAGTGTTTGCGCAGCCGTATATTCAAGCGTACCTAATATTTCATCGTCGGCACCCGGAGCGGCTTTACCATGGCTGGTATTTTTAACGAGACCTGAATAACTGCCGACTCGCCACGGCGTGCTGTATTGGCGGGTTAAGGTTTTCGCGCTCAGTATTTGTGCTAAGTCTTGGCTTGAGGGCAATGGCCGCTCGTCTATGTCATTGGGCACCTTATCAAGACTTATGGCTTCCACATCTTGGGCGAGCTGCTGCGCAGCATTGCAGATACGGGCAAAGTCACATTCTGAGTCGCCTATGCCCAATAGATAGCCGATAGCGGTTTCATGCAGCTGACTTTTAAGGCCATTTTTAAGCTGACGACTGTGATTGGCGATATACAAGTAACACAAATACACTGGGCGAGTGAGCGCCACATACAAAAGGCGCAAGTCTTCGGCCAAGGTTTCTTGTTTGGCGCGATCCCAACCCTCATCCGTGCCTTCGATATCCCATACTAGCTCTTGCTCACCTGCATCGTTAGTTCTGTGGTACAGCATAGGCGTCGGGCGGCGGCGATTATCACGGGCTAGGCTGACAAAGGGCACAAAACACACGGGATACTCAAGGCCCTTACTCTTATGGATAGTCACAATTTGCACCAGATTCTGCTCGCTCTCAAGGCGCAGCTGCTGTTCATCGGTGCCTGTGTTATCAATCAGTTGCTGTTCATACCAATTGAGTAGGGCACTCATACCATCAAGTTCGGTGGCCTTTTGCTGTAATAGTTCGGCAAGGTGGCGAAAATCCGTTAAACGGCGCTCGCCATTCGTGGCATCTTGCTCTTGAGCATCTACCTCTGCACTGGCGGTGTGCAGTAAACGGTCAATTAGTTTAGTGCTATTGGCAAGGCTGAGTAGCGCGGGCATGATGCCGCGTTTCTGCCACACTTGGTGCAAGTTAAAAAATTGCTCTAATAACAGCTGTCTGTGCTCTTCATCTTGGTTAAAGGCATGGATTTGCTCGGCGCTATAACCTAATAATGCCGTGGCTAGGGCGCTGCGCAGTGCCCGTTCATCTTTAGGGTTCGCCAGAGATCGCAAAATTAACGCCATTTCCCGCGCTTCAAGGGTATCGAACACACTGTCGCGACTTAAAAACACCGCGCCTATGTGGCGTTTACTTAATGCGGTTTTCATCACTGCCGCTTCGTTGCGATCCCGCACTAGGATAGCGATGTCTTTAGCGATCAAAGGCCCTTTAGGGCTGTGGCATTCGCCATTGGCCGCATCTGTCAGTAAACGGGTAATTTGTGCCGCCGCATCTTCGGCGAGCAAGTGTCTTGCCGTGGTTTTGTTGAGGCCGTTTTCTACGCTTTCGCTTAAGAGTCTTAATCTTAAGGCGGCAGGATTGGCGGTTTTTTCAGTGAGGATTTTCCCTTTAGCACTGCTGGGCGTTTTCACGCTATCAAAGGGGATCGATTGACTGATAAACGGATCGTGATGCTGGCTAAACAGATGGTTAACCCCAGCGACCATGTTTGTGCTTGAGCGGTAGTTGGTATCCAGATGATAGTGCGCCTGCGTATGATGACGGGCCTCAATGTAGGTATGGATATCGGCGCCACGGAAGGCATAAATGGCTTGCTTAGGATCGCCAATCATCAACAGGCTGAGCTTATTTTTTGTATCGTTTTTGCCTTGCTGCTCAAACGAGTAGCGGTTTTGGTAGATGCCAGAGAAGATCGCAAATTGCAGCGGATCGGTATCTTGGAATTCATCAATAAGCGCGACGGGGAAACGTGTTGCCACGGCTTTGGGCAAGGTTTCATTATTGGCGTTTAACGCGCTCGCTAATGTCGTGAGTAAGTCATCTGGGGTCAGCACATTTTGTTGTTGTTTTTGCTGGGCAAATCGCTCGCTTATGCCGAGTTTCGCGCTATATAAAAATGCTGGTTTAATGGCGGCAATCAATGTGGCGAGTTGCTCCATATGATCCATCAGCGGTGCTTCACTCACACTTGGGAGCACGCCGCCCTTGTTGAGTTTTAACTCAGACAGCGATAAGGCTTCTAACTCTTTCAGTGGCGGCAACCCATGACCGAAGGCGAGCCAGTTATCTAATGCATCGAACATGGCGGCGAGCTTGGGGTACTTATCCGTTGCTTTGCCAAAGCGGGTGCCGTTGAGTGGCAAACTGTGTAGCAATGCCAATAAGCCATCGCGTCCCCTTGGCCAAGCTAATTTAAAGCGCTCTAAACTTTGGCGTAGTGACAGGGCTAAGGCATCAAACTTAAGCGCGGGTTTCAGAGGCTTTGCTTGACTGGCGCCAAGGAGCGGTCGCAACTGTTTGACTAAACCATCGGGCTCGCCAAATTCCTTGGCAATGATTTGCGCTAAGTAATCGGGCAGCGGATAACAGGCCTCACGCCAAAAATCCCGCACGGCATGGTGCAAAAATTCGCTGTCGTCCAAGGTAAAGTCCGATTCGAACAGCAAGGAAGACTCAAAGGCGAGATCCGATAAAATTCGCTGACAGAAACCGTGAATGGTAAAAATTGCTGCTTCGTCGAGGGATTTAAGGGCGAGATCGAACCGCCTCAGGGCAATAGCGCGATCACTCTCTGGGGTGTTGTCATACAGCGCTTGCACAAAGGGGTCGGCAATCGTTAGCCCTAAGAAGCACTTAAAGGCAACTTGAATACGGCGACGAATACGATCCCTTAACTCTTCGGTGGCCGCATTGGTGAAGGTAACCACGAGAATTTGTTCGCAGGTGAGCGGCGCAGGAATGCCATCACCAAGCAATAAGCGTAAATAAAGACCTGAAATTGTGTAGGTTTTACCTGTGCCAGCGCTGGCCTCAATAAGACGACTACCGCCAAAGGGCAGAGTGAGAGGATCAAGCGCTTGTGGTGCAGACTGTAAGGCTTGCGTGTTCAACGGCATCTGTTCACTCATGCTTGCTCTCCCTGTGCGCTATTGCGGTTCAAATGTGCTGCAGTCGCTCGTGTGTCAGTCGCTTGTACATCGGGTGTTTGGCCTTGGGTCATGCCATCGTTCAGCGCAAATTCCTCAAGCTGAGCCAAGGTATCTTTGAGATATAAACTCACCATAGGGCGATAGATACGTTCGGCTAATGCGCCAAAGCTATCCTCAGAGAAATCCCGCGGGAAACTGAATAATCTCTGGTAATGGGGTTCGTTTCCTTCTCCAAAAGCTGCTTCACCCAATTGACTCTGCTCATCTAACCATTCGGATAACGCTTGCTGCAAACGCTCATCGTGCTCACCCTCGCTGCTGACGTAGGCAAGTGACGTGCGCGGCATAAAACACAGTGGGTGTTGCTGGCCTTGATAAAACAACACTAACAAATCGGCCAGTAACGCATGGGCGCGCTCTGCTGTGATTGGCGCTAAGGCGTGGAAGTGCCCCATGTCGAGTAGATAGCTTGCATGTGTGTGGCCCATTGCCATTAAACACAGGTGGCGAAGGTACAACCTCAGCACATCGCGACCGTGTGCGCTACCAGGGCGATAATTGACTAACCCCTTAGGGCTGATGTCATCGATACGACCTTGCAGTAACACTTGCTGGGATTTACCCGCCGTAATGGGCAAGTCAAACACGAGTTTAATATCGGCGTGACTGCTGGCTTGTTCTCCCTTGAGGAACAAGGTTCTGCCAATCAAAGGTTTAATATCATGCTGATATTGGCGCAGTAGCAAATCATCGAAGGGCTGCATGGGCAAAGTGCCACTGGCTTTGAGGCGTTTAATCAGTTCAATATCGGGCTCAGTTAGGCCTTGGTCTATGGCATCATCGAGTAACTGGGCCTGTAACATATAACGCTCTAGGGCATTCAAGCTAAAGGGCTCGTCATTATCATCGGCCTGAATATTAAGGCTGAGATCGACTTTTAACGTACGGTTGAAGAAGTACTGCGCTGGATTTCGAAAGAAACGGATCAGGGCTGACACATCCACTTGCTTACTTTGCTGTTGTTCGTGCTCAGAATCTGGCACTGAGTCTTGTTCATCCGCGTCTAGCATGATGCGAGTTTGCACGCCGATAAAGCGGCCCGCATGTGTGCCCGCAGCGTCCGCATTGGGTGGACACCATTGCAGGCTGTAACTTTGGCCTATGCCCGAGCTATTTTGGGTTCTGCCTGAGCCATCTATGTTTGAGCCATTTTTGTCATCACTTTTTTCTGTGGCTTGATACAACTTAGGATCGAAGGGTTGCAGCGGCTGGTGGCTGACAATTGCGTTATAGAGGGCTTTTTCGGCATCCTCTGGGTCTATGGGGCTTGAAGCGTTTTGCGATTGAGCCAATAGCGTTTCAGGCAGATAGCACAGCTGACAATATTCAATCAGTTCAGAGACGAGCATAGAGGCGATACGCTCAGAGTTATCCCGTTCGCTGCGTCCGATGTAGCTGATATACAGTTGCTCCCGCGCCGACAATAAGGCTTCTAAAAACAAATATCTGTCATCGAGGCGGCGGGAGCGATCGCCTTTACGGGCACCAAAGTGTGCCATTAAATCAAAGCCAACGGGATGTTGAACCCTAGGATAAACCCCATCGTTCATGCCGAGTAAACACACGACCTTAAAGGGGATCGAGCGCATCGGCATTAAGGTGCAAAAGTTAACACTCCCCGCAAGATAACGCTGTCCGACCCGAGATTCGGTTAAGCGCTGATTAAACCATTGCTGCAGCACCTCAATACTGAGGCTAAGTCCGCTTATGCGCTCTTGGGCTAGCGGCGCTAACGGGCTTATATCTAAAGAAAAAGCTAACGGTGAGGTATCTAAGGGCCTGCCCGCTGACAGTAACTCTTGCTCTAGGGCGGCAATGGCATCGCGGATTTCCTGTAATTGTTCGCGCTCGTCTTCATCTGTGTCGTAGAAGGCATCCAGCAACTCAGTTAATTCCGCTAAACGCAGTGCGCCCACTTGTGGTAAGGAGAGTATTTGCGCCGTTTCATCGAGCACTTCAATAAAATTGAGTAGCTTACCTAACGCCTGCGCCGATTGGCCTTCGATGCCAGTGACGACAAGATGGTCTTGATAGAGCGGCGCATCGTCACTCAAGGCGTAACCTAAAATCAGCCTTTTAATACCAAAGGCCCAGGAGTTTTGCTCAAACGCTGGCACACCTTGTTTAAGGCGGCTTTGTTCATTGCGGCCCCAGCGCACGCCAGCTTCATCTAACCAGCGGCGGGTCAGTTGCAATTCATCGTCATCGAGCTGGAAACGGCGCAAAATGGCGGGCACTTCGAGTATGCTCAAAATGTCGGTCAGACCAAAACGACTTTGATTAATTCCAAGTAAATTTAAAAAGCTATTGATGAGCGGTGATTCCTGCGCTGCGCCGCGGTCGGCAATGGCGTAGGGAATGTAATGCAGGCCTTGCTTCGCCGAGAAGACGGCATCGATGTAGGGCGCGTAGGCGGCGACATCGGGCATCATCACCACTATGTCTTTAGGCGTCAGGTCGATATCATTGCTGAGTAACTCAAGCAAGTGATCGTGCAGGGTTTCGATTTCCCGCAGTGGGCTGTGACAACTCTTGACTCGAATGGATTCATCGTCGCGCTTAAGCAGGCGTCTGTTCTCGACATTTTGGTACAGCTCGGCATCTGGCCCTAGCACTCTGTCTAAGGTTTGCATCTCTAAAATATCGTATTGCACGCCGTGGAGCATGCTGGCGTGACTGTGTGGCGAGTTGGGATCGTCACAGGGTTCACAATACACATCATCGCCAAAGTCGCAGTGTTCGGCGGGGAGCTCAAGCAGCATATCGAGTAATTCACGGCCCATCTTGCCGTTATTGGCAAGCAGCGGATTGCCCACTTCGAGTTTATCTTCCCACAGTTCGGCTAATTGGCGTTTACCCGCATATTGCACCGCTATGCGGGCACGATTACGGGGATCCACAATATCCCCCCAATAGTGCTGACACGGGCTTAAGCCAAGCACGATCACATCGATACGGCCTGCCAGATGGTAAAGCACTTCAAGGGTTTGCGGCGCCATCGAGGAAATGCCAAACACAAATAGGCGTTGTGGCAATTTGGCGAGTGACGTGTCGGGATGATTCAGCGCGGCAATTAAGTCACTGTGCAGGTTGGCCCTGTGGTAATGGCTTTGATTAAGCTCATCACGGTTAAAAGCAATGAGCGCGCGCCATAAAATGGGTTGCCAGCGTTGGTCTTCATTCAGCGGCTTGGTGAGTGAGTCGGGCTGCTCGTTTTGCTCCCACGCTAAAATCCAATCGGGGCGATACACTAAGTATTGGTCGAAGATATCGGCAATCCGGCCACAGAGTTGGTACAGCTTAATGTCGTCAGCCGTCATATCACGGGTGTTTTGCTGTTCACTCGTGTCGGCGGCATTTGTGCTGGATTGCTGATGACTTAGATAGTGTCTCAACGGCCCAAAGGCGTCATTTTGTAACATGCGCGGTAAGAGTTGCATCAGTTTCCACGTCATCGTCGCCTTAGTGAAGGCGTTATCCTTGGGCACATTGGGCAATAAGTCATGGCACAACTGCCAGGTAAAGCTCGATGGCAGCGGGAATTCCAATGCGGCAGCAATTCCATTCTGTTTGGCGATTTCGAGGCGTAGCCAAGTCGACATGCCGGGACTCTGCACCAGAATATGCTCGTTACTCAGTAGACGTGCGAAAGCAAGGGGTTGGGTCAGGTAAGCGGCTAAATGGGCGCAGAGCACTTCCATCTGATTGGACTGGATTAACTTTAGCATGTGCAACTCGGCATGGTGACAATAAAACAATTCTATGTGTTTGATTTATAAGATTCAACACTATTGCAGCTTCTGTGGAATTAACCCGCAATTTTAGGTGTTTATTGGTGCTTGCTCCGATGAGGTATCGTAAGTTACAGCTCAGTTGACGAATGCTAGGCTAGATTGAACTTATCTTTCACTTTGGCTCTGAGCAATAACCAGTTGAGTTGCTTCGCCGCCGTTTTAAATGCGGTTAAATGCGCTTGATAGTCTTTAGCCGGTAAATCTTGGTACTTCAGCGCTACATAACTTTGGGTCAAGGTTTGGAACAGCGTGCAAAGCTTTGGTGCACTGTGTTGGTATTGCTCAATAATCTGCTGCGCAAATTGATTTGGTCCATCACTGTCTTTGCGCTTAATGCCATGGTGTGCGAGACGATTACAGAGCTGTTGATAACGAGTGCTAATAGGATCGCCTTGAACTCTAAAATGTAATAAGCCCGCACTGTAGGCGATATAGAGCACGATAAGGCTGATACAGAGCCCCATAAAGACCGCGATTTTAGTGTGAGTCACATCGCCTAAAATGCCACTGAGCACTTGATTCTGCTTCTCTTGGTTAAAACCCAGTACCCACACACTCCAGTAATAATCTATGCTGGCAAAACGTTGTCTTAACTCATTGAGCCAAGGCATGGATTTAAATCGTAAGCTACTAAAAGGGCTTTCCTGCAGGTAACTTTGCTCGGGATCAAACTGGGCGTCGAAACCTTGTTCGATACGATCGGGCGCCACCATAGCGGTGGGGTCGAAACGCACCCAACCTTCATCTTCAAGCCAGACTTCTGCCCATGCGTGGGCCATATATTGATACACACTGTAGTAACCCGCTTGCGGATTATATTCTCCCCCCTGATAGCCTGTGACCATACGCGCGGGTAAGCCTGTGGCCCGCGCCATAAAAATGAAGGCTGCGGCATAGTGCACGCAAAAACCGGCTTTGTTTTCAAATAAGAAATCATCCACTTGCTGCGGCCCAAGGGGAGGCGGCGTGAGAGTGTAGAAAAAAGGCTCACTATTAAAGTGGCCCATCATGGCCCATAGTCGTGGCTTAGGCGCGGGATACTGAGTCTTAAACTGCTCAGCTAACGCCAAAGTGCGTGGATTACTTTGGCTCGGCAGTTCGAGGTTAATCTGCCTTTGCCGCGCCGATAGCTTGAGGTCCATCTTCGCCTTAGGCCAAGACTCCACTTGATAACTCATTCGCTGATCGATATTGCGCAGCGCCAACAGCCGATAGTCGGGCATATTGACCACGTTATCATCTTGGCTATAGGCCACATCGAGACCAAATAACCACGGCTGGTGGCTCGGCTCAGCAATTACTTGATAACGAATACTATGCTTATCTTGCGCACTTAATGCGTTCTCTTGAGCTTCGCTGCTTATCGAAGCAGGACTATTGCTCATGGGATCACTCATGGGATCAGGATTATTGACCATCAATGCTGGGCTGGGCCGTGAGGGCGGAAACAGCAGCGCATCTTTTTGCAACTGTTTAATCCCCGCTTCTTGGCGCCAAGTGACACCATCATAGTTCTCCATCACGAGGGCGCGCCAATATAACTCGGCATTAATGGGCTTTGCATTGGTAAAACTCGCCCTAAAGGCAAGTTCAGTCGAACGGGTGAGCTTACCTATATCACCAATCGCCAGACTATCGGACAAGCCCGTTTGGGCTTCTTTCATGTTGGGCACTAACCAGAGCGGTGCAAGACGCGGTAAGACTAAAAATAACAGCAGCGCGAGGGGAAGGCTCTGGAGTAAAAATTTGCCACCGATCCAAGCCGTGTGTTTTAAGGATTGCTTATCTTGATACAAAGTCACGAGTACGCAGGTATTGATCAGCGTTACCACGAGTAAATGCGCGGTATTAAGCAGGGATTGATGGTCGATAAAGGTCAGCGCGATAATAAAATAGCCCGCGAGGACGACAACGCGCACATCCCTTTGATTACGCATTTCAATGTATTTTAAGGCATAACCTAACAGCAGCAGATTTACTAGCGCATTGAGTAAGCCTATTTCCTTTGAGACGAGTGCCAGTGTGGTTGCGGCGCCGATCGCAAGACTGGTGACCAAAAAACGCGGTGGTTTTGCCACTTTGCCGACATAAATCCCCACACGCCACAGCAAACAGATAGCGCAAATGCCCAAAGTCCAAGGCGTGGTTTTATCAAATAGTGGGCTTAATACCGCAATATTGGTGATCAATAACCAAAAAAGTGTCTGGCGGCTAATATTGTCGCCGATTTGCGGTGTCGTGCTATTGGCCGCTAACTTCATACTTGCTCCCTCGAAGTAGGGATATGATGCTGCTTGCGGGGAGCTTGATTCGTTTTTTGTGGGTGATTAGCGACTGATGACTGATATGGGGGCTTCGCCACTGAAGGCGCTAATTGTGGATATAAGGCAATGGCTTTTTGACAGGCGATCCTGTGGTGATTGCCTATAGCGGGCGCGATCAAGACATCGTCTCCCATGGGGTTTTGCAGATGTAAGCCAAAATACTGCTCAAGTTGCGTGAGTTTATTGACTTGCCAGCTTAGCTGACTCAATTGGGTTTCGAGGCGTTTGGCATCGGGTCTGAGCCTTAACCAGACGGGATCACCTTGGGGCTGCTGGAATTCTTTAGTCAGCATGCCTCGACCTTGTGCCCATTGTTTCCATGCCACTTGCTTGAGGGATTCGCCGAGCACATGGGGTTTAAGGCCTTTGAACTCATCAATCCCCGATACATGTTTACCCGCGAGTAACAGGGGATCTTGCTCCGACTGAGTATGATCAGCCTCAAGCTGTAGCGGCGCTTCAATCGGCTGGGCAAAGACTAAGTGACTAATGGCTAAATCCACATGCGACCATGTGCGGCAAAGCCCTAAGGGATAGAAGGATTCAATTTTGAGCCGACCCGGTGACACTTGACCCCGCTGATGATACTCAAAGGGCACGAGCGCTTGTTGTTCATCTGTACCAAGATTCTGCACCGTATAAGTGCGATTATGCGGATAGTTAAGTTGTATGTTATGGCCACTGTGGTGCGTGCTGATGAGGACGGGAAAGGTTAAGGTTTCGCCCGCATAGACTTCGGGCGGCGTCGTGGCCCGTAAATGTAAGCCAGCCAGATTTTTGTAACTGTAGAGAATGCAGGTATTAAAGAGGCTTAGAAGTAAGATGCTGAGGCCAATGACTAAGTTATTTTGATAGTTAGTGCCGAATAGATATAAAAGTAAAACCAGACCGAGCCAAACTAACCCAAAACCACTCGGCAGAATAAAAATGCTGCGATGGCTTAAGGTTATTTCGGGACTCGGTGGCAAGCGTCTTGCTAACCAACGTTGCCAAATCGGGACTAACGTCGTAATGAAAGTCGGGAGTATCAGTCGTTTCACTTCTGAGTTATTTCCTTGGTTTAATGCGTTAAATGCATACTTTAGCGATATCTTCTCATTACAGTATCTTGCTACATAATAGGGTTAACGCTCGCCAGAATTCGCTCGGATAAGGCTTCACCCTGTAATTGGCTACTGGTTCTGAGTCTATGCTCAGCCACGCAGCAAAATACCGCTTGTACATCTTCAGGGACTAAATAATGTCGACCTTCTAAAAAGGCCCATGCCTTAGCCGCTTGTAATAGCGCTTTGGTGGCACGCGGCGATAACCCTACGCTGTCACTTTGGCTACGGGAAAAACTCACTAAGGCCAGAATATAATTGAGTAAGGCATCGGAAGCGCTGACCTTGTCGCACTGCTCTTGCAGTTGCATTAAGGCCATAGGTGTCAGGCATTGGGGCAATTGATCTAAGGTTAAGTGGTTGTGATTGCTCTTAAGCATAGCGAGCTCAGCATCGTGGCTTGGATAACCAATAGACAGACGCATCATAAACCTGTCGAGCTGCGATTCTGGTAGCGAAAATGTACCGGATTGATCGGTGGGATTTTGAGTCGCGATCACAAAGAAAGGATTGGGCAATCTGTGGGTGATGCCATCGACGGAAATTTGTTGTTCGGCCATCGCTTCGAGTAAAGCACTTTGTGTCTTAGGGCTGGCGCGATTAATTTCATCGGCCAAAATCATCTGCTTAAAAATCGGTCCAGGATGAAAGATAAATTGTGCTTGATGCTTATCAAAAATCGATACGCCGAGAATGTCGGCAGGCAGCATGTCACTGGTGAATTGGATCCGCTGATAGCTCAAACCTAAGCTTTGGGCTATACCATGGGAAATACTGGTTTTACCCATGCCGGGTAAGTCTTCAATCAACAGGTGCCCACGGGCGAGAATACAGGCTAGAGCGAGACGAATTTGCCTAGGCTTGCCCAGCAATACTTGTTCGAGTTGTTGTAGTAATTCGCTGATCCCAGATTGTGCCACGGGCGACTCCTAATACATTTGGAAGTGTGCTTAAGGTGCATTTGCAAGCTGATGTGCGTTATCACTATGGCGGATCATCGCCCGTATATCCAGTGGCATTTCTAGTGCTAAATCAATTACTCGACAGCATTAGGTTTGGTCTTGAGTGGGCTGGTGGCGCGAATGTAAACCGTTTTAGCCTGATCTTACGTAAGGCACAGTGCTTGGCTGCTGGTGGGGCGAATAAACCAGGATTTAAACAAAAAGCCTTGGACAAAGTCGACACCGATATCGCGCGCAAAGGCTAAGTGAGCTTCAGTTTCTATGCCTTCTAAAATGCATTGTTTGTGAGTCTTTTTGGCAAAGTTGACCAATGCAATTAATAATTGGGCTCCCTCTGGGTGTGTTATGTGCGTTAACCAATGACGGTCAAATTTAAGATAATCCACGTTCATCATCAGATCGACACTGAGCATGGAGTGGGGCGCACCAATATCATCCAGCGCCACATGTATCTTAGCTTGTTTAAATTGAGTGAATAATTGACTGGCCAGCTGGGCATCGTTAATGCAGGTGTTTTCGATGATCTCGACTGTGACTCGTTCATAGTGGGACAGTAAACGAATGAGCTTGGCGGTATGTGGTCCATCGACGGCGTGGGGATCAACATTGATAAAAATTCGCTGCTGACTCGGCGCATGGATGAGTTGAAATGCCTTGGCTTGATATTCAACTGCGGCGAGTAATTCTGTGGATTCATGCAATTGCTCGAACACAATATTAGGTGCAACCGCATCACCATTAGGCAAGTAAAAGCGTGCTAAGGCTTCATAGCCGTCGATGGCTAAAGTATGAGGATTGACAAAGGGTTGGTATTCGCAGCTAAGGGTTAACGAACTAAGGTTAATCATGGGTGTAATGGGATTCTTAATGCTTTAATACTAATTATTCGCATTTAACGCCCTTCAGTGCAAACAAGTTTTCGATAAAACGGCGTGATTGCTGAATAATTATTCGCTTTGCTAATTATTTGAATTTAGAGAATAACATTTAGAATTTTTGGTGGTTAAAGCATGAGCTTTACCCTAGGGTATGCTGAAACGTAGGAACTCGATGCTGCTGAGTATCGAGTTCCTTTTCATGTCGCGAGTTAGTAAGCAAACTTAAGCTCAGCTTCGCTGAATAATGGCTGTGCTTTTTGCTTTTGCGCCTCATAAATCAATCGATAGCTGAGGACGGCTTGAACATATTCACGGGTTTCAGTAAAGGGAATGGCCTCGATAAAGCCCATGGCATCGAGTTTGCCATCAGAGTTTGATAACCAGCGACGCACGCGAGAGGGACCCGCGTTATAGGCCGCCGTGGCGAGAATGCGGTTTTGGTTAAACTCTTTCAACAGCTGGGCATAGTAAGCGCTACCAAGATTGAGGTTAAGCTCTGCGCTGTAGAGATCCTTTGGATCGCTATATCTTGCCCCGTTTTTTTTGGCGGTAGCTTTGGCCGTGGCAGGCATAATTTGCATTAGACCACGGGCACCTACACCCGAGGTCGCATAAAGATAGAATGCACTTTCGCGGCGGCTAATCGCACGGATCTCATCGATGTTAACCCTATGCTTTTTGCTGGCGTGCTCAAAACCGGCTTGGTGCGCCATAGGGAAGCGTAAAGGAATATCATCCCACAACTTACCTTGAATACTGGCTTCAACACCAAAATCGTACCAGCCCTGTTCATGGGCATAGCGTCCATAGCGTGCTCGCATCGTATTGTCACTGCGTTTTAGTAGTGACATCCATTCATAGCGAGCATCGAAATAACGGTCGAGTGCCATTAACTCTTGTACTCTGACAAAGCCGAGATCATCGGTTAACTTTTGGCTATTGGCATCAACAACAGGCTCAGGGCTTTGATTGAGTGATACCGGTTTATTTAAGAACTGCGCAGCAGCAAAACCGTAAAAATTACGTTCATTACTGATTGTCGCGAGCGCTTTTATGGCGCTTTCAGGCGCTTCTTTGGCATTGGTGCGATAAAGCCAGTATTGCCAACGTTCCTTTGCCAAGGTTTCTGGTTGGAGTAGGTTCAAGTAACGGGCAATACTGCGCATGTCGTGATCGCGGATAGCCCATCTTAAACGGCGCTCAAATAAGTCGTCATTTTTCAGCTCAGTGAGCACATTGTCGACATAGTTTTTATAGTTATCATCTTGTTCAATTAAAATGCGGCGAACAAGGTATTTATCGAGTTGCTGCGCTTGTTCTGGGGTAAAACGATGAGCCTTTTGATACCGTTCATACAAATTAATGGCTTGGTCGAGATCCTTACGGGCAAGGCGTTTTAATCCTGCGGCAACTATGTCACCGACAATGGGATTTTTATCTTTAAACTTTTCGGTATGGCGCAGGCTATTGGGATCTTTATAGACGGCGACTAAACGCTTAGCTTCGTTACTATGGGTGGTGATTTTTTGGGATAAAAAACTCAGTAAACTCGTTTCGCCAGCCTCGAAACTCAGCATCATTCGCGCCCATACGACATCTTGAGTGCGTTTGCCCGCTTTGGTCCATGTGTTGAAAAGAGGATCACATTCCTTTGGGCGCGAACCCCCAAATACCCAAAGTGATTGTGCGGCCGCATAAGCCGTTTTTAGATCGCCCTTGGCGAGTTTCGCCTCATAGTAATAACACTGCAGGCGGATGTCGGTAGGCGCTTCTGGGGTGATCGCAAGATAATCATTCCAGCGTTTTTGGCTACCAGCATTGTTTAAATATTTAGACCGTAACCTATTGTACATGGGTGTGGTTTCATATTTTTCAATCAAGGCTTTAGCTGCATAACCCTGTAAGGCATTAAGAGCACCGATGTCGATATCATGATCTAAATAAATCGCGAGCGGATAATTACCTAGTTTTGCCCGTAGGGGTTTATAGGTTGCATAATCTTGCTTCTTTAGGGCTTTTTCGGCCTCAAGAAAGGTTTTCTGCGTTGACGTTAACGCAAGTGCGGCAGGGGCATTCAATGCGCCTGCGAGCAATATTGCACTGGATATAACCACATTTATAACTGCTTTGCACATGGAGCGTTTGCCTCCGGGCATCAAGGTATCAATCGACATGTCCGTATCGATTTGAGGTAATTAATGGGTGTTCAATTCTTGTTATCTATCATTGCACTCGACAGGCTCGAGTTCTGTGTCTTTAGGCTCGCGGGTATGCGACAGATTAAGTTCAGCGTCGTCATCCTGAGTGTCGTTATCGTCCTGGGCTTCATTGAGCGCTTTTTCTAGCAGCATTTTATCCAGTTGTTTGCTGGTATCGACCCCGAGCTGCTGCATTAAATGGGCTTGACGCACTAGGTTGCCTTTGCCCGATGACAGCTTGTTCATTGCACTGTGATAGGTTTTCTCCGCATTATCTAAGGCGCGGCCGAGTTTTTCCATGTCTTCAATATAACCACATAACTTGTCGTAAATTCGACCCGCTTGTTTTGCAATGGTTTGTGCGTGTTGATTTTGATATTCGTAGCGCCAAATATTGTTAATTGTGCGCAGGGCCACCAACAAATTCGTTGGACTAACAAGCATGATATTCTGCTCAAGGGCAAAATTGACTAGGCTAGGATCATGCTCTAATGCCAGTAAAAATGCCGGTTCGATAGGAATAAACATCAACACATAATCGAGACTCTTAAGGCCATGCAGATGTTGATAATCCTTTTGACTTAAGCCTTTAATGTGACTGCGAATTGAAATGACATGCTCGTTAATCGCCTGTTGGCGCAGTGCCGGATCTTCACTGTTGAAGTAGCGCTCATAACTGACCAACGACATCTTAGCATCGATGACCACATCTTTATTTTCTGGCAGATGCACAATCACATCCGGCTTAAAGCGCTTACCGCTATCATCCTTGAGATCTTGCTGAGTATGGTATTCATGGCCTTCACGTAGGCCGCTTTCTTGCAGTACGCGATCGAGGATCACTTCACCCCAATTACCTTGTTGCTTGTTATCGCCCTTGAGCGCTTTGGTCAGGTTGATAGCATCTTGGCTCATCTTTAGATTGAGCTCCCTTAAGTGCTCAAGCTGATGTTTGAGGGCGCTGCGCTCGGATTGTTCGTGGGTGTAGGATTCACGAATTTGCTGTCTGAATCCTTCAAGCTGTTGTTTTAATGGCCCAAGTACGCCTTCGAGTTGGCTGGCATTTTGGTGCTTAAAGTTTTCGCTACGTTCTTCAAAAATACGGTTTGCGAGGTTTTCAAATTGGGTTTGTAAACGCACTTCGGCCGATTCTAAGCTGGCAATTTTATCCTGCAGCGATTCTTGCTGGGCATCGGCCTTGGCTTGAATGGTTTGCTGCATGGCATTGGATTTCGACAGGGCTAATTGGATCTCTAACTGACGGCGCTGGCTATCATTTAATTGCTGCTCTAAGGTGGGAACGCGTTCGGCTAAGGCCTCGGCTTTGCCCAGTTGTTCAATTTTGAGCTCAAGGCGTTGCTGGTATTGACGTAATTGCGCTTCTTTGTCATCGACCAAAATTTGCTGTTGTGCTAAGGATAATTCCGCATCTTCATTTACTTGACGCATTTCTTGCTCAAGTTGGTCTTTGTGTAGTTGCCAGCGTTGGCGGGTGAGTCTTTGATTGAGCAGAGCACCGATCAACAGGCCTAAGAAGGCAATGGCGAGAAGGCCGATGATTTCGGCGACAGAAAAAGATTGAGAAAATGGCATGATCAATAGCACTCCTTTAGCTTTGGCGCTTAGGTTCGCATGCCCCCCAACTGGCTTCAAGCCCTTTAATCAACTATATCTGCGCTTAATGCTTGAATGAGCAAGTCTTATACGTTTAAGGTGCATTTATTCGCGGGTGGAAAGTTTTTCTGGCTTTTACCTGTCTATATAAGAGTGAGCGATACAGACGAGCGCCAGAGAAGGTTTTTATCGCGACTCGGTGGCTTTAATCATTGGATGGTAGAGGTGTCAATTGGCTAAACATTCCCGTTTTACCCCAGGTATTCTTAAAAAAGCGCAGTGGCACATGCAAGACAACCAAGTGACGCCCGAAACGGTATTTCGCTCGCGTCGGCAAATTGTAAAAGCCATCGGACTCGGTGCTATCGGTGCCAGCGTGCCCGGTTATGTGCAGGCCGGATTATTCGATCTATTTGGCGATCAACCTAAGTCCTCATTTATCACTACACCACTGACGTTTCAATCCAATAAGCAGTACGGTGACGCCGATGTGTTAACCCCGTTTGATAAAGTGACGCAGCATAATAATTTCTACGAATTTGGTACGGACAAACAAGATCCCTTCAATAATGCCCAAGGCTTTAAAGTCGATCCTTGGCACCTGCGTATCGAAGGTGAAGTTGAACGGCCCATGACTTTAGATTTTAATGATCTGACTAAAATGTTCCCGCTTGAGGAGCGTAACTATCGCCTGCGCTGCGTTGAAGCTTGGTCTATGGTGATCCCTTGGGTGGGGTTCCCGCTGGCGGCATTATTGAAAAAAGTTGGCGTCACCAGTAAGGGCAAGTATGTCGCCTTTGAAACCGCCTTCGATCCCGAACAAATGCCGGGGCAGAAGAGTCGATTAATGGGCGGTGGTATTCATTATCCCTATGTTGAAGGCCTCACGATAGCCGAAGCTATGAACGATTTAACCTTAATGTCGGTCGGTTTGTACGGTAAAACCTTGCCACCGCAGAACGGCGCGCCCATTCGCTTAGTGGTGCCGTGGAAATACGGCTTTAAGAGCATTAAATCAATCGTGCGAATTCGCGTCTTGGATAAACAACCGCCGACCAGCTGGAATCAGCTTGCCTCACACGAGTATGGATTTTATGCCAACGTTAATCCTGCGGTGGATCATCCGCGCTGGTCGCAGGCCACAGAGCGTCGTATCGGCGAGGGGGGATTGTTTTCAGCAACCCGCATCGATACCCTGCCGTTCAACGGTTACGGCGAGTTTGTGGCTTCACTGTATGACGGCATGGATCTGAGGAAATACTATTGATGATTGGTTTGTTGTTTGGATATTCGCCATTAAGCGGGGACAACCTATGTTGAGATTAACCGCTAAGCACTTGTTTTGGCTAAAGGCGTTATTTCATTTGTTGGGTTTAGTGCCCATCGTCTACCTTGTGCTCACTGTGGTGCTTGGCCGTGCGGGTGGCGATCCCGTGCAGCACATTATTCACTACACAGGCATAGGCGCATTAAATGCGCTAGCGGCGACCTTGCTGATCTCACCGATTGCCAAGTTGACCAAGCAAGGGTTGTTGATGCAGACCCGCCGTTTAGTGGGTTTATATGTGTTTGCCTATGCCACCTTGCATATCTTGGCGTTTTTTAGTTTAGATCTGTTATTTGCTTGGGAATTACTGTTTAGTGAAGTGGTAAAACGGCCGTACATTTTAGTCGGCGCAGTGGCTTATCTTATCGTCACCGCTTTGGCGATAACTTCGTTTAAAGCCTTGATGCGCAAGATGGGACGTCGTTGGCAAACCTTGCATAATGGGGTGTATTTAGTCGCGATATTAGCGCCAATCCATTTTTACTGGTCGGTAAAATCGGAAATCATCGAGCCGAGTCTGTATATCGTAGGTTTTAGTGTGTTGCTGCTGTGGCGCACGCCTTGGTTTAAACGTCATTTCAGCCGTAAAGTGGCGAACAAAACCGAGCGTAAGCTGACACAAGATAAAGCTTCGATAAAGTCGGTTTAGACGTATGGCGCGAGCAGTAAATCACTGGCTTGATTTATGTTTCTTTGTGCCTAACGTGAGATCTAAAGTATAAAAACAAAAATGCCGAATGAAGATTCGGCATTTTTCGCTGAATAAATAGTCTTGCTCAGCTACTTTTTCGGGGTCAGTAGGCAGGACTTAACCTAAACCTTGGGTCGCTGATTTCATTTGAATAAACTCAATTTTATAACCGTCTGGATCTTCAACAAATGCAATCTCAGTGGTACCACCAGCGACAGGACCTGGGGCGCGAGTCACTTTGCCACCGGCTGCGGCAATAGCAGCGCAACGGGCGTAGATATCTTCATCACCAATTGCTAAGTGGCCAAAGCCTGTGCCTAAATCGTATTTGTCAGTGCCCCAGTTATAGGTTAGTTCAACCACGGCTTGGCCTGTGGATTCTTCACCGTAACCCACGAAAGCTAAAGAATATTTGTACTCTGGATTTTCAGAGGTGCGAAGTAGTTTCATGCCGAGCACTTCAGTATAAAAAGCAATACTGCGTTCTAAGTTACCGACGCGGATCATAGTATGTAATAGTTGCGACATAGGTCCTCTCTCTAAATAGATTACGGGGTGGAGTATACCAAAAATCCGTAGATGGACCTCGATAAATGTCAGCCATTGTTTTTACAGCGCTTGACCCAGATTAAAGCTTAGGATAGGGAAATGAATGTCTGTAAGAGGGATTTTCAGGATTTAGAAGAGAAAATTGCCGATAAATTGGCTATCGCTCACAAAACACAGAGACAAACATGGGTTTTTATCACTGGGTTGATAATAATGTAGCCATACCAACTAGGAGAGTGAATGATGAACACCGAACTTAAAATGGCTTTAGGCACCACAGTTGTAATTGCTATATTTTTCAGTGCGTTCTTTGTTTCAATGTTTTAACGACTAATACAAGTTTGAGTTAACCCAGTTCCAAGTTAAGCAAAAAAGCCGCTATTGCGGCTTTTTGTTTGTCTGAAATCCAGTCTAATCAATGTGAAAACAACACTGAAACGTCAATTGCTCCACTCAGTTGATTCGAAGCTTATTCTTCAGGGTATATTTTTTCTTTAAATTCACACAAGTCTTCAATGATACAACTACCACAGCGGGGTTTGCGCGCAAGGCAAGTGTAGCGGCCATGCAGGATAAACCAGTGGTGTACATCGACTTTAAATTCCGCCGGCACGACTTTTAGCATTTTCTCTTCCACTTCGACTACGTTCTTGCCGGGCGCGAATTTAGTGCGATTGGCGAGGCGAAAAATATGGGTGTCGACGGCTATGGTTGGCCAACCAAAGGCAGTGTTTAGTACCACGTTAGCCGTCTTGCGGCCAACGCCGGGCAGAGACTCTAGGGCTTCGCGGTTTTCTGGCACTTCACCATTGTATTTCTCAATTAAGATCTCACAGGCTTTGATCACATTGATGGCTTTGTTGTTATATAAGCCTATGGTTTTTATGTATTGCTTTAAACCCTCTACGCCAAGGGCATAAATGCTGTGGGCCGTGTTCGCCACAGGAAAGAGTTTATCCGTTGCCTTGTTAACACTCACATCTGTTGCTTGGGCCGATAACGTCACTGCCACTAGCAGTTCGAAGGGACTTGAAAAATTGAGTTCGGTTTCAGGTTTGGGATTGTTATCGCGAAGACGAGTGAGGATCTGGATACGTTTTTCTTGATTCATGTACGATTCCTGCGCTGTGGTGGGTTTCAACTCTCAACCGTTCATTATCACTATCTTATTAATGATGATTGATGAGTTTACAACCCACGTTCGCTGATTTTCTTATACTTTGAGTTTTGCCGCTAATCATGTGCTAGGCACACATTAAACGCGTTAACACTAGGGCATATCTGATCGCCATAATGCCTGTCGTTACTTGAAAGCCTAACCTACCTTAGTGATCCGTGCGCGGGTAACACTCGGCTCTGCGGCGACTTGAGGTTGGCGTTCTTTGACTTTTTTATCAATCACATTTTTCAATGCAATCAATAATCCCATCACGATAAATGCGCCGGGTGGCAGCATAGCAAGGAGAAATGGGGTATCGACTTGCCATAGATGTATGGTTAACGATTTAGCCCATGGGCCGAGCAGTTGATCCGCACCATCAAACAGTGTGCCTTGACCTAAGATTTCCCGCGTTGCGCCCAGCACTGTAAGCACTAAAGTAAAACCAAGGCCCATCATTAGACCATCGAAGGCGGCACTAAACGCATTATTACGCGAGGCAAAAGCTTCGGCGCGGCCGATGATGATGCAGTTCGTCACAATTAATGGCAGGAAGATCCCAAGGGATAAATACAGGCCGTAGGCATAGGCATTGATGAGCAGTTGCACTGTGGTGACTAGCGCGGCGATGATCATCACAAACACAGGAATACGAATTTCTTTGGGCACATAGTCGCGCACCAGTGACACTAAAATGTTAGAGCCAATCAGCACCAGCATAGTGGCTAGACCAAGGCCAAGGGCGTTAGTGATCGTTGCAGTAACCGCGAGTAGCGGACATAAACCTAACAGTTGCACTAGGCCTGGGTTGTTTTTCCACAGTCCTTGCCACGCAATTTCGCGATAATTAGTCATGGTTGGCCTCACAATTTAGCGGCTGGCTGAAAATTTGTGCTTGGTTAGTGCTGAAATACCATACCGCGTTTTTGACTGCTTTAACATAAGCGCGCGGGGTGATGGTTGCACCGGTAAATTGGTCAAAATCGCCGCCATCTTTTTTAACTAACCATTGCTTATCATCTGCAGAGCCCAACACTTTACCAACAAACTGAGTGACCCAATTCGATTTACGTAGTTCAATTTTGTCACCCAGCCCAGGGGTTTCTTGGTGGGACAAGGTACGTACGCCTAAGACTTCACCTTGGATATTAATTCCAACAATTAATTTGATATTACCGCTATAGCCATCGGGTGCTATGGCTTCCATGGCGATAGCGACAGGTTTGCCTGAATGGGTAGCAATATAGGCAGGCATTGGACTATCCGTGCCTAATGCTTCTTTGTTTAATAGCAAGGTACACTGAGCGGTAAGCTCGTTATCATGTATTTCATCAGGGATTAATTGTTGCAATACTCGCATCAATTCCTGTTGTTCTTGCTGCTTAATCTTGTCAAAGGTTTGTTGATTGACCGCGGCGACGAGACCCGTGCAGATCAAGGCAAACAGTGCCAATAAAAAACCATTTTTAATCATCGGATTTTTCAACTCTTTTTCCTTAAGCTCTCGTTGCTAGCAGAATGACATTATCTTGTAGCATGACTTAGTCCGCCCAATGGCCTTAGCTAGCTGAATGACCATAGGTGCGTGGCCGCACATAGTAGTCAATAAAGGGAGCGCAGAGGTTAGCCAATAACACGGCAAAGGCAAAGGCGTCAGGGTAACCGCCTTTAATGCGGATGATATACACCAACACACCAATTAACGCGCCGAAGATAATGCGACCACGGGGGCTGGTTGCTGCTGTGACGGGATCGGTTGCGATAAAAAATGCCGCTAACATGGTCGCGCCAGAAAACAAATGTAATAGGGGACTGCCTTGGGTATCGGGCGCCAGTAAGAAACCGATACTCGATGCGACAAAAAGCCCCAATAACACGCCAGTACTGATGTGCCAACGAATGGCTTTCAGTTTAAGTAACACTAAACCGCCAGCCAGATAAGCTAAATTCACCCAGAACCAACCTACGCCTGTGCTGCCATCAAAAATGGCTTTAGTCAGGCTTTCAGTGGTGGTTAATCCTAGGGATAAATCGGTTTTAAGGGTATCGAGTGGCGTCGCCATTGCGATGCCATCTATCCCTAAACGAAACTGTTCCAAGTTAACGTGGGCGCCAATGTTGAAGATAAGTTGCAAGCTCTCAGCTAGGCTAGGCGAATGCAGCGCAACGGTACTCGGTGCTATCCAAGTGGTCATTTGCACTGGGAATGAGATTAACAGCAATACATACGCCGCCATTGCAGGGTTAAACAGGTTATGGCCTAAACCGCCGTAAAGGTGCTTAACGATAACGATCGCAAAGGCGGTGCCCATCACTATCATCCACCAAGGTGCTAGGGGAGGAATGGCGACACCAATCAAGATTGCGGTCAGCATGGCGCTGTTATCGCTAAGGCTGGCTTTGATATCACGATTGCGAAGTTTCATCACCGCGGCCTCACAGCTTAGGGCAACAAGAATCGCAAGCAACACTTGAACAAGCGTGCCCCAGCCAAAAAAGGCGCATTGCACCACAAGGCCCGGCAGTAAACATAAAATCACCCTTTGCATCACAGTTGAGGTATGCAAATTACGTGTGACATGGGGTGATGAGGCTATTTTAAACGCCATTGTGTTCCCTTTTTATCATTCTGTTCTTAATCATTAGCAACATTTGAATCGCTCGAAGCTTCGGTTTGTTGAGCGAGTGCCGCTTTTTTGGCTTTCGCTTTGGCGATGGTCGCAGCAATCCGCACTTTTTTAAGCTCATCGCCTGATAAGGTTGCCGTTTCAATGGGTTCTGCGGATGGTAAAACGGCTTGAGGTTTAGCTGCGACGGCGTCAAGTGCTGCTATCGACGGCGATGCCACGTTAGTTTTAGTTTGAATGTCGTCAACGGACTCTATTTCAGACTCAGCTGCTGATGCCGCAGCTATTTTCTTCGCTTTAGCACGAGCAACAGCGGCGGCCACTTTGGCTTTTTTAATCGCTTCAGCGTCGTTAACGTCAGTAGCGGCTGCTTCTGTATCATCATTCACATCTGCTTGAACGCTAGCTGCGGAATCAACTGCTGGAGTCGCGGTCTGAGTTAAATCATTGTCAGCATTTGTCTCAACTTGCTGCGCGGCTTTTTTCGCTTTAGCACGGGCAACCGCGGCGGCTACTTTGGCTTTCTTAATCGCTTCTGAATCATTAACGTCACTAACGATAATTTCAGTATTGCTAACTTCAATATCACTAGCGGCGGTTTCTGCTTGCTGCGCCGCTTTCTTGGCTTTTGCCCGCGCGACTGCGGCAGCCACTTTGGCCTTTTTATCATCGGCAGCGCTGAGCTCTGATGTGCTGTCAGTGGTTTCAGTAGGCCCAAGCGGCGCGGTATCGGCTTGCTGAGCGGCCTTTTTAGCTTTGGCGCGAGCAATGGCCGCGGCGACTTTGTCCTTCTGAGATAACGGCGCTTCTTGCGCGATTGCATCTGTTGCTAAGAAGGATTCATCACTGGCATCAACATTCACCACATTGTTTGTATCAGCACCATTGGCATTCACTTGAGCGGCTTTCTTCGCCTTAGCGCGGGCGATGGCTGCGGCAACGGCAGCTTTACCCTTGGGCGCGTCTGTCGTATCAGTGCTTATTACGTTTGATTGATGATTCAATGATTCTTCAGTCGACAACTCTTCAGTTGCTGATTGTGCCGCTGCGGCTTTTTTCGCGGCGATCCGTGCCATGGCTTCGGCGACGGCATTTTTATCCGTGCCAGTCATAGTTGCTTGTCGGCGCTCTGCGGCTTCTTTGGCCTTAGCTTCACGGGCAAGCTTTTCTTCTTCAAGACGCGCTAAACGGGCATCGAAACGCTGTTTAGCGCGCTCCGCTTGCTGCTTTTCATCGGCGGCTTGTTTAAGTGCAGATTTGGCAATGCGGTAATACTCGACTAAGGGAATATCACTCGGGCAGACGTAACTACAGCAACCGCATTCAATACAATCCTTTAGATTGTAGCTGGCAGCTTTGTCATATTCTTCGGCCTTGGCGTGCCAAAAGAGTTGCTGTGGCAATAGGAGAGCAGGGCAGGCATTGGCGCATTCGCCGCAGCGGATACAGGCTTTTTCTTCTGGCGTAGTTCCTATTTCTTGGCTGCTTGGCACCAGAATACAGTTAGTACCTTTTAAAATAGGCACTTGGATATTCGCCAATGCATGGCCCATCATAGGCCCGCCAATAATCACCTTTTGTTCAGGCTCTGGCGTGAACTCAGTCGCAGCAAGCACATGCTCAACAGGTGTGCCTATCGGTAACCAGTAGTTCCCCGGTTTACCGACATTTTTGCCCGTCACAGTCACAACGCGCTCAATCAGCGGTTTACCTTGGGTAACCGCTTGATGAATCGCAAAGGCAGTGCCGACGTTATGCACGACGATACCGAGTTTGGCGGGAATAGCGCCCGAGGGCACTTCGCGGCCAGTAATGATTTGAATTAACTGCTTTTCACCACCAGAAGGATATTTTGTCGGAATGACCGTTACCCGAATGCTGTCCGCTGGGAGCCCACATTGGACGACTGCAGCTTGCATGGCTTTGGCCGCTTCTGGCTTATTATCTTCAATGGCGATAACAATGCGTTTTGGCGTTAATAACCGATGAATAATGCCAATACCGGCGAGGATATCTTGGCTGTATTCGCGCATTAATCTGTCATCGGCGCTGATATAAGGTTCGCACTCGACGCCGTTGATGATGACTAAATCAATTTCACTGACCGGATTAAGCTTAATATGAGTTGGAAACGCCGCGCCGCCCATGCCTGCAATGCCAGCAGCACGGATCTTATCGATCATCTGCTGATGGGTTAAATCCTCAAGCTCATTTTGCACCAGCTCACACCAAGTGTCTTTGCCATCGGCTTGGATAACGCAAGTGTTAACTGGCAATGCTGAAGCATGGTTACTGGCCCTTGGCTCAATGGCAACGATAGTGCCTGATGTCGGCGCATGCACAGGTAAATGCCAAATGGAGGTACCTTGAGTTAACGGTGTGCCTTTTAATACGCTATCGCCGATGTTTACCGCAAGTGTGCAGTTTTCACCGACTTGAGGGATGGGCACTAAGTACGTAGTGGCTAAGGGCAGTTGGCTAATCGGCGTCGCGTTCGAGAGGAATTTGACTTCGGGTGGATGTATACCACCGGGTGAGCGCCAAAGGGTTCCTTTATCTAATTGATCTAATAAAGTTAACACCGCTTTTCCTCTTCTAACTGTGGGTCTTGGTTCTGAATCTCTTGAATGAGAGTCACTGGGATGGCATTTAAGCGCCAGTTCCAATTTTTAAGATTCTGGGTGACTGGGATCATATCAATACAATCGACGGGACAAGGCTCAACACAGAGATCGCAACCCGTGCAATCGGTCGTCAACACAGTATGCATAAGCTTACCTGCACCGATAATCGCATCCACGGGGCAGGCTTGAATACACTTAGTGCAGCCAATACATTCGTCTTCACGTATGTAGGCGACCTTTTTTACTTGAGATTGTGCTTCAGCATTCAGCGGCTCTGGCTCGACGCCCATCAGGGTCGCCAGTTTTTCCATGGTGGCTGTGCCGCCGGGAGGGCATTTGTTGACTTTATCACCGTTGGCAATCGCTTCAGCGTAAGGGCGACAGCCAGGGTAACCACATTGACCACATTGGGTTTGTGGCAGAATCGCTTCGAGTTCATCGACAATCGGATTGCCTTCAACCTTAAATTTAACGGCGGCAAAACCGAGTAATAGTCCAAAGACTAATGCCAATAGGGT
This sequence comes from Shewanella sp. NKUCC06_TVS, assembly GCF_019345515.1. Lineage (NCBI taxonomy): Bacteria > Pseudomonadati > Pseudomonadota > Gammaproteobacteria > Alteromonadales > Shewanellaceae > Shewanella > Shewanella sp. NKUCC06_TVS. Next base: position 51,030 of record NZ_JAHKQX010000003.1, on the reverse strand, counting down.
CAACAATATGACTGCAATTAAAATTCCGGACATCTTACTTAACCAATCCTGTGAATCCCATAAAGGCGAGGGACATAAGACCTGCGGTGATCATCGCTATGGCGCCGCCTTTGAATGGTAAGGGGACATCTGCGGCTGCTAAACGTTCGCGCATCGCCGAGAAGAGAATTAACACTAATGAGAAGCCTAACGCAGCACCAAAGCCATAGATAGCCGATTGGATAAAATCGTGCTTCTCGTTAACGTTCAATAGGGCAACACCCAACACAGCACAGTTAGTTGTGATCAGCGGCAGGTAAATGCCTAAAGCGCGATGCAGTGCAGCACTGGTTTTTTGCACCACCATTTCAGTAAATTGCACCACAACCGCAATCACTAAAATGAAGCTCATGGTTCGCAGGTAGCTCAGATCAAAGGGCAATAGTAGATACTGGTTGACGAGGTAACTGAGAATAGAGGCTAACGTCAGCACAAAAGTGGTCGCCATAGACATGCCAATAGCGGACTCCAGTTTACTGGAGACCCCCATGAAAGGACACAAGCCTAAGAATTTCACTAAAACGAAATTGTTGACCAGTACTGTACTGATCAACAAGAGGAGATATTCAGTCATCTCAATACTTTTCTAAACGGATCTTGGCCGTATTATCGACTTTTCCGTTTGCATAAACAACATATAGAATGCAGGGTTAACCATCTTTACTGTAAATTTTGGCGACGAATTAACCCGTTAAAGTATTAAATTTGATCTGTAATCGCCATGGCTTGGGGCTGTGCTATGTAATAGCCTTGCAATCCATCAACTAAGAGTTTTTCGAGGGTGAGTTTTTCTTCTTGGCGTTCGACGCTGGTCGCAATAACCCGAATGCCTATCCGTCTTGCAACATCCACCATCATACGGACGAAGAACTTATTATTGCTGTCTTCATCAATGTTCGATGTGTAGCTGCCATCAAGCTTTATGTAGTCTGGGCGCACTTCACTGAAGAATTTGAAGGACGTAAAGCTCATGCCAAAACGCTCTATCGACACCCGTGATCCAACGCTATGTATTTCGCGAACGAACTTATAGCTTGCCCCTAAGTTAGACTGCATACCGGACTCATTGATCTCAAATACTAAGCGTGAAGCGATGTATTTTTGCTTGCCTAAAATGTCCTTTAGCCAAGCGAGAAACATATCTTGATGCGCAGAAAATGCGCTGATATTGATGCCAAAGTTACCCGAAATGGTCGGGTTTTCCTTAAGCATTCTTAATGCACTGATCACCACCAGTTTATCTAATTCAGAACTCATACCGTGACGTTCGGCCATAGCGATCACTGTGGTGGTCGGTAAAAACTTACCTTCGCTATTGTAAAAGCGCGCTAACAACTCACGGTAAACCTCTACATCAGTTCGGCAGGGCTGAATTGGCTGTTGGTAGAATTTTAATGCTTGGCGAGTGACTAAATCATTGATCGCCATTTTCCAGCGATCATCACCAAACTGCTCGTCACCATTGAGTTTTTCTTGGATATGATAACTATTAGGTCCAAGGGTCTGCGCTATGCTGACTGCGGTATCCGCAATCGTCAGCAAATTAACCGCATCGGTACCTTGGTGATAGGGAACTAAACCGATATGGGCAACAGATTCCGCTTTTGTCATCTGCAAATATTCATCGAGATAAATTTTTAATTGATCTAAAAATTTTGGCGCATCCTTCAGCATGACATCAGGAATAAAGATGGCAAAATCAGCGCTCGATACCCTGAAACATTCTGCATCTGAATACTTGCTACAGGCTTTGCGGATACAATTTGCCACCCTTGAAAGATAATCATCCCCCGCAGTTCGCCCTTGTTTTTGATTGATTTGCGCAAGCTCTGTGGCCTTAACCATTGCCATCAGCCCCAATTGAGGAATATCGGGATTGCTTATGGTTTCTAATTTTTGGGTAAAGCGCTGGCGACTACCAAAACCCGTCACTGTGTCTTGATCGGCCGCTTTATGCAGCTTTTCATTCTCTTGATTGAGTTTATCGATTTGGGCTTTAAGTTGAAGACGACACTCTTCAAGGGATATTCCAATGGGGTTGAGCTCACCTGTGAGTTTTGATGATGCGACAGCAGAAAACCCTAACTCAGGTATTTTTGAAATATAATCAGCAGCATAACGTATCGCCGCCCTATGTTTTGACATTAACAGAATAAACACTAACAGCAAGATAAGGTAAGCCACCAGTAACATGACACCGAGCTTTTGAGTATGACTAATCGAAGTTTCAATCGCTTGGTTTGCACTGAGTTTGACTTGTAAACGACCGGTTGCCAATTTTTGTGTATGACTGAGCTCAATAGAAAATAAACGGGCTAAAGGATGAGGATGTTGGCTGTCTAAACGACCTTCGGTATAACTCAGTTGGCCATCTGTATCATCAATATATTGGAAAAATTGGAATGGGTAATTTTCAGAAAGCTTTTTGAAGAGTTCGGCGCCATCACCTTGCCATTGTTGGTAGCGGGTTAAACTGGTTTTAAAGCTATCCAGTTCTTGCTGTTGTTGGATTTGTAATTGGCTATTTTCGCTTTGATAAACCCAAGCAAAAAGACCTAAGAAAATAAGCAGTAAAAAAATTGGATATGATTTTGACATGGCCATAAAAATCCGCTCTATTTTTTTGGGTGAGCTCAAACAGGATAAGTTTAAGTCAAGAATACTTAACTGCAGCTATCTGTGTGATGACACTCATAAATTTTTATTAATAAGCTGATAACAGTGTAACTGCATTTGCTTAAAAACAAAACGGAAAAGAATAGGGTAACTAGAAGCCAGAAGAGGCAAAGGCACTGGAACAAAACGAAGAATAATTGGCTCCCCTGACTGGACTTGAACCAGTGACATACGGATTAACAGTCCGCCGTTCTACCGACTGAACTACAGGGGAGTAGAGGGTGCGATATTGCTATCGACTTTACAGAAATAACACTTTTTAAATGGCTCCCCTGACTGGACTTGAACCAGTGACATACGGATTAACAGTCCGCCGTTCTACCGACTGAACTACAGGGGAATCGAGATGCGATATTACTATCGACTTTTTAGCTTGCTTAAATTGGCTCCCCTGACTGGACTTGAACCAGTGACATACGGATTAACAGTCCGCCGTTCTACCGACTGAACTACAGGGGAATCATTTTAATGCTTCAGCTTGATAATGTAATTGGCTCCCCTGACTGGACTTGAACCAGTGACATACGGATTAACAGTCCGCCGTTCTACCGACTGAACTACAGGGGAATTGTTTACAACTTATCTTACTGCTTGTTCTAACTCATTTTTATCATGTGCTTAAAGTGGCTCCCCTGACTGGACTTGAACCAGTGACATACGGATTAACAGTCCGCCGTTCTACCGACTGAACTACAGGGGAATCGTTTCACACAATCGTAGCGACTCGTTGAGAACGGAGCGCATAGTAAAACGCTATGTTGGATGAGTCAACTCGAGTTACTAAAAAAAGTGTAATTATGCTGTTAAGTGCTCATCTAATGTGCATCGTGGTGCAGAATTCGACATTTTTCGTGAAAAACCACTTAACAATTCGCAATATAGCCATAATTGAGTCCATCGTTTTTAAGCGGTGATTCTATGAAATTGAAATCATTCGCTAAATAATCGACACTGTTTTTGGTACTTGGTCGAGTACTTAAGACTCAAACCGCTCAAAAAAGGATCTCAGGTGGGGTAATGTGAATTTACTCAGTTCTTTATACCGATAGAAAACGTGGGTTATCTTTTCGCCGTTAAAGTCCGTTTTTCTGTTTTAACAAGTTTGCTGTTGTTGCTGGAGGTGTTAATTGAGGCTTTATCGAATTAGCGTGAGCTGTTTTTCAAATTAAGTGATGCACTTCACTATTAGTTGTGGCACCAGATGCGCTACCACAGCGCGTGTTAATTACAGTTAGTGAAATTGATACAAGTAGCAACATTTATCAAATGTAATTAAATTACTAAATGCCGAGAGACGGTTGTTAAGACACATGACAGCCTCCAATCCCGCGTGGTTTCTAGGTTATTTCGACTTATCAACAAAATCTGTGGATAACCCTGTGAGTTGTCCTGAAAAATGGCCGCCAAAGCCTTGGGGTATGGGCGGCGGACTTAAAATGCACTATTTTGGGGTTCAAAAATAAATTTAAGCATTATCAAATGCATACTAAAAGCAAGTGGTTTTTATTGAGGGTGAAAACAAGGTTGCAATTTTGTAATCGAACGAAATTGATTTCTTGTGTATTAAATTGGCATTTTTGCTTAGTTTGCGGGTGTTTTGTGAGCAAAAAACGCTGAAAACGCCTTAGTTTAAAAGTTTCATGTTTCTTCCTTTAAATTGTCATCTTGCGGTTTTAGATCGTATTGATATGACGACAGGAAGGATAACTGTGGAGCTTAGTCGGTGACTTGATTAGAATGGGGCGACTCACTAAAAGGATATGTGCGCGTGTCAGAATCTGTTTTTCAGCTTGAATCGCAATTCGCCCCCGCAGGCGACCAACCTACAGCGATTGCCAAATTAGTCGATGGACTCGAAGCGGGTCTGGCCTGCCAAACCTTACTCGGGGTGACGGGCTCAGGTAAAACCTTCACGATTGCCAATGTGATCCAAAAGTTAGGCCGACCCACGATTATCATGGCGCCTAATAAAACCTTGGCGGCGCAGCTTTATGGCGAGATGAAAGAGTTCTTTCCCCATAATGCGGTCGAGTATTTCGTTTCTTACTACGATTACTATCAGCCAGAAGCCTATGTACCTGCGTCAAATACCTTTATCGAAAAGGACGCTTCGGTTAATGCTCACATTGAGCAGATGCGCTTATCCGCCACTAAGGCGCTGTTAGAACGTAAAGATGTGGTGCTGATTGCTTCGGTGTCGGCTATTTATGGCTTGGGCGATCCCGATTCCTATTTAAAAATGTTGCTGCATCTACGCCAAGGCGATGTGATGGGGCAGCGTGACATCTTAATTCGTCTCAGTGAATTGCAGTACAAGCGCAATGATATTGAGCTACAACGTGGTACTTATCGTGTGCGCGGTGAAGTGATTGATATTTTCCCCGCCGATTCTGAGCGTAATGCCATTCGAGTCGAGTTGTTCGACGATGAGATTGAACGCTTAAGTGAGTTTGACCCGTTAACGGGCCATATTATTAAACGTATCGCCCGTACGACGGTTTACCCTAAAACACACTATGTCACGCCGCGGGAAAAAATCATCGCCGCCACTGAGTTTATTAAAGAAGAACTACGCGAGCGTAAGCAATATCTACTCGATAACAACAAGTTAATTGAAGCCCAGCGTATCCATGAGCGGGTGCAATACGATGTGGAAATGATGGTGGAGTTGGGTTATTGCTCTGGCATCGAAAACTACTCGCGCTATTTGTCTGGCCGCGCACCGGGGGAAGGACCACCAACCTTACTCGACTACTTGCCTGCCGACGGCTTATTAATTATCGATGAATCCCATGTGACTGTGCCGCAAATCGGCGCTATGTACAAAGGTGACCGTTCCCGTAAAACCACACTTGTGGAATACGGTTTCCGCTTACCATCCGCCTTGGATAACCGGCCGCTCAAGTTTGAAGAGTTTGAGCAATTGATGCCGCAAACTATCTATGTGTCGGCAACACCGAGTGCCTACGAGCTGGAAAAGAGCAAAGGCGAGATTGCTGAGCAGGTCGTGCGGCCAACGGGATTACTCGATCCTGAATTAGAAGTGCGCCCCGTTGGGACCCAAGTGGACGATTTATTGTCTGAAATCGCCAAGCGAGTGGCCGTCAATGAGCGGGTGCTAGTGACGACGCTGACTAAGCGTATGTCGGAGGATTTGACCGAATACCTCGACGAACATGGCGTAAAAGTGCGTTATCTGCATTCGGACATAGACACTGTCGAACGGGTTGAGATCATCCGCGATCTGCGTTTAGGTAAGTTTGATGTATTGGTTGGGATCAACTTATTGCGCGAAGGCTTAGATATGCCTGAAGTGTCATTGGTGTGTATTTTAGATGCCGATAAAGAGGGCTTCTTACGCTCTGAGCGCTCGCTCATCCAAACGATTGGCCGCGCGGCGCGTAACGTCAATGGTAAAGTGATCCTCTATGCCGATCGCATCACCAATTCGATGGAGAAAGCGATAGGTGAAACTGACCGACGTCGTGAACGTCAGCGGGCGCACAACTTAAAACACGGTATCACGCCTAAGGGTGTCGTTAAACGGATCACCGATGTGATGGATGTGGATGATGGCCGCGACAGTAAAGCTGTGTATGGCAAAGTAGCTGAGCCTAAGTCCCATTACCATAAAGCCGATGCGGCAGAGTTAAGCCATCAAATCGATCAGCTTGAGAAGAAGATGCATGAACATGCGCGCAACTTAGAGTTTGAACAAGCGGCGGCAATACGTGATGAAGTCAAGCACCTGCGGGACCTGTTGATCAAAGCCTAGATTTATTCTTGCGCTTAGCATTTAAAAAGCCGTCCAGCAATCATGCTGCGACGGCTTTTTAATATCTTGACTTGGATTAAGCAGGGACTTTTGATTGGCTCATTTTTAGCTTGATAAACACCGCTAAAGCGCAAATCAGCCCGCAGATTAAGCCGACCAAATGCGCCTCGGTTGCTACGCGCGCACCTATCATGGCGGTGACATCACTGCTTGCACCATAAAGCTGTTCGTAACCGATCTTGATGATAACGCCAACGAGCAGCAGATAGCCTGAGCGCAGCTTACGGACAATATCCTGCACTGCGCCGTAGGCGAACAAGCCATGCAACATACCGCTTAAGCCGACATAACCGAGCAATTGCGGATAGCCTAAATACAAGCCTATACCTTCAAGTAAACATAACACGAAAAATAGTGCACTTAAGCCTTTGAGATGATAATGAAAATGGTGCAAAAATAGCACCACCCACAGCCCTGCAAGGTTCATCAATAGATGCCATTGATTCGTGTGCAGTAAATTTCCTGTGATTAATCGCCACCATTCACCCTCACTAATTGCACTGCGGCGATAGGCGAGTAGGTTATCGACAGTGGGGCTTGCTAAGCCTGCTGCATACAAACCCGCACAAAGAAGACTCACCATCAGCGCGACCCAATAGGGACTGCGTGTCATGCTTTAGGCTCGCTGGCGTCAAGCTCAGCCATGATCGCTGCTTTATTCTGTAGATAGTCATCTAATCCACGTTTGCGAAGATGACAGGCAGGGCAATCACCACAGCCATCGCCAATCACGCCGTTATAACAGGTGAGAGTATGGTGGCGAACCAGATCAAGTTGCCGATATTTATCCGCCAGTGCCCAGGTTTGTGCCTTATTGAGCCACATTAAAGGCGTGATGATTTTTAGTTGTTTATCCATGCCTTGAACTAAGGCGGATTCCATCGCTTTGACAAAATCGTTACGACAATCAGGGTAGCCTGAAAAATCGGTTTCACACACGCCTGTGATAATCGCCTGCGCCCCTAATTGATAGGCATAAATGCCTGCAAGCGTTAAAAATAAAATATTACGGCCGGGCACGAAGGTATTGGGTAAGCCATTTTCCATCAACTCGTGTGAAACGGGTATCGCATCACGGGTGAGGGCTGAAATAGCTAACTCATTGAGTAAGGTGACATCCATGACTTTATGGCTGGTGATCTTCAGGCGTTTTGCTAAGGATTTGGCAACTTCAATTTCTTCGCGGTGACGTTGACCGTAGTCAAAAGTGATCCCATGTACTTCATCGTACTGGGTTAGGGCTTGAATAAGACAGGTTGTTGAGTCTTGTCCGCCACTGAATACCACCACTGCTTTGGACACCACTGTTTTTGACACTAAGCTCGTTGACATAAAGGATTTCACTTCACCGTAGAACAGGTATAAATAGGGCGTTAGTGTAACTCAGGCCTTAGGGCTTGCAAACTCTGACTATAGGGTCGAAATAGGCTTTCTCGGCGCAAAAACTTGCAGCTCAAGCTAAAATCCACTATAAATGCCGCCCCAGAAAAGTGGAACGTCAGTATGAATTACCCTGTCAACGAAGTATTTGAAACCATTCAAGGTGAAGGTGTCTTTACCGGAGTGCCCGCCATATTTGTCCGCCTACAAGGTTGTCCCGTGGGATGTGCTTGGTGCGATACGAAACAGACATGGGATGTGCTTGAAGCCAATAAGGTGTCGCCAGAGCAAGTGATTACCGTGGACGGCACCATTGGTCGCTGGGCTGATCATACGGCGCAAAGCCTTATCGCTGCCTTTCACGCTAAAGGTTTTACTGCGCGGCATATCGTGATCACCGGCGGAGAGCCTTGTATGTACGATTTACGCGAATTAACCGAGACCTTGCACAGCCAAGGCTTTGCGACTCAAATCGAAACCAGTGGCACCTTCGAAATCAACTGTGCCGATGACACTTGGGTGACAGTATCACCCAAGGTGAACATGAAAGGGGGCTATCAGGTATTAGCACAGGCGCTGAACCGCGCCAATGAGATTAAGCATCCTATCGCTACTGAAAATCACATCGATGAACTTGATGAGTTACTGCAAGACATCGATATTTCAGCGAAAACGATTTGCCTGCAGCCGATTAGTCAAAAGCCGCGGGCGACCGAATTGGCGATTAAAGTGTGTATCGCCCGTAATTGGCGCTTATCGATCCAGACCCATAAGTATTTGAATATTGATTAATGCTAATCTGCAAAGCATAAAAAACGCCTCACAGTTGTGGGGCGTTTTTTATGGTGGATGTTTTGTGGATTCTAAACCTAATGACTTAATACCGTCGCTTAATCAAGCTCACTTAACTGGCCGAAATGATTAAATGCTGCAAGTTGGCGCTGATAGGGCGCAATATCGCCAATGTTAGCTGTAATCCAATCTGTATCGTAATAAGTATCAAGGTAACGCTCACCCGAGTCACAAATGAGGGTCACTATTGAGCCTTGCTCTCCACGCGCTTGCATTTGTACGGCAAGTTGCAATGCGCCGTACAGGTTGGTTCCTGTGGATGCGCCGGTTTTACGGCCAATCAATTGTTCTAACCAATGAATCGTCGCCACTGATGCGGCGTCGGGAATTTGCAGCATAGTATCGACAACACCAGGAATAAACGATGGCTCGACTCTCGGTCGACCTATGCCTTCAATCTTACTGCCATTGCAACAGGTTAAGCTGGCATCGCCGCTCTGATAGAAATCAAAAAAAACGGAGTTTTGCGGGTCGACCACGCAAAGTTGTGTTGCCAACCTCTGATAGCGAATGTAACGGCCTATGGTCGCCGATGTGCCGCCAGTGCCTGGGCTCATCACTATCCAGCGCGGGATCGTGTGTGGCTCGCGCTCCATCTGATTGAAAATCGAGTTAGCGATATTGTTATTACCGCGCCAGTCGGTAGCACGCTCGGCGTAGGTGAATTGATCCATATAATGGCCGCCAAGCTCTGCGGCAAGGCGCGCCGATTCTGCGTAAATCTCACTGGAATGATCGACAAAATGACATTGACCGCCATAGAAAGTGATCTGCTCAATCTTCTTTTTAGCCGTGCTTTTGGGCATCACGGCAATAAAAGGTAAACCGAGTAAACGGGCAAAATAGGCTTCAGAAATCGCTGTGCTGCCCGATGAGGATTCGATAATTGGCGTGCCTTGCTTAATCCAGCCGTTACACAGGGCATAGAGGAAGAGTGAGCGGGCGAGGCGATGCTTCAAACTCCCTGTCGGGTGGGTACTTTCATCTTTGAGATAAATATCTATGCCATCGAGCATAGGTAATTCAAGCTTAATCAAGTGGGTATCGGCGCTGCGCTGAAAATCCGCTTCAATCTTGCCTATCGCGTGGGCTTCCCATGTTGGGCAGAGTCTGTGAGCGCTGTGAGAATCCACTGGTGGTTGAATCGTGTTAGAAATCATAGTAGTCACATCGAAAGGGATCATTTTCAGAGCATATCACAGGGACGGGCAAAGCGGTTTTATTGGATGACCTTGAAGTCATTCACTTAAATTAGAGCACGACGTAATTGAAATCAAAAATGTCGTCCACCAAAAAGTTTACTTAATATAGATATGCCAAGAATTTAATCAGATCAAGCTGGAACAGTCAGATTAAGTTGGAACAGACTAAGCGGAAGTGGAACAAGAAGGATATGCGATAGTGAAAGAAATGGTGGAGGGAGAAGGATTCGAACCTTCGAAGGCTGAGCCGTCAGATTTACAGTCTGATCCCTTTGGCCACTCGGGAACCCCTCCACAAACTTTCTTTTTAGCTTTACAACTGACTTTTAAAATTGTCTTTCAAAACATCATCAATAACGGACTTGTTTATCAAGACAAAACTAGACATTGGCCATGTTTAGTCTTTGAAAATGATTATCTGCGTTAGAGATAAAGATGGTGGAGGGAGAAGGATTCGAACCTTCGAAGGCTGAGCCGTCAGATTTACAGTCTGATCCCTTTGGCCACTCGGGAACCCCTCCACGAATACCTTTAACGCTTTTGTAAAACTCTATATTATTTTCGAACAACACGATAAAACTTGCAGTGCAAATGGTGGAGGGAGAAGGATTCGAACCTTCGAAGGCTGAGCCGTCAGATTTACAGTCTGATCCCTTTGGCCACTCGGGAACCCCTCCTCAATTGCGGCCGCCATAGTAGTCAGAAACCTTTTCCATGTAAATACCCAATTTAAAAATATTCCTAAAGTTATGTATCAAATGGTCGATTAACTAACAACGAATTGTTTTGACGATGTTTTTTTATGCAAATTGATGTTCCTTTAGTCAACGAAGCCCAAATTGGCACCCGCTTAAACGCGGCGATAGAAAACGACAGACGGGGCGAATTCGCCCTGTTGCTGTCGTTACTGTCGGTTGACGCTCGGGACATGGCGCAATTCCAATGGCAAAATGAACTTGATATGGCGCAAAAATTACAACGTCAGTTCGAATTGCCACCGCAGCAAAGTTTAATGGCGGATTTATCGTCTGCTGAACCAGTGGTTGATAACAGCAGTATTTTTATGGCTCAAGGTCCACGTGCGTTTCAATTACAACAAGCATTGCGACCGGAAGCCTTAGTCATCCGTGGCGGCGAGTCAGTCGCAATGGCAGAAGCGTTAAGTAACTGTGACCATGTGACTCAGCTGAGGCAAAGGGGCCAATTAACCGCACCCAAAGTCGAGATCATGCACTTTGCTGATCAATTGGCAATCCAACGTAATCTTGTGCCTTTGCTCGCCTCAGCCTAAGGCCGTCTTCCCGCAAGTGGTCTTCAATACCCATCAAGTCAATCTGATCCATTTCGATAAATAAGCGTGAGCTAAAGCCAGTTATCTTGAAGCTTAATTACCTATAATTCGTATTAACCTATCGAGTTAAAATTTACCGCGTTAAAAATTTAACGAGCATATTTTAGTGATGCCGTTAATCAGTCGCTCTATACATTAAGGAATACAGATGAAAGGCATAATAGAAGCACAGAGCCCGACAGTGAATGACACTTGCACCGATTGCGGCAGCTTTGTCGATATCGGCGCCGTTATTGATGAACACGATACGTTATTGACGTTAAATTTTGTTGGCGATAGCGCTCAAGCGGATGCCGAAAGCATGGCAACACGCGCTCAAACTCGATTTGCTGAAGTGCAAACTGAATTTGTGACTAAGACTGGAGGCGTCGACTTACTGCTGACCTTCAATGTCAGCGCGGAAAAAATGATTTTTCAATTGGAAAACGGCCTGTAATTTTTAAAGCAGCACTTTAGTTTTTAGTCGGTTATGGATATCACGGAAATCGCGCTAATTGCCTAAAAATGCTGCTATTGTTAACTAAATTGTAATAAATTGTGCCACATGTTGCTGTGCTTACAACAGTTAGTGTAATCTGCCTCCAAATAAGAATAATTCAATCAGCTTAATTCTAAATTTCAAGGTAAGTTTGCTAACAGCAAAGACCTTTAGCCCAACACGAAGTTTTGTAGGGAACCAGCGTGAAGCGACGTCAGCATCAGCATTTATTGGAGTCTTTGGTACAGTCAACTGCAAAACAGCAGGGCGATTTCACAAAGACGGCAGAGTTAACCACAGAGTTGTTGTGCCAGAATTTAGCGGTTTCTTTGGTATCAGTGTGGACTTTTTCATCTGATCAACAAACCCAATCACTCGTCGCACAATTTGGTTCTATTATGTTGCAAGACATTCATAGACCTAAGTTATTACAAGATTGTCCCCGGTATGTACACGAGCTCAAAACTCTGCGCCATATCGATGCAGGCAATGCCCTCACCGATCCACGTTTAAGTGAATTGGCTGAGTGCTATTTTATCCCGCGGCAAATCAACTCGAGTCTTGACATCGCCATTCGTATCAATGGCCATCTCGAAGGTGTGCTCTGCATCGAGCGGGCACAATTGACTCCCCACTGGCATGACAGTGAAATTCACCTCGCGTGCCAGATGGCCGACCAATTAGCCCTGACCTTAGCGACAAAACACAGCTACGATAAAGAAGAAAGCTTGAGTTTATTTCGCTGTGCCACTGAACAATCGCGACAAATCAGTATGTTAATTAATCTGCATACTGAAAAAGTCGAGTATGTGAATCAGGCGCACAGTGAAATCACTGGCATGCCCCGTGAACAGATTATCGGCGCGAATATCCGTGAGTTGGCTTTTTTCAAGCAGCATGCCCAATTAGCCGAGCAAACTCTAGCGCAAATCTTTAGGGGCGAAATTGCCAAAGGCGAAGTGCAGTTTAGTCGTGCCGATGGCAGTCGTTATTGGCTGACATACGTGCTGAGTCAGTTCATTACCGATCGCGGCAATCATTATGCCTTGGTCTCGTGTGAAGAAAATACCGACGAGCATAACTATAAGTCAGAGCTTGAACGGCTTGCTTGGCGTTGTGGATTAACGGGACTACATAACCGTACTCATTTTAATCAAGTCCTTGAACGTACCACGAAGGGACTGTTGTTATTAGTTGATTTAGTGGGATTTAAGCGTTTTAACGATACCTATGGTCATGAAAATGGCGATAGTTTGTTGATAGAAATTGCCCGCCGTTTGAAACATTTTTCTGAGATTAATAAGGCCACCGAAATTGCCCGCGTCGGCAGCGATGAATTTGCCGTGCTATTGACCGATGATAATGCGGTTTACGATCTCGATTATTTTAGTACGCGCCTGTATCAACATCTTGCTATGCCTATTTTAATCGGCCGTGAGCAAGTCGAACCAAAGCCTGCTTTAGCTGTGGTTGATATTGCCTCTGTTGCGAGTTTGTTTGCCCCATTAACCTGTGCCGATATTGCAGTGCAGTATGCTAAAAAGAAAAAAGGCACTGCAATCCAAGTATTTAACAGCACGTTATTGAGTGCATTTAAAGAGGATGCGCAGATAGAACGTGATTTACACAGTGCGATCCGTGGTCGTCAGTTTGAGCTTTATTATCAGCCACTGAGGGATCTTGAGCAGAATACCTATATTGGCGCCGAAGCCTTAATCCGTTGGCATCACCCTAAAAGAGGCGTGTTATTTCCAGCTTCCTTTATTGATATTGCTGAGCAGTCGGGGATGATAAATTCTATCGGCAGTTGGGTTTTAGAGGCCGCATGTCGACAGTTAAACCTATGGCAGCATCATAATGCAGAGATGACAATGCATGTGAATGTGTCGGCCCGCCAGTTCTTCAGTGGTAATTTATTCGAGCAAGTGTGGCAGTTGTTGACGCGTTATCGCTTGAAACCTAAGACGTTAATCTTAGAGATCACTGAGACTGAATTGATGGGTGATATTCGCCACGCGACCTTGTTATGCCAAGAATTAGCGGAATTAGGCGTAGGGCTCGCGATTGACGATTTTGGGACGGGTTACTGCTCTATGCGTTATTTGAAGCAGTTTCCGATCAGTAAACTTAAGATTGATCGTTCGTTTATTTCAGATCTTACCGTCAGCCGCGAAAGTCGCGAAATTGTGTCAGCCATTATCGCCATGGCGAATGCATTAAATATATCTTTGACGGCAGAAGGGGTTGAAACCCTTGAGCAAGAAGCATTTTTAGCGAAAAGTTTTTGTCATCAGGCGCAGGGTTATCTCTATAGCCCTGCATTACGGGAGCCTGAGTTTGCACAATTTATCTTGTCGGCTAAAAGTGCTTCGGTCATAACCCACTAAGTCACAATTATTTCAAATGTGCTGCTCACGATAAAAAAAGGCAACCTAGGTTTGTAATCTAGGTTGCCTTTATTATTCATCTCTGTGCTTGTTCAATCAGCACTATAAACCTTCACCGTCATTCTCCAGTGCAGTTCAGCACTGTATACCTATTAAGATTTTAAGCAGCATTGTTTGAATTTTTTGCCACTATGGCAAATACAGAGATCATTTCTACCGGGTAATTTAGCCGTCATTTGCTGGCCTTGGCTGTAATACCAGCGACTTGCTTGGTAGATAAATTCGGATCGCTCATAGATAGCATCAATTTCACCATCGAGCTTATACCAAGCTTTAAAAGTAACAGTGCCATGTCGTTGTTCAGCTATCGCCGCTTGAGCATTGTGGATTGGTGTTTCAGTGCTGCTCTGTACATCTAATCCTAACCAATGTGGGTGAGGACCAGCATTGAGGCTCGTGAGAGTAAGGCCATTTAGATAGTCTGGATGATGTGTTTTTAAAATGTAATCAAAATTTTTCAATACAAATGCGCAGTAGCGTGAGCGCATAAGTTGTTCAGGTGTACGGGCAATCACTTGCCCAGAGTCTACATGCGTATGCAGTGGACCACAGCAATCTTGATAGCTTATCCCACTGCCACAGGGGCAGGCTTGCTTAGTTGTAGTCATGTTAGCTAAATCTTTAATTTAATTGTATTTGTTTAAATTTATTCGATTTCTATCTAAATGCGTTAGATGTGAGATAGTCCATTTAAACGTAATCGGCATTAATATTAGGGTAATTTTTTACCCGCAGGTAAAGGCGGAAATTGGCGACCATAATATAAGTTAGGTACCGGTTTCGCATTCAGATAATAGCTAGGTTCTGCGCGGTTATTGGTATCTAAGCTCACTTTCCATTGGGTGGATGAGACTTTTTCTGTACCAATAGCAAATTTGCCCGCAAATTCACTCACAGGTTCGCCAGTTTCTTGTGCTGGGTAAAATCGAACCAAATAATAGCCTGTATCTATGGCACCATTACCGATAATTTTGCGTTTAGTAATGCGGAAATCCACGTCAATAGTGGCTTTTTTGGCGCGGATTTTATCGAAAAACTTTTTGTAAATGGCGACAATATTGTCTCGTCCATAGTAAATTTCTTTACTTTGACTCTCAGATAAGTAGCTAGCGTCATCAGCGTAAATCTCACGGGTCACCTCAGGAGACAATTGATTAAAAGCGCTAATAAACAAAGGGTAATTAGCGTTGATCAATTGATCATCAGTGGATTTTGTATGAGTTTTAGCTGGATTGGCTAAGCTTGGTAGCGACAATAAGCACATCAGGACTAGCGGCAAAAATTTCATTACTTTATTCTAATCTGGCAATCATGGCGTCACTATAATGGAGGCGCCCGCTGAACTAAAGCCTTGAATGTTTACAAAGTGTGTTTCTGTACAAGAGTGTGAAGTAAAGGAGCTTGCCATGCTGGATGATGAATCAGCACTGTTTTTTGAGGAAATGGCTGGAGTCGTGCCACTAAAAGGCGATATGCCAGTGGTAAATTTAGCACCGAAAGCGTTGACGGCTGAGCAAATACACAGACGCGATGCTTTACAACGGGAAGCCTTCCTAGCGTGTATGCCACTGGATTTAAAAGCGTTTCCACAGCAAGCGCCAGATGACATTGTGAGCTTTAAGCGTGAGGGGGTACAAGGCGGCGTTTTTAAACGACTGCGAATGGGGCAATACAGCATCAAGATGGAGCTTGATGTGCATGCTTATCGGTTAAACCAAGCTCGTGATGCCGTCCTTAACTATTTACTGGCAGCGCAGGCACATGGTGAACGCTGTGTCATGTTGATCCACGGTAAAGGCTATCAGAGTCAACCCTTTGCGGGATTGCTCAAATCCGCTGTGTGCTATTGGTTATCACAACTCGACATGGTGCTTGCCTATCATTCGGCGAAAACCGAGCAGGGCGGTGCTGGGGCACTTTATGTGATGTTAACTAAGTCAGAACAGCTCAAGCTTGAAAACCGTGAAGCCAATCGTAAAGGCATGGGATGGCGTTAGATTAAACAGATAAGTATTGAATAAAAATGCCCAATTTTATTGGGCATTTTGTTTTATGTTATTGGGTGATGATTTAATGAACCCTTACCAACCACACTGGCGGTTTGCGGTGGTATTTTGCTCATCTAACCATGTTTTAAGTGGTGCGAAGTAATCGAGCACCGCTTTTGCATCCATGGCTTCTTTGCCGGTGACTTCTTTCAATGCTTCTGGCCAAGGTTTACTTAAGCCTAACTCGAGCATCTTATTGAGTTTATCTCCCGCGGCTTGATTGCCATAAATACTGCATCTGTGTACCGGACCTTTATCGCCTGCAGTTTCACACAGCGCTTGATGGAATTGGAATTGCAAAATATGCGCTAGGAAGTAACGGGTGTAGGGTACATTGCCTGGTACATGGTATTTAGCACCCGGATCAAAATCTGCTTCACTACGTTCAGTTGGTGCTTTGACGCCTTGGTATTTTTCCCTCAGATCCCACCAAGCTTGGTTATATTGGGCGGGCGTGATTTCGCCGCTAAACACTTTCCAGCGCCACTGATCTATCATCAGGCCAAAGGGCAAGAAAGCAATTTTGTCTAAGGCTTGTTTTAGTAAGAGGCCGATATCCTTAGATGTATCAGGTACTTCTTCTAATAAGCCGATTTGCTTTAAGTAGCTTGGCGTGATTGACAGTGCAATTGTGTCACCAATTGCTTCATGGAAACCGTCGTTAGCGCTGTTTTTAAACAGGAAGGGTTGTTGCTTATAAGCGCGTTGATAGAAGTTATGCCCAAGTTCGTGGTGGATAACGCTAAAATCTTCGGCAGTTTTTTGGATACACATTTTAATGCGGATATCGTCGAGATTATCGAGATCCCACGCCGAAGCGTGACAAACCACATCACGGTCCTTTGGCTGAACGAATAGAGAACGTGCCCAAAAACTTTCTGGCAATGGTGCGAACCCTAATGATGTGAAGAAGCCTTCGGCTTGTTTCACCATTTTATGCTCGTCATAGCCTTTCTTTGCGAGTAACTCAGTGACATCGTAACCCGGATCAGCATTGTCAGGGGCGACGAGATCATACACATTACCCCATTGCTGAGCCCACATGTTGCCAAGTAAGTGTGCCGGGATGGGTCCAGTGGTCGGTGCGACGGTATCGCCGTACTCTTTATTCAATTCTCCCCGTACGTAGCAGTGCAAGGACTCATAAAGTGGCTTAACTTGGCCCCAAAGACGGTCGAGTTCCTGTGAAAAGTCATCGGGCTTCATATCGTATTGACTGCGCCATAGTTCAGACAGGTTGGCATAACCAAGATCCTTCGCGCCTTCATTGGCCAGTTCAACTTCGCGTTGAAACAAGGGGCGCATGGGTTTAGCTATTTCACGCCAGCCTTTCCACGCTTCCAGTAATTTTACGGGATCACGTGATTCGGCCATTAAGCTCGATAGCTCAGGCTGAGTCATACACTTGCCGTCGGCAAAACAGTATTTACCTTTGCCGTACAAGCCATTTAATTCTGAACTAATTTGCGCCAGCTCGGTATTCTTCGCAGGATCGAGCGGCGCGGGTAACACTAACGCACTGCGCAGGATATTGAGCTTGCGGGCATTTACGGGATCGAGTTGCACATTGGCATACTTAGCCGCCTCGGTTGCAAATTTTACCGACGCGGCACTGACCTTTTCGCCGACTGCGGCAGACAGGGCCGCGGTATCATCAGTAATAAAGTTGCTGTAAATCCACTCGGCGCGATTAGATTCAATCGATAATTCGGCCATCTTGGCTTCAGCATCATTAATAAAAGCAATGGCTTGTGCTTTATCTGGGGCGGTATTGATGACAGCTGCTTCTGCAGTAGCTGTCTTGTCTGTTTTACTTTGAGCATCATTACAGGCCGTTAATCCCAGCGCGAGTGCCACTGTGAGGGCGATTTTACTGCGACGATTCAATGAAATAACCATGTCTAGTTGTCCTTGTTGTTTTTGTGTTACACAGTTTACCTAAACCACAGGGTTATTGCACAAGGGTTAATTGACTTGTTTTTAACACTTATTCGGACATGTACGACATACCGCTTGTATCACAGACTAGAAAGCGGTGAATTTGTCCAATTTTAGTTTGACATCCGTGGTGCCAATGTTTAATTTAAACGAGTGTTTTAAATTAATTCAAGGTCACGGAATGGCAAGTCGATCCGATACAAAAACTAGAATACTTGATGCCGCAGAAAAACTGTTCGCCGAACGGGGCTTTTCTGAGACTTCCTTGCGACTCATTACCAGCAAAGCTGAGGTGAATTTAGCATCGGTCAATTATCACTTTGGTTCTAAAAAAGAGCTGATCCGTGCAGTGTTAGCCCGCTATTTAGACGTATTTATGCCTGCTGCTTCAAGCCAAATTCACCGTTTAAATGCCGCTCCAGCACAAGCTACACTCGAAGAGATCCTGTCTTCTTTGGTCGATCCTTTATTGGATTTAAACGCGCTACGTACCGAAGGTACCACGATCTTCCTGCAGCTTTTAGGCCGTGGCTATATCGAAAGCCAAGGGCATTTACGTTGGTTTATTACTACCCATTACGGCCAGCATCTCGATGCTTTTGTTAAAGCCGTTTCGGCCAGTGCACCACATATTCCACCCGCTGAAATGTTTTGGCGCTTACACTTTACCTTAGGCACTATCGTGTTCACTATGGCGTCCGCTGATGCCCTAAATGACATTGCTGCTGCTGAGTTTGGTGAGCATAACGACATCGAAGCCGTGATCCGTAAAGTGATCCCCTACATGGCGGCTGGTGTATCAGTCCCCGTTTCTTCTTAATTAAAAGGTCTTGATAATGTTGACGATTATAATTCTTGCCCTGATAGCCATTGTCGTGTTGTTTGCGGTGAAAAATATCCGGATGCAGTTTATTACCCGCCCAGTTTTTAGTTTTTTCAAGAAGGTCTTGCCGCCACTTTCAGATACCGAGCGCGAAGCGATGGAAGCCGGTGATGTCTGGTGGGAAGGGGAGTTATTCCGCGGAAATCCTAACTGGAATACCTTGCACAGCTACGGTAAGCCGACGCTGACAGCTGAAGAAAAAGACTTTATTGATAATCAAGTAATGACAGCACTGACGATGATCGATGATTTCGACATAGTGCATAACCGCAAGGATTTACCGCCAGAGCTGTGGGAATACTTTAAGAAAGAAGGTTTCTTCGCACTGATCATTCCGAAGAAATTTGGTGGTAAAGCTTTCTCTGCCTATGCAAACTCGACCATTGTCAGCAAATTAGCCAGCCGTAGCGTAAGCGCTGCTGTGACTGTGATGGTGCCGAACTCTTTAGGCCCAGGTGAGTTGCTGACCCACTATGGTACGAGCGAGCAGAAAGAACGCTGGTTACCTGCTTTAGCTAAAGGCGATGAAATTCCTTGTTTTGCATTAACTGGTCCAGAAGCGGGCAGTGATGCCGGCGCTATCCCCGATGTAGGTATTGTGTGTCGTGATATTTTCAACGGCGAAGAAATGCTTGGGCTTAAACTTACATGGGATAAGCGTTATATCACGCTGGCTCCTGTAGCAACAGTGCTGGGTTTAGCGTTCCAAATGCGCGATCCTGAAGGTCTGCTTGGCGATAAGAAAAACTTAGGCATTACCTGTGCGTTGATCCCAACGGATCATCCTGGTGTGGTTATTGGTCGTCGTCATAATCCGCTGGGAATGGCGTTTATGAACGGTACTACTCAAGGTAAAGAAGTGTTTATTCCGCTCGATTGGATTATCGGTGGCCCTGAGTTTGCTGGTAAAGGCTGGCGTATGCTGGTTGAGTGTTTGTCAGCGGGCCGCGGTATTTCATTGCCAGCATTGGCAACGGCTTCTGGTCACATGGCGACGAAGACGACAACGGCTTACAGCTATGTGCGTCACCAGTTTGGAATGGCAATTGGTCAGTTTGAAGGGGTGCAAGAAGCGCTGGCGCGTATTATTGCCAACACTTATCAGTTAGAAGCCGCACGCCGTTTAACAACCACGGGTATCGATCTTAAAGTCAAACCTTCTGTCGTGACCGCGATAGCTAAGTACCACATGACTGAATTAGGCCGTTCAGTGATGAACGATGCCATGGATATTCAATCGGGTAAGGGCATTCAATTAGGACCTAAAAACTATTTAGGCCACCCTTATATGTCGAATCCAATTTCGATCACTGTGGAAGGCGCGAATATTCTAACCCGCTCGTTGATGATTTTTGGTCAAGGTGCGACTCGCTGCCATCCATACGTGCTCGCCGAAATGGAAGCCGCAGCGATGGAAAACCAACATGAAGCCTTAGAGCGTTTTGATGCGTTATTAATGGGTCACATGGGTTATGCCACGCGTAATGCTTTCAGTGCTTTGTTTAGCGCGTTAAGCGGTAGCCGTTTTGGCAGTGCGCCAGTGAGCGGTGAAACTAAGCAGTACTATAAAGATATGTCGCGTATTTCGTCTGCATTAGCCTTAATGACAGATTTATCTATGCTGATCATGGGCGGCGATTTAAAACGCAAAGAAATGCTGTCTGCACGTATGGGTGATGTGCTCAGCCAGTTGTATTTAGGCTCAGCGACCTTGAAGTTATTTGAAGATAATGGCCGTCAACAGGACGATTTGCCTGCGGTACGTTATGTAATGGCCAATCGTTTGCACTTGGCGGCTAAAGCGTTGGAAGACACGATTCGTAACTTCCCGAGCCGTCCTGTGGCCTGGTTACTGCGCGGCTTAATTTTCCCGCTGGGTAATCACTTCACTGCACCGAGCGACAAAATGGCGACCGATTTAGTTAGCGGTATGTTGAAGCCTGGCCCTGCTCGTGAACGTATTACTTTCTTATGTCCTGAATTTGAAGGGGATAAGGGCGGTATTGCTGAAGTAGAGCAAGCATTTATCGCGCAATATGCCTGTAAAGATATCTATAAAAAACTGAAGAAAGCGCAGCGTGCCGGTGAGTTGCCAGCAAAAGTGCCGAATCTAGTCTTGTTTGCAAAAGCACTCGAGACTGGCGTTATCACTGCCGACGAAGAACAAAAGTTACAGCATGCTGATAAGCTGCGCTTAGCGGCAATTAATGTGAATGATTTCGAAGCGTTATAGTGATTGCTAGTGTTTGATGTTCGCGTTTAATGTTAATGCAGTTTGGTCTAAGCGGTGTTAAGTTCGATAGCTAAGCCGTTTGGGCCGCTTAGATTTCCTTCAGCAATGAGAACCTGACAAATTTCCATCAACAGAAATAAGCACTTACAGAAAACAGTCAATATAAAAAAACCACCTTCATGAGGTGGTTTTTTATTGGCTGTTTTCTAACGAGCTTGAGTTGTTAGAGGAAGCTTAAGCAACTTAAGCTACGATCAACACTTTACAGGTGTTAGTGCCGCCGATCGTTTCCATTGCATCGCCTTTGGTCATCAGCACCATATCACCGCTATTCAAATAACCAGCCGCTGTTAATGCTTCTAACGCTTTTTGCGCTAGCTCATCGGCTGGGTGGATAGTTGAATCGAAGTAGATTGGTAACACGCCGCGGTACAAGGCCATTTTGGCTAGGGTTGTTGCGTGACGTGATAAACCCAAGATTGGCAGTGAAGAACTGATACGAGACATCAACTGTGGTGTTGCACCTGATTCAGTCAGAGCGATAATCGCCTTAACGCCTTCTAGGTGGTTTGCTGCATACATAGTTGATAGCGCAATGGTCTCTTCAACTGAAGTGAAACGCACATCTAATCTATGTTTAGACACAATCACACTTGGGTGAGATTCAGCGCCAACACACACATTTGCCATTGCCTTAACGGTTTCTTCTGGGAAGTCACCGGCAGCAGTTTCAGCAGATAACATCACAGCATCGGTACCATCAAGCACAGCGTTCGCCACGTCCATTACTTCGGCGCGGGTTGGCATTGGGCTTGAAATCATCGATTCCATCATCTGGGTGGCAGTGATGACGACTTTATTCAGTTGGCGTGAACGGGCGATTAACTTCTTTTGTACTGCAACGAGTGCTGCATCACCAATTTCAACACCTAAGTCACCACGGGCAACCATAACAACGTCAGACGCTAAGATAACATCATCCATAGCGGCATCGGTCGCAACCGCTTCAGCACGTTCAACTTTAGCAACGATCAACGCATTACAACCTGCTTGACGGGCAAGATCGCGTGCATAGTCCAAGTCAGCACCACTGCGCGGGAAAGACACGGCTAAATAATCCACTTGGATCATTGCTGCAGTGAGAATGTCAGCCTTGTCTTTTTCGGTCAGCGCAGCAGCAGAAAGTCCGCCGCCTTGTTTGTTAATACCTTTGTTGTTAGATAAAGGGCCTGCCACAGTCACTGTGGTATGCACTTTACGGCCTTCAACACGCTCAACGCGTAATTGAACACGGCCATCATCTAACATCAGGATATCACCAACAGTCACATCGTCTGGCAATTGCTTGTAATCGATACCCACTTGGGTCTCGTCGCCTTCACCTTTGGCTAACTCGGCATCAAGTACATAGGCTTGACCTAATACGAGTTGTACTTTCTTATTGTCTTTGAAAGTAGAAACGCGGATTTTAGGGCCTTGTAAGTCACCAAGAATGGCCACATGAACGCCTAACTCTTTAGCGATTTCGCGCGCTTGAGTTGCTCGTTTTAGATGATCTTCGGGGGAACCGTGGGAGAAATTAAGACGTACAACGTTTGCACCTGCCGCGATGATGCGGCGTAGGTTATCATCACGATCGGTAGCGGGACCTAGAGTGGTGACGATTTTGGTTCTGCGGAACATAAGGATACTCCGTTAAAGTTAAAAAAAATCTTGGGACTATATTACCATGCAATTCCAAATTTTGTAGTAAAGTTACAATCAAATTGATCTAAAGTTATGTATGAAAATTGTGAGGTATCGCTGATATTTGCACGATAAATGGCTAGGTTAAGGATCAACACTAGCCATTTTTAGAAAAGGAAGTGAGTTACAGTATCGGATCTTTATTGATGCGAGACTCTTTTAACACTTCTTTCACTCGTTTCAAATTATCGCGGAAACGTGGACCTCTACGTAAGGTAAAACCCGTTGCCAATACATCTATAGTGACTAATTGGGCTAAACGCGAGGCCATAGGTAAATACATGTCAGTATCTTCTGGCACTTCCATTGTCACGGGCAGTGTACATTCCATTGATAAAGGCGAGTTGCGGGCGGTAATACCAATCACAGCTGCACCATTTTCTCTCGCTAAACGCGCGATTTCAATCAATGACTTAGTACGGCCAGTGTGGGAAATCAATACCACCACATCGCCCTCATTACTGTTAATACAGCTCATGCGTTGCATTAGAACATCGTCAAAACAGATGACAGGGACATTAAATCGGAAGAATTTATTTTGCGCGTCATGGGCAACTGAAGCGGATGCGCCTAGGCCAAAAAAGGAAATAGTCTTAGCTTGAGTGAGAATATCAACGGCTTTATTAATGGCTGAAATGTCTAGGCTTTGACGTGCGGTATCGAGCGAAGCCATTGAAGATTCGAATATTTTTGTCGTATAAGACTCAGTCGAATCATCTTCTTCAACGTGGCGGCTCACATAAGGTGTACCGTTCGCAAGACTTTGCGCTAGATGTAACTTAAAATCAGGGAAACCTTTAGTATCTAAGCGGCGGCAGAAACGATTCACAGTAGGTTCACTGACATCTGCCATCTTAGCCAGTGTGGCGATGCTAGAATGTATAGCTGTCTGTGGTGATGCTAAGATCACCTCTGCAACTTTGCGTTCTGATTTACTAAAATGGGTGAGGCTTTTTTGAACCTTTTCTAGGGTATTCATACGCGTATGTCCGCTAAATTGAGAATGTAATTTTATTTATTTTTATTTCGTGGGAGCAGATCAAGACTGGCAGCCCACTAATAGACTCTATGTAGTAACTTTTCAGTACAATTTTGAAATAAGACTTTACTACCTTCAGTAATTTAAGCACAAAAAGCATATCAGATTTATGCAGCAAGTGACTAGTTAGCAAGAATGTTAATATTTATAAAAATAGATGCATTTAACAAATTCTGTTGTTATATTACAACAAAAGTGTGGATTTCTTCATCGACATGAAGGGACACGACATACAAAGGAGATCGTAACGCAATGGGCAAAACAACATCAGGCGCCAAAGCTTGTGACTTCGTACTCTTTGGTACTAAAGGCGATTTGGCACGACGCAAGTTGTTACCTTCTTTATACCAGCTAGATAAAGCTGAACTTCTCGATAAAGATACGAAAGTGATCGGTGTCGCGAAAGACGAGTTTACTCAAGATGAGTTTATCGAATTAGTCACGCTTGCATTAAACACCTTCGTGAAAGAGCCTTTGTGCGAAGAGACTCTCCAACGTTTTCTGTCCCGCTGCCACTATATAGGCACTAACTTTACCGATTCAGCGGGCTACAGTGCCTTCCATGATCTGCTCAAACCAGAAGAGCGCGTTATGGTCAGTTACTTTGCTACGCCACCTGCAATATTCGGCGACATTTGCCGTTGTTTGCATGAACAAGATCTTATCCACCCAGATTCACGCGTGGTGCTCGAAAAGCCCATCGGCTCAGATTTAGACTCTTCTCGCGTTATCAATGACCAAGTTTCCGCTTACTTCAAAGAACGTCAGGTTTACCGTATCGACCATTACTTAGGTAAAGAAACCGTACAGAACTTGATTGCCCTGCGTTTTGCGAACTCTTTATTTGCCTCTAAGTGGGACAACCGTACGATTGACCACGTCCAGATCACAGTCGCAGAAGAAGTGGGTATCGAAGGCCGTTGGGGTTACTTCGACAAAGCGGGTCAAATGCGTGACATGATCCAAAACCATTTGCTGCAAGTGTTAACGCTCGTTGCCATGGACCCACCTGTTAACTTAGACGCTGACAGTATCCGTGATGAAAAAGTTAAAGTACTTAAATCACTGCGTCCGATTAATTCTGACAATGTGTATGAAAATACCGTACGCGGTCAGTACAGCGCAGGCTTCTTAAAGGGCAGTCCAGTACCGGGTTATTTAGAAGAAGAAGGCGCCAACCTTCAATCACACACAGAAACCTTCGTGGCTATTCGTGTGGATATCGACAACTGGCGTTGGGCGGGCGTGCCTTTCTATTTACGTAGCGGTAAACGTATGCCGTTTAAGAGCTCTGAAATTGTGGTGTATTTTAAAAACCCACCGCATAACTTATATCGCTCAAGCTACCGTAATCTGCCACCGAACAAGCTGACGATCCGTCTGCAGCCCCATGAAGGGGTTGAAATCCAGATGATGAACAAAGTGCCAGGTTTGGAGCAAAAACAACGTCTACAAACCACTAAACTCGATTTGAGCTTCTCTGATACCTTTAAAAATGAACGTATCGCTGATGCCTACGAGCGTCTATTACTCGAAGCTATGCTCGGTAATCAAGCGCTGTTCGTGCGCCGCGACGAAGTCGAGCAGGCATGGACTTGGGTGGATGGCATTATCCAATCGTGGGAACAAAGCAACGAAAAACCAAAACCTTATCCTGCGGGTACTTGGGGTCCAGTTGCGTCAGTTGCTTTGATCACCAAAGATGGCCGTTCGTGGGACGAGTAGGAGACTTTGATGATTAAAGAAACCGTATTCAAATCTTTCGATACGCCAAGTGCGTTAGAACAACAGCTTGCGAATAGAATTGCGAGCCAGTTGCAGGAAGCCGTCGATGCCCGCGGAAAAGCGAGCTTAGTGGTTTCCGGTGGTTCGACGCCGCTTAAGTTATTTCAACTATTGAGCATGAAATCCATCGATTGGAGTGATGTTTATATCACGCTTGCCGATGAGCGCTGGGTTGAAGCCGACGCCGATGCTTCTAATGAGCGTCTCGTGCGTGAACATTTATTACAAAACCGTGCGGCGAATGCCAAATTCCGCGGTTTAAAAAACATGTTTTCGACTGCAGAAGCGGGCGCCGATATGGCCGCCGAGTCCTTGTCTAACTTCCCACGTCCTTTTGATGTGGTGGTGTTAGGCATGGGTAACGATGGTCATACCTGCTCTTGGTTTCCCTGCAGTGCTGAGCTTGAAAATGCGCTCACAACCCAAGCCCTGTGTGTGGCGACGAACCCCACCACAGCGCCCCATGGTAGAATTACGCTCTCTAAGAGTGCGATTCTGAACAGCAGACAAATTTATCTGCACTTGGTCGGGGAACAGAAATTATCCGTATATCGTCAAGCGTTAGAAAGTGATGATGTCCATGCTATGCCTATCAGAGCCGTATTAGCGCAGCGTAAAACGCCCGTTGATGTGTTCTGGAGCGCTTAAGGAGTCACTATGCACTCAGTAGAAATACACTCAGTAGTTCAAGCTGTTACCGACAGAATTATTGCCCGTAGCAAAGCGTCACGTGAAGGTTATCTCGCCGCATTGAATGATGCTCGTAACCATGGTGTACACCGTAGCTCATTGAGCTGTGGCAACTTAGCCCATGGTTTTGCCGCCTGTAATCCAGACGACAAAAATTCATTGCGTCAATTAAATAAGGCGAACATCGGCATAGTGACGGCATTTAACGATATGTTATCTGCGCACCAACCCTATGAAAGCTATCCTGAATTGCTTAAAAAAGCCTGTCAGGAAGTCGGCAGTGTTGCACAAGTGGCGGGCGGTGTTCCGGCCATGTGTGACGGTGTGACTCAAGGTCAACCCGGTATGGAATTGAGCTTACTGAGTCGTGAAGTGATTGCGATGGCAACGGCTGTGGGTTTGTCTCACAACATGTTCGATGGCGCTTTACTGCTCGGCATTTGCGATAAAATCGTTCCAGGTTTACTTATCGGCGCCTTAAGTTTTGGTCACTTACCTATGTTATTCGTGCCGGCAGGGCCGATGAAATCAGGTATCCCGAACAAAGAAAAAGCCCGTATTCGTCAACAATTTGCCCAAGGTAAAGTAGACCGTGCACAGCTATTAGAAGCTGAAGCCCAGTCTTACCACAGTGCGGGAACCTGTACTTTCTACGGCACGGCAAACTCGAATCAGTTGATGCTTGAAGTGATGGGCCTGCAGTTACCTGGCTCGTCATTTGTGAATCCTGATGATCCACTGCGCGAAGCGTTAAATAAGATGGCAGCTAAGCAAGTGTGTCGTTTAACCGAAATGGGCACCCAATATACCCCAATCGGTGAAGTGGTCAGCGAAAAATCTGTGGTTAACGGCATAGTCGCGCTATTAGCGACAGGCGGTTCAACTAACTTGACGATGCACATAGTCGCCGCGGCTCGTGCTGCCGGTATTATTGTGAACTGGGATGATTTTTCTGAATTATCCGATGCTGTACCACTAGTGGCGCGCGTGTATCCAAACGGTCATGCCGATATTAATCACTTCCATGCAGCCGGTGGCATGGCGTACTTAATCAAAGAATTGCTCGATGCGGGTCTATTGCATGAAGATGTGAATACCGTTGCGGGCTTTGGTTTACGCCGTTATACCCAAGAGCCAAGGCTGCTCGACGGTGAACTGCGCTGGGTCGATGGTCCAACGACTAGCTTAGATACTGAAGTGTTAACGTCAGTCGCATCACCTTTCCAAGGCAACGGTGGCTTAAAATTACTCAAAGGTAACTTAGGCCGCGCTGTGATCAAAGTGTCAGCAGTACAAGAACAACATCGTGTCGTTGAAGCGCCCGCGGTGGTGATTGACGATCAAAACAAACTCGATGCCTTGTTCCAAGCCGGTGCTCTGGATAGAGATTGTGTTGTGGTGGTTAAAGGTCAAGGCCCGAAAGCCAATGGTATGCCAGAACTGCACAAGTTAACCCCATTATTGGGAACGCTTCAGGACAAAGGCTTTAAAGTCGCGCTGCTGACCGACGGTCGCATGTCTGGTGCGTCGGGTAAAGTCCCTGCGGCCATTCATTTAACGCCAGAAGCCTTAGATGGCGGTTTAATTGCCAAAGTCCAAGATGGCGACTTGATCCGTGTCGATGCGTTAACAGGCGAACTGAGCCTGCTGGTCTCTGAAGCTGAACTTGCCACCAGAGCCGCGGGAATAGTGGATTTACATCGCTCACGTTATGGCATGGGCCGCGAGTTATTTAGTGCGCTACGTTCAAATCTAAGTAGTCCAGAAACTGGTGCGCGTTGTACTAATGCCATCGATGAACTTTATTAATACAAAGGAAGAATAACGCAATGCTTGAGAATAACTGGTCACTACAGCCACAAGATATTTTTAAACGCAGCCCTATTGTTCCTGTTATGGTGATTAACAAGATTGAACATGCGGTGCCATTAGCGCGAGCACTGGTTGCCGGCGGCATTAGCGTGTTAGAAGTGACTTTGCGTACGCCTTGTGCACTCGAAGCTATCACTAAAATCGCCAAAGAAGTGCCTGAGGCCTTAGTGGGCGCAGGGACTATCCTAAACGAAGCTCAGCTTGATCTTGCGATTGCCGCGGGTGCGCAGTTTATTATTACCCCAGGCGCGACGGTTGAACTGCTCAAAGCGGGTATGCATGGTCCAATCCCTTTAATTCCAGGGGTTGCGAGCATTTCAGAAGTGATGACGGGGATGGCGCTCGGTTACACCCACTTTAAATTCTTCCCAGCTGAAGCTTCGGGTGGTGTTGATGCTCTTAAAGCCTTCTCGGGTCCGCTAGCGGATATTCGCTTCTGCCCAACAGGTGGCATTACGCCAAGTAGCTATAAAGATTATTTAGCGCTGAAAAACGTCGATTGTATTGGTGGTAGTTGGATTGCGCCAACGGATGCAATGGAACACGGCGATTGGGATCGTATCACTCAACTTTGTAAAGATGCCATTGGCGCTTTATAAATCGAGTTTGAAATAGTGACAAAATAAAAACCACCGCGAGGTGGTTTTTTGTCTTTTATTTTTCGCATTTTGATAAAGAACGGCTGCGATAGCTGACTCTGTAGAAAGTCTGGTTTTTACAGTAACTCGCACATTTACAAACGGTCTGGATTTATAGCAAGTCGGGCTACGTAATGTCAGCTTGGCTACATTTCCTTACTCAATTCGATATTTGAGCCCGCTTTGGGGCTAAATAGCTGTTGATACAGTCGCCCCGCAAACTCATCTGTCATCCCCGAAATATAGTCCGCCAACACTCTGTGACTGTTTAAGCCTTGTTGCTCACTTTCGCGCCAGCGCTCTTGGGTGTTCAGTGGCAGCAAACGCTCGGGATCGGAAGCGAAGGCTTCGAATAATCCCATCACAATCTGCTGGCCCTTATATTCGAGCATTTGGATCTCAGGTTTACGGATCACGTAATTATAAACCAGTTGCTTGAGCACATTGAGCGCAATGGCAAATTCTGGCTCTAACGTCGCATTAAAGCGCAATAATGGCTCTTCGAACACGTCATCTTCTGAGATAACAATAGCGGTGACAAAGCCATTAACGAGTGTGCCTATGGCATCTTTACGCAGGTGATGCTCATGGGAAAACAGCTTGTTGCCAATATCTGCCAGCTCTTGTTTTATCCACGCATCACTGCTGCTGGTCAGTGTCGGCGCCACATCTTGATGCCACTGGGACGCTGTGACTATGCCCATCACAATCGCATCTTCGAGATCGTGCACCGCATAGGCGATGTCATCTGCCAGTTCCATAATCGAGCAATCGAAGGATTTAAACTGGGTTCGCAGATGTGGATAGTGGTGCAGGGCGGGGTGTGAACCTTGCTGTGTCGAGGTAAAACGACGGCTATCCGCCTCAGACAAAGGCTCAAGCACCCAAGCGAAGATGTCGTTATCATCGTCGAAAATGCCCTTAACCGGCGGCCATTGTGACGGCTTGAGCTGTCTATGGTTGGTGATTTCATTATGTTCACCCGCGACAAATAGCCTCGAGTGCGGCGCGGGGTATTTTAAAATCCCGAGCATGGTACGCCGACACAAGTTCATCCCAAAATCTAATGTATAGGGCTCAAGCTTAGATAAAATGCGAAAAGTTTGGCCGTTACCTTCAAAACCGCCGTGGTCGCGCATCATGTAATTCAATGCGACTTCGCCGCCATGGCCGAAGGGAGGATGACCAATATCGTGGGCTAAACATAAGGACTCTAATAAGCTCATAGAGCAAAGCAGTTGTTTATGTTGTGGATATTTGCGTCTGAGCTGCGCGGCTATGCCAGTGCCAATTTGCGAGACTTCGAGTGAGTGGGTTAATCGGGTGCGATAGAAGTCATTCATGCCAACGCCGAGCACTTGGGTCTTGGCCTGAAGGCGGCGAAAGGCGGCCGAGTGGAGAATACGCGCCCTGTCTCTTTGGTAGGGGCTGCGGTGATCAAAGCGCCGTTGTTTATCTTCACCATGACGGCGTTCTTGCCAAACACTTGAAGTCATATGCATTCCTAGCGAGAGTGGAAAATCAAAGCATCTTGTTAATTTCGTCTAAATTCAAGGTGAAACTGGGTACAAAGCAGTTCATAAAATACTGTACTGCAGGATCGGGATTCGTCGCCAGCATGTCTTCAAGTCGCTTGCGGGCGGTATTGAATTCACTGTTGCCGGCGCGGTTTTCTTCAAGGCATTTAAGGTAAGCGCACAGAGTATCGGCGGATTTAACTATGGTCTTGTAAACGGGATCGGCGTAATCGCTGATGAACAGATTGCGATAATCTTCTTTAAATTCCTCAGGTACCATATCTAACATGCGCTGCTCGGCAATCGCCTCAATCTTTTTATACTCGGCTTCAATTTCTTTATTGAAGTATTTCACTGGCGTCGGTAAGTCACCCGTGAGAATTTCACTGGCATCGTGAAAAATCGCCAAACTGGTGGCTTGATGGGGATCGAGCGTCGTGCCGAACTTTTTATTGCTGATGATCACCAGTGCATGGGCCACCATAGCAACTTGTAGCGAGTGTTCTTGAACATTTTCAGTGCGAACGTTGTACATCAAAGGCCAGCGTTGGATAAGTTTCATGCGAGCTAAATGCGCAAATAAATGACTCATAGTTTTCCTGCTAAAGAGTGAAATCGGAAGGCGACAAGCTGCAATGGAAGACATGAAACGAGTGAGTAGGCAGTATTGACGCTAGTGAAGTCTTAGATTATCACAGCCTTGGATGACACGTGAGCATGAGCGTAGAGGATTTAAAGAAATAGCTAAAAATAAAGCGACCACTAGGATCGCTTTATGACTCAAACCGTTAAAGGGATATTCTATTGTCGATAGTTTTCGAGGAAGGCGCCAAACTCAGTAAATGCTTTCTTCAGATCTTCTTTATAGGGCAAGAAAACCACTCGTAAATGGTCAGGCTCAGGCCAGTTAAAGGCCGTGCCGTGCACTAACAGGATTTTCTTTTCTCTGAGTAAATCCAGCACTAAACGCTCATCATCCCTTAGGTTGAATTTCTTCATATCCAGTTTAGGGAAGGCATAGAGTGCGCCCTTTGGTTTTTTAACGCTCACACCTGGAATTTGGTTAAGTAATTCATAACAGGCATCCCTTTGAACTGTGAGGCGGCCATTAGGCAAAATAAGCTCGTTAATACTCTGATAACCGCCGAGCGCGGTTTGAATTGCATGTTGATTGGGTACGTTTGCACAGAGGCGCATCGAGGACAGCATTTCTAAGCCTTCGATGTAACTTTTAGCAGCCTTAAGATTGCCAGATAACATCATCCAACCAACACGAAATCCTGCTGCACGATAAGCCTTTGATAAACCGTTAAAAGTAACAGTTAAAATATCATCTGATAGACCCGCAGCAGGAATATGCTTGGCTTCATCGTATAAAATTTTATCGTAAATTTCATCGGCAAAAAGGATCAGATCATGTTGACGACACAGTTCAACCACTTGCAGCAGTAATTCTCTGCTGTATACCGCTCCGGTTGGGTTGTTCGGGTTAATCAGCACTATGCCGCGAGTACGTGATGAAATTTTACTTTTAATGTCGTTGAGATCGGGGAACCAGTCCGCTTCTTCATCGCAGCGATAATGCACAGCCTTGCCGCCCGCGAGATTCGCCGCTGCTGTCCACAGGGGATAATCTGGTGAGGGGATTAAGATCTCATCATCGGTATTTAGCAGGCCTTGCATTGCCATCATAATGAGTTCTGAAACGCCGTTACCTATATAGATATCTTCGATATCGACACCAAAAATCCCTTGGGCTTGATAATGCTGCACTATGGCCTTACGGGCAGAGAATAATCCTTTTGACTCACAGTAGCCTTGGGCACTGGGTAAATTGAGGATCACATCGCGCACAATTTCTTCAGGCGCTTCGAAACCGAAGGGGGCCGGATTACCAATGTTGAGTTTGAGGATTCGATGCCCCTCGTCTTCTAAACGTCTGGCTTCCTTGTGCACTGGGCCGCGGATGTCATAGCAAACGGTATCCAGCTTGTTGGATTTGATGATAGGGCGCATTTACACCTCGGAACATGCATAAAGTTTTGGCTTAAGTTAGCGCACCATAACGAAATTTCATTGTAGATGAAAGGGGGGATAAGCACAGAATTGCGCTTTTTTTATAAATACCCCTCAGTTAAATATGCTTTAACAGTCGATTAAAGAAATATGCACAAGTTTTATGTTCTGATATTTGTATGATTTTAAGATTGTTTATCTGTTGGGTTGGTGGAGGAATCTTGTTTATGTTTTTTCATTTCGAAAGATGAAAATGCGTTTTCATTAGCTGACTCATATTTGATTTTTCTATATTAGCCATATTAATCGTGACAGAAGAAAATGTATTTTAGCGGATACTTAATGGTTGATTTTTAATCACAGATTTTTGATAAGGTAAACTTATGCAAGCGGCATTTTATCTTGTGATAATTAGGCATATTTATTGAATGCTTATTAAGCTAAGAAGATCATAAATGTTTAAGTTGCGATGGCGTTAAAAGTCTTCTAAATTATATGGTTATGTAAAATTGTCTCGCGGGAATTAAATTTATTTTCTATCAAGTTAAATTTATAGTTGACTCAATATTCGATGCGCTTTATTTTCTGCGCGATGTTTTTGGCAAGGCACCTTAGATAGCAAGCAATTCGCGGGTTTTATCTTCAGGGTTAGTCATCATGAAGCAGCTGTGTTGACGTTCTGAATCGTGTTGATTTCAGACGTTATTCTAAAACCATTTGCCTTTTAGGCGATTTATTTAGAGGACCTAAGTGCATGTCTGAACCGACAGCGTTAAGTCTCATTCCACCTTTGGTGGTATTGGTGTTAGCTATTTGGTTACGCCGTCCTATTTTATCTTTGATCATAGGTGCGGTAACCGGTTTCCTGTTACTCGATCCCAGTCAAGTCTTAAACAATTTTGCTAGTGTGTCATTGAAGGTTATGGCCGATGAAACCATAGGTTGGTTGATTCTGGTGTGTGGTGGTTTTGGTGCGCTCATCGCACTTTTAGTACGAACTGGCGGCGCATTAGCGTTTGGCCGCAATGCACTTAAATTGGCGAAAGGACCTAAATCTTCCCTATTAATGACTTTTATCCTTGGGATCGTGATTTTTATCGATGACTATCTCAATGCGTTGACCGTGGGTGAAACCATGAAGCGTGTAACGGATAAATTTAAAGTGTCCCGTGAAATGCTCGCCTATGTCGTGGACTCCACCGCCGCGCCCGTGTGTGTGTTAGTGCCATTATCGACTTGGGCGGTATTTTTTGGTGGATTACTGGTGGATAACGGTGTGGCAGCCGAAGGTCAAGGCATTGCAGTTTATATGCAAGCTATTCCTTACATGCTTTATGCTTGGTTAGCTGTGGCTATGGTGCTACTTGTCGCATTAGGTATTGTGCCCGCCATTGGTCCAATGAAGGCTGCGCAGCTACGCGCTGCCCAAGGTGAACCCGCTGAAGCGCAAGTGGATTTCGACCAAGTTCAAACTTCGGATGAATATGCGGTTAAAGCCATAGAAGAGGAATTTAAGCACGCCGATAATCAGGGCAAACTGCATAACTTTTTAGTGCCTATTGGTTTGTTAGTTGCCTTTACCGTGTACTTTGATATCGACGTGTGGAAAGGCTTACTGGCGACCTTAGTTATCACGATTCCTTATTATGCAGTGCAGCGTTTGATGCCATTTTCAGAGATGATGGACCAAATGATCGATGGCTTTAAAAGCATGCTACCGGCCATTAGCACTGTGATTGCGGCGTTTGTGTTTAAGGATGTGTGCGATCAGTTATTACTGCCGCAGTACGTCATTGAGTCATTAAGCCCATTTATGACACCTAAATTGCTGCCTGCGGTAGTGTTCTTATCTATGGCTATACTCGCGTTTGCCACAGGTTCGAGCTGGGGTATATTTGCCGTGACGATTCCTATTGTAATGCCATTAGCGCAAGCGGTTGGGGCGGACATCCCATTAGTCATTGGGGCCTTATTGTCTGCATCATCATTTGGTAGCCAAGCGTGCTTTTACTCAGATTCAACCGTATTGGCCGCCCAAGGCTCAGGTTGTAACTTAGTGAGCCATGCTGTGACTCAGTTACCTTATGCACTTATCGCAGCAGTAATAGCATTTATCGGCTTTATTGTGATTGCATAACTTCTGTCATGATTAATATAAGAAACCAGCTACGGCTGGTTTTTTTATGTTTGCCGTAATGGGGTTAGGCGGCTAGGGTGAGTAAAGAGTGATGAGGCTTGAACTAGAATAAACACGATTACACTACTAAATGAAGATTTTCAACTGATGTCAAATTATATTTTACGGAATTGTCATTTATATTTTACATATTTCATCGTCGCCATGTAGCTTTTCAAATCAAAGCCTGATTATACTTTGCATCCTTCAGGGCATTATTTTCAACATTAGTGGCAAACGAATCAAATGGACTCAACTCTTCTTACTGCGTTTTTCGAGCACGGCACAATACGTGATGTCGAGTGTTTATTCCCTGATATTTCAGGCTATCCAAGGGGAAAGCTTATGCCAGCCCGAAGTTTTGCTCAGGGTGCTGAATTACGTATTGCCCAAGCGATTTCGATGCAAGCGATTACCGGTGAGTATTCCTACGATCCAGTTTTCCCTGATGCAGATCCTGATCTTTTACTCGTCCCCGATTACAGCACCCTCAAGATGATCCCATGGAGCACAGTGCCGCGCGCATTTGCCATCCATGACTGTGTATTACTGGATGGCAATTTATGTCCATTTGCGCCGCGCTCTATGTTAAAAAATGTGTTGGCCCGTTACCAAGCCCTTGGGTTAACGCCCGTGGTGGCCCCTGAGATTGAGTTTTATCTGACTGAAGCCAATACCGATCCGAGTGTGCCGTATCAGGCACCCATGTCAAAAAGTGGCCGAGCTGAAAATGGTCAATCTGCGTTTAGCATGAATATGCTCAATGAACTCGCGCCATTTTGGGATGAGTTTAATGCCGCCATCGATGCGATTGGGATTAAAGGTGATACTTGGATCCATGAGATGGGGCTATCGCAATATGAAATTAACTTAGTGCATGGCGATCCGCTGGCCTTAGCGGATCAAGCCTTTATGTTTAAATACGCGGCGAAAGAAATCGCCATAAAACATGGTTTGAATGCGATTTTTATGGCAAAACCCATAGCGGGTCAACCCGGCAGTTCTATGCATTTACATCAAAGTGTCGTCGATGATAAAGGTCATAATATTTTCAGCCATGCTGATGGTAGCGACACTGACCGTTTTCACCACTACATCGGCGGATTACAAAAGTATCTACCTGATTTAATGTTGTTATTCGCACCCAATATCAATTCATTTAGACGTTACATTTCCGGCAGTCAAGCGCCGATTAATTTAAGTTGGGGCGTTGATAATCGCACCACGGGCCTACGTGTGCCATTAAGTGCTCCAGTAGCGAGACGGGTAGAGAATCGTATTGCGGGCGCCGATGCTAATCCATACCTGATGATTGCCGCATCTTTGGCTGCGGGCCTAGCCGGAATGGAAGAAAAATTATCGCCAAGTGCACCAGAAACCGGGAGCGCCTACGATAGCAGCCATGACCTCGCGCAGACATTTTTAGCTGCATTAACACAAATGCGCCAAAGTGATTCGGCACGACGCTTACTCGGGGACGATTTTGTCACTGGCTTTGTATCGGTGAAGGAAATTGAATTCCAAAGTTATTTGAGTGAGATAGGGGCTTGGGAGCGACGTTTCTTAGGACCGCAATGCTAACGCTTTTATGAATAAGGGAATTATTACTTATAAAAGTTTTAACCCCTTCAATGACTCAAGAGTCTTAAAAATGAGTGACTAAAAAACAGCAACAAAAAAGCCAGTGCAAGCACTGGCTTTTCTTCGTCTGGAAACGAGAAGGGCGATTAAACGCGCTTCTTGAATTCACCAGTACGAGTGTCGATTTCAATTTTGTCGCCTACTTTCACGAAGTCAGCAACACTTACTGTGCCACCGCCAGTGATAGTCGCTGGCTTCATCACTTTACCTGAAGTATCGCCACGAGCTGAAGGCTCAGTGTAGATCACTTCACGTACGATAGTGGTTGGCATTTCAACAGAGATAGCTTTGCCATCATAGAAAGTCACTTGGCAAGTTTCTTCCATACCGTCAACGATATAAGCCGCTGCATCACCTAGGTTTTCAGCTTCTACGTCGTATTGGTTGTATTCTGCATCCATGAATACAAACATAGGATCTGCAAAGTAAGAATATGTGCAGTCAAGACGATCTAGGATGATGTCTTCTAACTTATCTTCACCTTTGAAAGTCGTTTCAGTACCAGAGTTAAGCAGCAAGTTTTTCAACTTTAACTTAACGATAGCAGCGTTACGGCCAGAACGAGTTGTTTCAGTTTTCTGCACAACCCATGGGCTGCCATCTAACATGATCACGTTACCAGGACGGATTTCATGAGCAGTTTTCATTACACTATTTCCTATATTTAGATTTTTCTGTTTTCGCGCAGTATCTTAGCTGTTTTTAACGAACTGAACTAGTCGAGTAGCGAGATCTGCAGCATTTAATGCATTAATTGGCCATTGTTTAGCATGGTGATGCAACAAGGGCAAATTAACAGGATTAAGGTTTTGCCAGTGAAGGCTCACGGCTGATTGCTGTGCTTGGTTGAACGCGAGATTCAATTCAGACCAATAACAAGCAATTTTAGGTGGCAGATTATCGCAGTAAAGTTTGAGAAAAGCTTCTAATTTTACGAGGTGATAATCATCTTCTTGGGGATAAATGTGCCAAATGAAGGGTTTTGCGGCCCATTGGGCACGTAAAAAGGAATCTTCACCGCGCACGATATTAAAATCACAGCTCCAGAGCAGGCGATCAAACCCCTGTTGGTCAGTCATAGGTAAAATATGCAGGGTTAAATTGCCATGATTTATCTGTTGACCCGGCACTAGAGCGGCAATTTCACATGGCAGTAAATGCGTCAGACTGTTTAAGCTACGCCCCTTGGGGATCAGCGCATGGATTTTTTCTGCCGATTGCTGCCATAACTCACATAATGCAGGTAGCGCCTCGGTCTCATAGCTAAAAACGCTAATAACAGTGTCTTGTGCCTGAATGTCCTTAAGACCTAGATTAGTAAAAAGCTGCAATTTATTGGCAGTATCAGCTTGCCAAGCATCACGCTCGGTAAACAACTTTTGCTCGCAAATGAGTCCACCCGTTTTGGCGCTAAAACCGGGAAAGTAGAAATACTTCTTCAAACCATTGGCCTGTAACGATGGCAAACCATGGCAGCCTTCAACCCAATCCTCTGCGCTTAAATACTCTAAATTCAGCCAAACAGGTACAGATTTTGGGGCGTTCTGATGTAAATAAGCCAGCTGCGCTTTTACCTGTTCGGGGAGTTCACAGGCAAAGGCTTCGATGAGCACTGCTCCTGCGAAAAACGCTACAGGCAAAGGCTCTTTCCAATGAATAATATTCACACCATTAAAGGTTTGAGTGGCTTTTAGTGGTTCGAGTGTCGGTAAAATATGGGAGAAGCTTGCGAGGTCGTCGACCCACAGATTAACAGGGATCTGATACTCATTGGCTATTTGTTTTGCTAAACGCCAAGTGACGCCAATATCGCCGTAGTTATCAACGACGGTGCAAAAAATATCCCAGTGATTGGAGCGGGGTGTGTTGGTCATGAGTGTGGTATGTCG
This sequence comes from Shewanella sp. NKUCC06_TVS, assembly GCF_019345515.1. Classification (NCBI taxonomy): domain Bacteria; kingdom Pseudomonadati; phylum Pseudomonadota; class Gammaproteobacteria; order Alteromonadales; family Shewanellaceae; genus Shewanella; species Shewanella sp. NKUCC06_TVS. The sequence continues at coordinate 12,659 of NZ_JAHKQX010000003.1, read as the reverse complement.
TTATTCTTAGTTACAACAAGTCAGAAATATATGCATAAAAAAAAGCGGCGTTAAGCCGCTTTAATCAAATGGTTAACAGAATTAATCTTCTAATTCAGCTAAACACATTTCTTCGTAAATTTGCTTAACCCAAGCATCAACACGTTCTTCAGTCAGCTCTGGTTGGCGATCTTCATCGATACCTAAACCAATAAAGTGGTCGTCATCGACTTGACCTTTAGAGGCTTCAAAATTGTAGCTTGCAGTTGGCCAATGGCCGATGATGATACCACCACGGGCCTGAACGATATCGCCAACCATGCCCATGGCATCAAGGAAATACTCAGCGTAGTCTTCTTGATCACCACAACCAAAAATAGCGACAAGTTTGTCAGTAAAATCAATTTGCTCTAATTCAGGGAAGAAATCATCCCAGTCACATTGCGCTTCACCGTAATACCAGGTCGGGATGCCGAACAGCAGCAAGTCATACTCTGCAATCTGTTCTTTGGTACTTTTGGCGATATCTTTCACCTCAACCATTTTTTTACCCAGTTTTTTCTGGATCATCTTGGCTACAGCTTCGGTGTTACCTGTGTCGCTACCGAAAAAAAGACCTACAGTTGCCATTGTCTATCCTTTAATGTCTAGTTCACTTATTAGGTTAATCTTGCTGGTACTCGTTCAGCACTCAACTTGTTGCTGAAGAATTAATTCGATTAACTGGCTACGGCTGATGTTACTGGCCAATGCCTGCTCATTCAAGGCGTCATACAAATCTTGTGACACCTTTAACTCTATTCGCTTTAATCCGTTGGCTTTATCGCGCTGGATTTGATTGCGTTTGTTGACCTTAAGCTGTTGGCTACGGGACAAAGGATTACTTCTTGGGCGGCCCCGGCGCTTTTCATTGGCAAAAAGGTCAATGGTGGTTCTGTCAGTTGCTTCTTTTGCCATGTTCTTATTGTTAACCGATCCCTGAGCCTTCCCAAGTGATCTGGATAATACCTTTTACAATAAACCCGGCGCAGCCGAGAAATAACACTAACCAAACAATAAATCGACCAAATTTTGGCACGTTACCTTGTTTAAGCACATCGTGGATGGCCATGCCGATAAAGAAAAATATCGAGGCAAAAAACAGGTTCAGGCCGATGGTTTCAATTTGTTCCATGTACTGAGATAACATACTTTCTTAGTCCTTGAGAGTGTTCTAAGGCCAAAAGAGGCGCGAATATATCACAACAAGATGGCGGCTGCCATATGCTTTCGGTCGAGTTTGCTGCTGATTTACATTGAATGTTTGTCAATAAATTCAGACACGATCCGGTTAAAAATGACGGGTTTTTGCGCATGCAACCAATGACCACATCCTTCAAGTGTTTTTGCCTGTGCCGCGGGGAATTGCGCCATGATAGCGCTTCTGTGCTCGCTAGTGACATAATTTGAGTCGCCGCCGCGAATAAACAGACTTGGTCCAGCATAGCTTTGTACTGGATTTAGTGTCTGATTTTGCCAGCCAATAATATTAGGATAACAAGCCTTTAGGCCACTTAAGTTCATTTTCCAACGAAAGCCAGTATCAGTGCGTTGTAGATTTTTGAGTAAAAATTGTGCCGTTGCTTCGTCAATACCATTGTCAATTAAGTGGTTTAGGGCAAAGCGTCTGTCGGTATGGCCTTCTAAGGGCAGACTTTCTAATGCCGCAAACACTGTATCGTGTCTTGGCTCATAGGCGACAGGGGCGATATCGGCTGCCACCATGCTGATAATGCGCTCTGGAAAGGCTAACGCCGTCGCCATGGCGATTTTACCGCCCATGGAGTGACCCACAATATGGGCGCGTTCAATAGCCAGTTCGTCGAGCAAGCTGATCATTGCAGTGGCGAGTCGAGGGTAGTCCATTTGATCCCAATGCTCACTTAAACCATGATTGGGCACATCGATACGAATAACTTGATACTGATTTTCTAATACTTGCCCTAGACCTTTGAGGTTATCTAGATTACCGAACAAGCCGTGGATCAAGAGCACTGCGGGTCCTTGGCCTGTAGAAACAAAGTTCATGGTGATTCCTGTTGGAGATTTTTAGCTTAGCGTGACGCGAATTGTGCCCTTAATGCCGTTGGCTTGACAAGTCAGTTGCCATTTCTATGGTGGGTGCGGCCAGTAACTTGTGTGCTTTTTCGGCAATTGTCGATTAACTGCTAGTTTGCTGTGCTATTTCCCGCACTTTTAGAATAATGGCGCTTTATCAGATTGATAGAGATAGATACACTGGTAACAGATCGCAATGATCTGCCCCGATCGCTGTGGTACACTTTTTTCGGTTAAGCCTGTCGAATAACAAAGGATAATTAAGGTTATGAAATATATCGAAGTAGATGAAGAGCTCTATCGTCATATTGCCAGCAAAACAGAACGTATTGGTGAGAGCGCCTCTGACATTCTTCGTCGATTACTCGGCCTGTCCGTCGATGCGGTCGAACAACCCCAGCCTTTGGCGATTAGCCAACCGAGCCTTGAAGCTGAACCTATTCAGCCCGTCGCGGCGCAAACAGTGCCAGCAGTGAATGATTTTAGTCGCTTAGTCGATGAACATCAGTTATCGCAGCAAAAAGGCGCAGTAGGTCGTTTTCTGTTTTTGCTCGAAAGTTTGTATCAATTAGCCCCAGAGCAATTCTCACAAATTTTGCAGATCCAAGGGCGCGATCGTTTGTATTTTGCTCGCTCTAAGGAGCAACTGCTCGAAGCGAGTGCTTCGGCTAACCCAAAAGAAATTGGTGCAAGTGGTTTCTGGGTAACGAGTAACAACAATACCGCCAAGAAACGCACTATTTTATCGGAAGTTTTAGTGCAATTTGGTTGTGATGCGACAGTAGCAGCGGGCATCGCCGAGCGCGTTTAATCCGCGGATGAGCCAAGTTAGTACGACATTTTTCTACTTTTTCTAATTGTAATTGAGTGCAGGAGAGCCATAGGTGGCAATACATCAAAGGGCAGGACAAATCGCTAATCAGACGGATCTGGTCAATATTCCAAAACTGATGAGCCATTATTACAGCATCACGCCAAATATGGATGACGTACAACAACGCGTCACCTTTGGCACTTCTGGGCACAGAGGCTGCGCCTTCAATGGCAGTTTTAACCAACAACACATTTGGGCGATTACCCAAGCTGTGGTTGACTACCGTCAATCGGCAAATATCGATGGGCCGCTGATCCTTGGGATTGACACCCATGCGTTATCCTATGCGGCCTATTTGTCGGCCATTGAAGTGCTGGCGGCAAATAAAGTCACAGTGCACATCCAGCAGAACGACGGATTTACGCCAACGCCAGTGGTGTCCCATGGGGTGATTTGCGCCAATCGCGAAGCAAATATCACAGGTGCGCCTCTTTCTGATGGTTTGATCATTACGCCTTCCCACAATCCGCCTCAAGATGGCGGGATCAAATACAATCCACCCCATGGCGGACCGGCCGAAGGTAATATCACGGCTTGGATTGAGTCGCGGGCCAATGATTACTTGCGCCATGTGTTAGCTGGCGTGCAAAAATTAGCGTATGCCGAAGCGCTGGCATCAGGCTATGTCAACGCCATTGATTTGATCACGCCCTATGTGGCTGATTTAGAGAATGTTATCGACATGAAGGCGATTGCCAACGCTAAGCTGCGTATCGGTGTTGACCCACTCGGTGGTTCAGGGATTTTCTACTGGGCACCGATTGCTGCGCGTTATGGGCTCGATATCACCTTAGTCAATGATAAGGTTGATCCAAGCTTTAGCTTTATGCCGCTGGATAAAGACGGCAAAATCCGCATGGATTGCTCGTCTCCCTATGCGATGGCAGGTTTACTCGCCCATAAAGAATCCTTTGATTTATGCCTTGGTAATGATCCTGACTATGACCGTCACGGCATCGTTTGCCCTGGTACGGGTTTGATGGATCCGAATCATTATCTTGCGGTCGCTATCGATTATTTACTGACACACAGACCAGATTGGAGCGATACCTTAGCCATAGGTAAAACCTTAGTATCGAGTGCGCTTATCGATAAAATCTGTGCTTTCCACTGCAAAAAGTTACTCGAAGTGCCAGTGGGCTTTAAGTGGTTTGTCGACGGTTTAGCCGAAGCCACAATCGCCTTTGGCGGTGAAGAGAGTGCTGGCGCGGCATTTTTACGCCGTGATGGCAGTACATGGTGCACAGATAAAGACGGCTTCATTTTAGGGTTACTTGCGGCAGAGATCCTTGCGGTGACAGGTAAAACCCCAGGTCAACGCCATCAAGAGCTAGTAAAACAATTTGGCCAAAGTTTCTATAAGCGTATCGATAGCCCAATCAGCCTTGAAAACAAAGCCAAGTTTGCTTTGCTCAATGCCGATACCTTAAATGCCACTGTGCTTGCAGGTGAGACAATCGAAAACGTGTTAACCCATGCGCCAGGCAATAATGCGGCAATTGGCGGCATCAAAGTTACCACAGCTAATGGGTGGTTTGCGGCACGTCCATCGGGCACGGAAGCGTTATTTAAAATCTACGGCGAAAGTTTTATCAGTGAGCAGCATTTAGCTGAAATCATCAAAGATGCGCAGGCATTAATTGATAAGGCGCTGAACGCTTAACGCAGCAGTAGGTTTATAAAGTATTAAAAACAAACGCATTCAGTTTTGAGTGCGTTTTTGTTTATGTCTATTTAAGCTATGAGTATTAAACTCATGCTGATTTGACCGTATTTAGTACTCGATATGACAACTCGGTAAGTTATTCTTATCGATGTAATTTTGATGATATTCCTCTGCCACATGGAACTGTTGCAATGGCACAATTTCAGTCACGATATGGCGTAATCCCCAACGACCTGAGCGGGCAAAAGCTAATTTTGAGGCTTCTGCCGCGGCTTTTTGTTCACTGTCATGGAAGAAAATCGTGCTGCGGTATTGAGTGCCTATATCTCCGCCTTGCATGTTCAGACTGGTTGGATTGTGGTTTTTCCAAAATACCTCGAGCAAGTCTTCATAACTGACCAGGGCAGGGTCAAATTCCACTTGTACCACTTCGGCGTGGCCCGTTTTGCCTTTTTTGACTTCTTCATAGGTGGTCGCGCTATTATTGCCGCCCATGTAACCGCAGGTGGCATTCGATACGCCATTCACTTGTCTAAAAAAATACTCTACGCCCCAGAAACAGCCGGCACCAAAGGTTGCTAACGCCATAATTAAATCCAATAGAAGTCTAGATGGCTAAGGATTGTGATAAAACTCGCGCGCAAAAGCAAGCCTCTAGCAGGAATATTTATGCTGGACGATTTTTCGATAAAGGCATGGGAAATTTACACTCGGCATAGCAAAGCGCCGCGTTGATCTTATTCCGTTCAAAACTGGGTCCTATGGCGATAAATGTCTGAGAACAGCATTAAAAACATGTGTTAGTATTGAAGCCGCTTTTTAAGGTGCGAGTCAGCCTAACCGCGGTGAGATGAATGCTTGAGTGGTTATTGCTATCTGCACTGATGCTATTGCGCCGTTACTGTTACACACCATTATAAGGAGAATTCTGTGTTACAAGCTCTGTTAGATTCAAAGGATTTTTTAGCGCTCACCTTAGCCCATCCTGAACAGTTCGATGGCGAGTTTTCATTTAGCTTAGGCGACCATACCCAAGTTGAAGTGTGGGATACCGGCGTTATCGTTTTTGAGCCCGCCCAGAATGAAGGAAAAGATGTTGTCCTTTCTTGCGGTGTTCACGGTAACGAGACCGCGCCCATTGAACTCTGCAATGGCTTAATTAAGCAGCTTTTACAGCAAAAGATCATCGCTAAACAGCGCACTTTATTCCTAATTGGTAATCCATTAGCGATTAATAACGGCACGCGGATTATCGATGAGAACATGAATCGTCTCTTTAGTGGTGAGCATTCCAATCCTCCGGGATTAGTCAATCCTGAGCGAGTGCGCGCCAAAAAACTCGAAGCCTATGTCGACCGTTTTTATACCGCGGTTGCCGATGGTCGTCAGCGCATTCATTATGATCTGCACACGGCGATGCGCGCCTCGAAGCATGAAAAGTTCGCTATTTATCCCTATCGTCCAGGGCGTGCCTTTAGCGGCGAGCAAATCATGTTTTTAGCCGCAAGCGGCGTCGATACGGTACTTTTTCACCACGAACCGACCACGACCTTTAGCTATTTTTCCTCCGAACGCTACGGCGCCGATGCCTTTACCATTGAGCTTGGCAAAGTGTATCCCATGGGGCAGAACGACATGACGCGTTTTATTGCGACCCATGAAATGTTTATGCGCTTGATCACCGCTAAGCCGTTGGAGTTAGATGCATTTGATGCCGATAAGGTTAACTTGTATCAAGTGTGCCGCGTCATCAATAAACATTTCGATGATTTTGAATTTACCTTCGCAACCGATGTCGAAAACTTCAGATCTTTCCCGAAAGGTTTTGTATTAGCGCGGGAAGGTGGGCAAGAAATTAAAGTGGAACATGAGTTTGAGTCTGTCGTGTTCCCTAATGCCAAAGTGCCTATTGGCAATCGCACTGTGATTTGCCTGATCCCTGCGGTGAATGCGGATGTGCGTTAGGCTTGTAAAGCAATATATACATGCGAGGCAGGGATAACTTGTGGTTTGAGCTATGCCAATGGTTGATAGGTAGTTTACGTTAACGTAATGTTCGTCGGGCATATTCGTATAAACAGACGCATCAAAACGCTTTGGTGCGTAATGAGATAACAAGAGCACAATATGAGCAAAGCAACACTCAACACTGATACAGTGCACCGTGTCGGCTTCTTGGATAAGGCATCGCTACACATTCCTATCCTTCGAATTCTACAAGCCGACGGCACCACTTATGAAACCGCGGTTTTGCCTGTGATAGATGAAACCTTAGCCACTAAAATTTACGATACCTGTGTATTCACTCGGGTACTTGATGAACGTATGCTTGGCGCCCAGCGTCAAGGACGCATCAGCTTCTACATGACCTGTACGGGTGAAGAAGCGGCGATTGTCGGCAGTGTGGCCGCACTCGATCAAGAAGATGTGATCCTCGCACAATATCGTGAGCATGCGGCGCTGCGTTATCGCGGCTTTACCACTGAACAGTTTATGAATCAGATGTTCAGTAACGAGAAAGATCTTGGTAAAGGTCGCCAAATGCCAATCCATTACGGCAGTGCGGCATTGCATTATCAAACGATTTCGTCACCGTTAGCCACGCAAATCCCGCAGGCGACTGGTGTGGGCTACAGCTTAAAAATGCAAGGTAAGCGCAAAGTCGCGGTTTGTTATTTTGGCGAAGGCGCTGCATCGGAAGGGGATTTTCATGCTGGCCTAAACATGGCCGCGGTACTGAAATGCCCAGTGATTTTCTTCTGTCGTAACAATGGCTACGCGATTTCTACCCCCACTGAAGAGCAGTTTGCTGGAAACGGTATTGCCAGCCGCGGTGTGGGTTATGGCATGCACACCATTCGTGTAGACGGCAATGACATGTTGGCCGTGTTAGCGGCAACCCAGCAAGCCCGTGCCTATGCGATTGAGCATAATGCGCCTGTGCTGATTGAAGCCATGACTTACCGTCTCGGCGCACACTCTTCTTCAGACGATCCCTCAGGTTATCGCTCGAAAGATGAAGAAGCCAAGTGGCAGCAACACGATCCGGTTAAACGCTTCAAATTATGGCTTATCAACAAAGGTTGGTTGGCTGAAGCGGATGATGTGAAACTGCATGAAAAATATCGTGAAGAAGTATTGGCTGCGGTAAAAGTGGCTGAAAAAATTCCTGTGCCTATGCTGGATGAAATTATTGAAGATGTGTACGACAAGCCGACGCCAGTGCTGAAAAAGCAACTCGCCGAGCTTAAAGAACATATCAAGAAATATCCGCAAGCCTATCCAAAAAGTGCAGGGAGACTATAAGCCGTGGCTGAAATGAATATGTTACAGGCCGTCAATGAGGCCTTGTCGATTGCCATGCAAGCCGATGAACGCATGGTGGTTTTTGGTGAAGATGTGGGCCACTTTGGCGGGGTATTTCGCGCCACCTCCGGTCTTCAAGAAAAATTCGGTCGCGCTCGCTGCTTTAATACGCCGTTGACAGAGCAAGGTATTGCCGGTTTTGCCAATGGTTTAGCCTCAAATGGCATGACCGCCGTGGCTGAAATCCAATTCGCCGATTATATCTTTCCGGCGTTCGATCAAATCGTCAACGAGTCGGCTAAGTTCCGTTACCGTAGTGGTAATGAGTTCGATGTCGGTGGATTAGTGTTCCGTACGCCCTATGGCGGCGGCATCGCGGGCGGACATTATCACTCACAATCACCTGAAGCCTATTTTACCCAGACGCCGGGGTTAAAAGTGGTGGTACCACGCAACCCTGAGCAAGCCAAAGGCCTGCTGTTGGCGTCAATCCGTGACAAAAATCCGGTGATCTTCTTTGAGCCTAAGCGTTTATATCGTGCATCGGTTGGCGAAGTGCCAGCGGGCGATTATGAAATTGAACTGGGTAAGGCTGAAGTGGTTCGCGAAGGTAAAGACATCACCTTAGTGGCGTGGGGCGCGCAAATGGAAATCCTTGAAAAAGCCGCCGACATGGCCGCTAAAGAAGGGATCTCCTGTGAAGTTATCGATTTACGCACCTTGTCACCCTGGGATATCGATACCGTTGCCGATTCAGTCAAAAAGACCGGACGTTTACTGGTTAACCATGAAGCGCCATTAACCGGTGGTTTTGCTGGTGAGATAGCGGCGACGATTCAGCAAGAATGCTTCTTGTATCTAGAGTCGCCCATTAGCCGCGTTTGTGGTTTAGATACCCCGTATCCACTCGTCCATGAAAAAGAATATATGCCCGATGCATTCAAAACGTTTGAAGCCATCAAAGCATCAGTGACCTTCTAGGAGTCCGGTATGATTAAAGATTTTATTTTGCCGGACATTGGTGAAGGCGTTGTTGAATGTGAACTCGTTGAATGGCTGGTGAAAGAAGGCGACACTGTCGTTGAAGATCAGCCGATTGCCGATGTCATGACAGACAAAGCCTTAGTGCAAATTCCCGCGCCTTTTGCGGGCGTGGTCACTAAGCTGTATTATGCGAAGGGCGATATTGCGAAAGTGCATGCGCCGCTCTATGCCGTAAAAATTGAAGATGCCGTTGAAATCGCAGGCGAATCTGTTATGGCTGAACCTGCTGCGACGACTGCAAAAGTGACTGAGCCAGTGGCAGTCACAAATGCGACCACGTCATCCCATTCATCAGTCAGTATTGAAGAGTTTTTACTCCCAGATATCGGCGAAGGCATCGTTGAATGTGAGCTAGTTGAATGGTTAGTGAGTGAAGGTGATTGGGTTGAGGAAGATCAACCGATTGCCGACGTGATGACAGATAAAGCGCTGGTGCAAATTCCTGCCATTAAAGCGGGTAAAATTGCCAAACTGCATTATCGCAAAGGTCAGCTAGCTAAAGTACATGCGCCTTTATTTGCCATTGAAGTTGAACAGACGGCTTCTGCACCTACGGCGACAATAAATACAGATACTGTGGCCAATGCGGCTCCAGCAGTCCAGATTGTGAATGCAGAACCTGCTCGTCAAGGTAAAGCCTTAGCGAGCCCTGCGGTTCGTCGTATGGCGCGGTCGTTAGATATCGATTTGAGCCAAGTATCTGGCACAGGAAAGCACGGCCGTGTGTATAAGGAAGACATCACTCGCTTCCAACAAGGCGCGAGCAATGTTTCTGCATCAAGTGCGACTCAGGTAAAAGAGGCGTCAGTTCAAGCGACTCAAACATCTCAAACCCAAGTTCCAACATCTACAGTGACTCAACGCGCTGACACGGTTGAGCCGATTCGCGGCGTAAAAGCTGTGATGGCACGCATGATGGTGGAATCTGTATCGAGCATTCCGCACTTTACCTATTGCGAAGAGTTTGATTTAACAGACTTAGTTGCACTGCGTGAAAGCATGAAAGTGAAGTATTCGTCTGATGAAGTGAAGCTGACCATGATGCCTTTCTTCATGAAGTCAATGTCGCTCGCGTTAGGTCAGTTCCCTGTGATGAACAGTCAAGTGAATGCTGATTGCACTGAACTAACTTACAAGGCACGTCACAATATCGGCATGGCGGTGGATTCTAAAGTCGGTCTCTTGGTACCCAACATCAAAGATGTTCAGGACAAGAGCATTTTAGAAGTGGCGGCAGAAATCACCCGCCTGACCCAAGCAGCCCGCAGCGGCCGCGTGGCGCCAGCGGATCTGAAAGACGGCACTATATCTATTTCTAACATTGGCGCCTTAGGTGGCACAGTGGCGACGCCTATTATCAACAAACCTGAGGTGGCGATTGTGGCCTTAGGTAAGTTGCAAACCCTACCGCGCTTTAACGCGAAAGGGGAAGTCGAAGCTCGCCAAATCATGCAAGTGAGCTGGTCAGGTGACCATAGAGTGATCGATGGCGGTACGATTGCTCGCTTCTGTAATCTGTGGAAACAGTATCTTGAGCAACCTCAAGAGATGTTATTAGCGATGCGCTAAGCCACTGGCACGAATAACTGACATTAAAAGGACGCTAAAAGCGTCCTTTTTTATTTGCTTTGCACAAATGGGTTAATCTTTTGATCCCGATTACGTATAATTCCCGGACGTAGTTATCCTGATGGATGTGTTATGAGTCAGTTAGCCCCCAGCCCATTTGCTCCAACAATAGAAACCATTGATTACCCGTTTCCGCCTAAACCAGTGCCTTTGTCCGATGCGCAAAAAGCCGATTATAAGGCGCGGATCAAACAACTGCTCATTGAAAAAGATGCCGTTCTGGTTGCCCACTATTATACCGATCCTGAAATCCAAGCCCTTGCCGAAGAGACTGGCGGCTGCGTTTCAGACTCCTTAGAAATGGCGCGCTTTGGCCGCGATCACCCAGCAAAAACCTTAATCGTTGCTGGGGTCAAGTTTATGGGCGAAACCGCTAAGATTTTAAGCCCAGAAAAAACCATTTTAATGCCGACCTTAGAAGCCACTTGTTCATTGGACTTAGGTTGCCCAATCGATAAGTTCAGCGCTTTCTGCGACGCGCACCCAGATCATACTGTGGTGGTTTACGCCAATACCTCGGCTGCGGTTAAAGCGCGCGCCGATTGGGTGGTGACATCGAGCATTGCCCTTGAAATCGTTGAGCACTTAGACAGCGAAGGCAAAAAAATCATTTGGGGACCCGATCGTCATTTAGGCAGCTATATTGCCAAGCAGACGGGCGCCGACATGTTGATGTGGCAGGGCGATTGTATCGTTCACGACGAGTTTAAATCTAATGCGCTGCGCGATATGAAAAGCGTTTACCCAGATGCGGCTATTCTTGTGCATCCTGAGTCGCCAGCCAGTGTGGTGGCGATGGCCGATGCAGTTGGCTCGACCAGTCAACTGATTAAAGCAGCGCAGACCATGCCAAATGAGCGTTTTATCGTGGCAACCGATCGCGGCATTTTTTATAAAATGCAGCAGGCGGCGCCAGGTAAAATTTTAATTGAAGCGCCAACGGGCGGAAATGGCGCAACCTGTAAGAGCTGTGCCCACTGTCCTTGGATGGCGATGAACGGTTTGCAGGCAATTGAAGCGTCACTCGCCGACAGCGATAAAACCACCCATGAGATTTTTGTGGATGAAGACTTAAGAGTTAAAGCGCTGATCCCACTGACACGTATGCTGGATTTTGCCAAGACACTGAATATGAAAGTGAAGGGTAATGCCTAAGCGCATTATTTAGCTTCTCTTCAGCCTAATAAAAATCCCTACCATAGCGTCTGTCTCTTCTACACAAATCCCTCGGTTTGCCCCGGGGGATTTTTTTGAACCATTTTTAATTAACCTGATCTGATCCTGACCTTTTGTTTCAGATACCACATGCCATGTTTTTAAGTGAACCATCACTCTGGGCACAGAGCATTTTTCAGCGCGCAAAATTAGGGGATGTACGAAGGACCAAACGGCTTGTACAGTTGGCGGCTCAACTTGCAGCTCATACAGGACAATCTATCGTGCAATCTCTTTCATCCAGTGCAGACATTGAAGCCGCTTATCGCTTTGTCCGTAACGAGCATATCAGTCCGGCAGCGATTGCTGAGGCAGGTTTTGCTGCCACAGTGCAAGCCTGCGAACCATTTGACTGCCTACTGGCGCTGGAAGACACCACGTCGTTGGAGTTCACCCACCCAAGTGTCGTGGAAGAACTTGGACATACCACGTCCCACAAACATTCCAGCGGGCTGGAAGCGCACACGGTTTTATTGTTTGCACCCAAGGCGCAGCAAGTCGTTGGACTGATTGAGCAGCATCGCTGGGCACGCGACCGCGAAGCCTATGGCCAGAAAAAACAACGTGCCAAACGTGATTATGAACAGAAAGAAAGTTACAAATGGCAACGGGCTTCAGCAGCGATGGCGACTCGCTTGGGACCACAGATGCAGAAGGTGATTTCGGTTTGTGACCGTGAAGCCGATATCATCGAATACCTGCGCTTTAAAACCGACACACAACAACGGTTTATTGTGAGCTCGATGCAAAGCCGCTGTATTGAAGAAGACCAGCACAAACTCTATGCGTTTAGTGAGACGCTGCAAAGTGCCGGTGAGCGGATGGTACAGGTGCAACAAAAAGGCGGTC